>WOYT01000134.1 GCA_011620695.1 Proteiniphilum sp.
TAGTCGATCAATCGCTTGGCGATATCGGTCTCGCTGATGCCGGAGACCTCTTTCAGGCCACGACACTCCAGGATCAGCTCATGACCTACCCTGCCCTCAGCACCCCGATAAACGATGCCGTATGAGTTATTCAGCTTCTCCGCCAGGTAGTTGGCGTTGAGGATCGCTACCTCGGTAGCCTCCCTCAATCCGTCGGCACCCATCATGCGGATATAGCCGTAGGTGATGGGGAGAACACCGGCGCTGCCATAGGCAGCAGCCGATACGGTGTTGTTCTCAGTGGTGAGCGTTACCGGGTGTCCCGGAAGGAATGGCACCAGGTGATCCGCTACACAGATGGGTCCCACACCAGGACCGCCCCCACCATGAGGGATGGCAAAAGTCTTGTGCAGGTTGAGGTGGCAGACATCGGCACCGATGGTGCCCGGATTGGTGAACCCCACCTGTGCATTCATGTTGGCACCATCCATGTAAACCTGACCGCCAGCTTCGTGAATCAGGCGGCACATCTCCCGGATCGCTGTTTCAAAGATGCCATGCGTGGAGGGATAGGTGATCATAAATGCGGCCAGCTCCTCCCGGTGTTGTGCCACCTTGTTACGCAGGTCCTCCATATCGACGTTACCCCGGTCATCACTGGCCACCGTCACTGGCCTGAAGCCGGCCTGGACTGCGCTGGCAGGATTGGTACCGTGTGCCGATGCCGGGATGAGCACCACCTTGCGTGCCCCCTCGCCTATGCTCTTCTGGTAAGCAGCAATGGTGATCAGTCCCGCATATTCACCGGCGGCACCCGAGTTGGGTTGCAGGCTGGTGGCCGCCAGACCGGTGATTTCAGTCAGCATATCCTCCAGTTCATCAATCATCTCTCTGTATCCCTCAGCCTGTTCTTCCGGCACGAAAGGATGGATTCGCTGGAAAGCAGGGAGACCCAGTGGCAGGAGCTCCGAGGCAGCATTCAGCTTCATGGTGCAGGAGCCGAGTGAGATCATGGAGTGTGCCAGTGAGATATCTTTCCGTTCCAGTCGCTTGATGTATCGCATCAGCTCAGTTTCGGTATGGTAGCGTTGAAAGATGGGGTGTGTCAGGAACTCACTTTTACGCAGTTGCTCCTCCCGCAGGGTGATCTTCTCCGGCAGGTCGTCGATCATGAAAACCCTGGAGCTGCCAGCAGCCATGGCAAAGAGAGCCAACAGCTCATGCACCCGGTAGTCGTTCGTCGTTTCATCGATGCTGAGGCCGACTCTTCCATCTCCGTAATAACGCAGGTTGATCTCCCTCATCTCGGCATGGTTGCGGATATCCTCCTCGGTGATGCTCTCCGGAAGGGCGATGGTGAGGGTATCGAAGAAGCTCTCGTTCAGCTGGCGATAACCCATTGTCTGCAATTCGTCGCTGACATGTGAGGTGAGCGAGTGGATGCGTCGTGCAATCCCTTTCAGCCCCTCCGGTCCGTGATAAACAGCATAGAAAGATGCCATGGTTGCCAGCAATGCCTGAGCGGTACAGATGTTGGAAGTGGCTTTCTCCCGTTTGATATGTTGCTCCCGTGTTTGCAGAGCCATGCGCAGTGCTTCCCTGCCGTAGGCATCTTTCGAGATACCGATGATGCGACCCGGCATGGAACGTTTATACTCTTCGCGGGTGGCAAAAAAAGCGGCAGAGGGACCGCCGTAGAACATGGGGATGCCGAAGCGCTGGCTACTTCCAAAAGCGATGTCGGCGCCCCACTCTCCCGGCGGTGTGAGCAGCACCAGCGCCATCAGGTCGGTTGCCACAGCCACCTTGCAGTCGGCTGCGTGCGCTTTCTCCGTAAATGCACGATAATCCTCCACACTGCCGTTGCTGTTGGGATACTGCACAATCGCACCGAAGCAAGGTTTGTCGAAAGAGAAGCTTTTGTAATCTGCCGTAACAATCTCGATACCTGCATGTTGCATTCTCGTGCGCAACACGGCGAGGGTTTGAGGGAAAATATTCTGATCAACGAAGAGGGTCTCCACATGCTGTTTCACCTGATCACGGTTGCGCAGACCATACATCATGGTGGCTGCCTCCGCCGCTGCGGTAGCCTCGTCTAACAGTGAGCTGTTGGATAGTGGCAGTGCTGTCAGCTCACTCACCATTGTCTGGAAGTTCAGGAGCGCTTCCAGTCGCCCCTGTGAGATCTCTGCCTGGTAAGGTGTATAGGAGGTGTACCATACCGGGTTTTCAAAAACGTTGCGATAGATGGGTGCCGGTGTGATGGTATCATACCAGCCCATACCGATGTAGGAGGTATAGACCTTGTTACGGGCAGCAAAGCGTTCGATCTCCTCGGCAAACTCCTGTTCTGTGAGAGCAGGAGGCAGAGAAAGGGGTGTTTGCAGTCGTATGTCACGGGGGATGGTCTGATCGATCAGCTCATCCATGCTGTTCAGTTCCAGTGTTTCCAGCATCAGCTTTTTATCGGATTCACTGATGCCGATATGACGTTTTTTGAAATGTTCCATTGCTATATATTGATTATTTGTTTCTTTCACTTTCATTCATGTTGACAAACGGATTGTGCCGTTTTTCAAACGCTATGGAGGTTGAGGGACCGTGACCGGGATAGACCAGCGTCTCCCCTGGGAGGGTGTAGAGCTTATGGCGAATGCTGTCGATCAGCGTTTCATAATTGCCGCGTGGCAGATCGGTACGACCGATGCTGGAATAGAAAAGAGCATCACCACTGATCACGACAGCGGCTTCAGCCTCGTAGAAAGCGACACTGCCGGGAGAGTGTCCTGGAACATGTATCACCTGCAGGCTGCTGTTTCCGAAAGTGATTCGCTCTCCCTCCTGTAGATATGCACCATTGATTGGTCGGAAATCGCTATTGGTGGAGGGGAATCCGAAAAGCTGCAGTTGTGAGGGGATATCTTCCAAAAGAAAATCATCGTCGCGATGATAGCGAAGAGGAAGCCCAAAGCGGTTTGCAAGCATATTCACACCGAAGATATGGTCGAAATGGAGATGGGTGTTGATCAGGTGCTTCACCACAAAGTCATGATCCAGGAGATAGTTGAGCAGCAACTCCTGTTCATCGGCATAATAACAAGCCGCATCGATGACCACACACTCCTTTGTCTCATCGGAGAGGATATAAGTATTGACTCTCAGGGGATTGAATTCAAATGTTTTGATCTTCATGCAAATCTCAATTATGGTTCATACGATTGTTCAGCCCAAAGGTACATAAACCAGCTTTTTTGTCTGGAAAAAGGGATCACTGAAGTAGTTGCTGAGGGCAACCTCTTCGGCTATCTGCCGGAATGGATGCAATTCTGCAGTCAGCTCACCCCCTTTCAGACAGATGATGCCGTTGGGCAGTGCATTGATCTGTTCCTTCGCGATGTTCTTCCGGATGATACGGATCAGATCAGGCAGCGGCATCACTGCACGGCTCACCACAAAGTGGAATTTTCTTTTCTCCTCCTCGGCACGTGATTGGATCGCCTCCACGTTGGTCAGACCAATGGCCTCCGCTATTTCCCTTACAACCCGGATCTTCTTCCCGATGCTGTCGAGTAACAGGAAGTGTGACGCAGGGAAGAGGATCGCCAGCGGGATGCCGGGAAATCCGCCTCCCGTACCCACATCCATGATGCGGGTACCATTGGCGAAAGTCACATACCTGGCGATGGCCAGCGAGTGAAGCAGGTGATGCAGGTAGAGGTTGTCAATATCTTTGCGTGAGATCACATTGATCTTGCTGTTCCACTCTTTGTAGAGGTCGCCAATTGCTTCGAACTGCCTGATCTGTAGATCGGTCAGGGTTGGGAAATAGGTCAGGATCTCTTTCACTTCTGGTCGGCCAGTTTGGATGCAACACTTTGTTCTCTCAACAGGGATCGGATGGATCCGTAGGGAATCAGAATCTCAGGTGCATCGAGTTGATATGCCGAATACTCACCTTTGTTAAAGGTATAGATGATCCCCTCGTCGTTGAGCAGGAAGTTTTTGTTTGGCACTATTTCGCGGATGCCAAAGAAGCCCAGCTCTTCCAGCTCTTCAACGCTCTTCACCCCATTCTGTTCGAGAAGCGAGGCGATGATCACGTTGCGCAATGCCGTATCATATCCTGCCTTGAAGAGATCACTCTCAATTACAGGAGCGCCCCGCTTCAGGTTGAAGACATGGTTGCTATAGAGCTGGTAAGCAGCAGCTCCTCCCTTGTTGTTCGACTGTCTCACCTGGAAGGAGATCAACCCATGACGGTTGTAGATGATGGTATCTGAGATGCTTTCGTAATAGGAGTAGAAGCTATCGGAAAGGGTATCCCCATTCTGGTCATGGTCATGGAGCTCCTCCACCTGCTCACCCGCTCTACCCGGTATTGTTGCATTTTCGCGGTATATGGCCGCATCATGGATGTAGTTCTCCACATAGTTCTTTACGTAAGTCTCGACAGCGCTGGCTGGATCGAGACCTTCATATGCCTGTCCGAAGAATGCCGTTACGAAGTACTGCTGCAGGGTATCCAGGTTTGTCTCCTGACTGCTGACCGGATAGATAAACTCCAGACGGATGTCACAGTAGGGACTGGCTGTATCGCCATCGAGGTGTTGGCGTGACTCGACCAGGATGGTGTCTAAAGTCAGACTGTTGGTTGCCCGGCAGGTGCTGCTTCCCTTCTCACCGCAGGAGGTGATTAAGAACGCGGCAACAAGCAGCAGAGAGCAGAGCGGCAACAGGAAAAATCTTCTCTCCATAAACAAAGCTGTTATATTCTATTGCAAAATTACACTTATTTATCGACATCAGACCATAATGCCCGGTGAAAATGAGCGGCCGAAATGAAAAAAGGGGGATGCAGAGAGAAGCACCCACCCTTTTGTTTCAGGATTCAAACAGCTTAGTAGGTATGGCCGTCGCTGTTCAGATCGTCCAGGCTCAGTTTCTTACGCTCAAGCGCTCGCCAGGCATAGAAGATGTAGGCAGCCACCACCGGTACCAGGAGCGACACCACTGCCATCACTGAGAGGGTAAACTCGCTGGAAGAGGAGTTCTGGAGTGTCAGTGAACTTTGCAGATCGACCGACGAGGGATAGAAGGCTGTGTTGTTATAGCCGGCAACAAGCAGCAACATGGTCACCGTGAGAATGGTTCCTGCGCCGGAGAACCAGACTCCTTTCTTGAAAGAGGAGCTGAAAACGGTTCGTATGATGCCGTAAAGAACGGCTATCACCCCCAGGAGGAAGAGAACCATCACCAGGGGCATCTCAATGAAGTTGTGCAGGTATTTCATCTTTTCCATGTAGATCTCCTGGGTGACGGGATCTACGGCATACCCATCTGCTAAAAGAGTCCAGATCAGGAAGATCAGAAAAAGGACCACAAAAGGGAGTCCGTTGAACAACACGAACTTGCGGGAGCGTTTTTCCAGGGTCTCGTGACTGAGACGATTCACAAAAAAGAGACTCGCCTGTGTACGTGCCAGGAAAAAGATGGCCAATCCCAGTGCCAGGTTGCGCGGGTTACCCAGCAGCTCCAGCCCGTGCAGCGGGTTCTGCCACTGGCTGATTACCGGACCAACTGTGCCCAATCCTGCGATATTACCCTTACTCATGCTGAACTCTGATCCGGTAAAGAAAGTGGCGACCAGCACGCCCAACAGGAAGGTGCCGAGCAGACCGTTCACAAAGAGAAAATTGCGATAGACACCGGCACCAAAGATGTTACCTGGTTTCGACTGAAACTCGTAAGATACTGCCTGCAGCACGAAGCAGAAGAGCAGGATCATCCATGCCCAGTAGGCCCCCCCGAAGCTGGTGGAATAGAAAAGCGGAAAGGAGGCAAAGAAAGCACCCCCAAAGGTAACCAGAGTGGTGAACGTATATTCCCATTTCCTGCCGAGAGCATTCACCAGCAGCCTTTTCTCATCTTCTTTCCGGGAGAGGGAGTGTAGCATGGACTGTCCACCCTGAACGAATAGCAGGAACACCAGTAATCCGCCGAGCAGCGACATGATGAACCACCAATATTGTTGCAGAAATTCGTAAGTGATCATAATATTATTCTTTTAATCCGTTCAATCTTTATGAAATCAACTATTCAGCTCTTCACTATCGGGTCCTTTCCTGATCTGTTTCACCATGATGGTCACCTCTGCAACCAGCAGACTGGTGAAGAGTACGGCAAAGAGGATGAAAGTGGTGATCACATTCTGAGCAGATATTGCCGAGGAGGCTGCCTGTACCGGCAGAATATCCTGGATGGTCCAGGGTTGTCTCCCCACCTCGGCCACCACCCATCCCAACTGAGAGGCAAGGTAGGCCAGTGGGAGGCTCCAGAGGGCCACATACTGCAACCAGCGACTGTTGACCATATCCTTCTTATAAAGGAAGTAAAGCATGATCACGAAGAAGAGGATGAAATACAACCCAATCATCACCATCAGGTGAAAGCTGTAGAAGGTGAGCGGGATGTTGGGGATCAGCTCCTCTTCCGTCTCGAGATATCCATATCCGAAGTGGGCATAATTCTCCCGCAGGATGGTCTCATGGTTAGCGGCATCGGCATCACGTCCCTCCTTTTTTGCTGTTTGGTAGTCAGCCAGCGCCTGAATGGCTTTCAACCCTCTCTCCCGTCGTTCCTGAAAAGAGAGGGACGTGGTTCCGTCAGGAAGGGTGTAACCACCCTCAATGATATCCACAATGCCGGGCACAAAGGCGTTGATATTCCTGTAACCCAGCAGTGAAAGCAACTTTGGAATTTCAATCTTGAAGATATAGGGGTCCACATCGTCGTTGTATTTTTCCTTGGCAGGGTTGAGCATGCCTACGGCCACCAGTCCGGCGCCCTCGGTACCCTTGTAGAGACCCTCCATGGCCGCCAGCTTCATGGGTTGCTTCTGTGCCACGTGATAGGCAGAACCGTCACCGGTGACCGCCAGCATGATGAAAGAGACCAGCCCGACCAGCGAGCCGATCTTCAAGCTCTTGATGGCGAAGTCGGCATGCCGCCCTTTCAGCAGGTACCATCCTGAGATGGCAGCCACAAAGGCGGCACCCACGGCCCAGCAGGAGAAGGTGGTGTGGAGGAACTTGTTGTAAGCCACAGGGGAGAACGCTACTGCCCAGAAATCGTTCATCTCGTTGCGTACCGAATCGGGATTAAATTCCATGCCAGCGGGATATTGCATCCAGGCGTTTGCCACCAGAATCCAGAAGGCAGAGAGGGAGGCACCCACGAAAACCAGCCAGGTGGATGTCAGGTGCATTTTTTTGCTGACCCTGTTCCATCCGAAGAACATGATGGAGACAAAGGTAGCCTCCAGGAAAAAAGCTAAGATTCCCTCAATGGCGAGGGGTGCGCCGAAGATATCACCCACGAACCAGCTGTAGTTGGACCAGTTGGTGCCGAACTGAAACTCGAGGATGATGCCGGTCGCGATGCCGATGGCAAAGTTGATTCCGAAGATTTTCTGCCAGAACTTGGTAGCTGCTTTCCATTTCAGGTCCCCTGTTTTCACGTAGAGACTCTCCATGATGGCCATGATGAGACCCAGTCCGATGGTGAGCGGAACGAACAGCCAGTGATAACCGGCTGTCAGCGCAAATTGCGCCCTCGACCAGTTTACTGCAGATGCACTTAATAGATCCATAAATATAATTTTTATGTTTGTTGGTTCAATTGGTTTGGTTTATTCGTTTGCGAGCGCTTTCCTGAAGAGCTCGGTGCGCACATGTTCTGCTTTGTCAGCCTCATTCTCGTAGTTCGTATCCAACAGGTTGGGAAAGAAGAATGGCTTCAGGATGAAAAACATGATGATCAGCTTCACGATGGCCACGATCCAGAGGGTCTTACTCATGCGGCTCATGCTGGTGAAACCTTCCCAGAACATGCTGAACCAGTTGTATTTAGTGGTTTCTCTTTTGATTTCCATTTCCATAGTGATGCTGTGATATGGGTGCTGTATAAAGATATTCTAAGTTACATTGATACCGCTACCACTGAAGCTCCCTGTAGGGCAGATCCAGCGAATCAGCAACATTTTTATAGACCACCTCTCCATGGAGGATGTTGAGGCCCTGCCTGAGATCCTCATATCGCCGGCAGGCCTCTTCCCATCCATATTCAGCAAGTCTGGTCACATAGGGCAGTGTGGCATTGGTCAATGCCCGGGTGGAGGTGACAGGTACCGCACCCGGTATATTGGCCACACAGTAATGGATGATGCCATCCACCTCATAAATCGGGTCGATATGGGTAGTGGGATGGGTTGTTTCGAAACAGCCTCCCTGGTCCACAGAGACATCGATCATCACCGTACCGGCAGTCATCTCTTTGAGCATCTCTCGTGACACCAGGTGAGGTGCCCTGGCGCCGACAATCAGAGTGGCTCCTATCACCAGATCGGCACTCCGGAGTGATTCTCTGATTGACATCTCTGTGGAATAGAGCGTCTTCACGTTAGAGGGGAGCACCTCGGAGAGGTAGCGAAGTCGGTTCAGGTTGACATCCAGCAATTTGACATTGGCGCCCAGACCGGCTGCCATCAGTGCTGCATTGTGTCCTACCACGCCGGCACCGATGATCACCACTTCGGCCGAGCTGACACCCGGCACACCTCCCAGCAGCACCCCTTTGCCACCCTGAGGTTTCTCCAGGTATTTTGCTCCCTGTTGTATCGAGAGCCGGCCGGCCACCTCGCTCATAGGGGTGAGCAGTGGCAGTGCTCCCTGCCGGTCCATCACCGTCTCATAGGCGATGCATATGGCACCGCTTTCCATCATGGCTCCGGTCAGTTGCTTGTTGGAGGCAAAATGGAAGTAGGTAAAGAGCAGCTGTCCTTTCCGGATCAGCCGATATTCACGCTCCATTGGTTCCTTCACTTTTACAATCATGTCGGCAGCAGCATATACCTCCTCAATGGTATCCAATATCATGGCTCCCGCCTGCTGATAACGCTCATCGGGCAGATTGCTGCCTTCACCGGCACCCTTCTGCAGATAGACGGTATGCCCTCTACGGGTCAGCTCCATCACTCCTGCGGGAGTCATGGCTACCCTGCCCTCTTGTGGTTTGATCTCTTTCGGTATTCCAATAATCATAATAGTAATGTAAAATTTTGATTGTTATAATAATTTTGTTAAGGCAATAGATACTGTCAGATGAATCCTCATAACAGGAATAAAAGACAGCTGACCGGACAACTACAAAAATAGAGAGAAAAATAAAAAAAGCAACCTGATGGTCTGTTTTTTTTTAAATCTTTCTTCACTCTTTGGGTAAATAATTTCATTAATTGCAGATTTAATCGTATTTTTGTGATATCAAACTGAACTACGATGATCATCCAAATTAAAAAATAAGCTTATGGTAAGTTATAAAGAATTGGGTCTTGTAAACTCGAAAGAGTTGTTTAAGAAAGCGGTAGATGGCGGTTACGCCATTCCGGCTTTTAACTTCAACAACATGGAACAGCTGCAGGCCATCATATCGGCCTGTGTGGAAACCAAATCACCCGTGATCCTGCAAGTCTCCAGCGGTGCCCGCAAGTATGCCAACCAAACGCTGTTGCGTTACATGGCACAGGGGGCTGTACAGTATGCCAAGGAACTGGGATACGAGATCCCCATCGTGTTGCACCTCGACCATGGTGACAGCTTCGAGCTCTGTAAGGATTGCATCGAAAGCGGCTTCTCATCGGTGATGATCGATGGTTCACATCTCCCTTACGAAGAGAACATCGCACTCACCAGTAAAGTGGTGGAATATGCTCATCAGCATGAGGTGACCGTAGAGGGTGAGTTGGGTGTGCTGGCTGGCATTGAGGATGATGTACAGGCAGAACATCACACCTATACCGAACCGGATGAGGTTGTTGACTTCGTATCACGTACCGGCGTCGATTCACTGGCCATCTCCATCGGCACCTCTCACGGAGCGTTCAAGTTTACACCTGAACAGTGTACCCGCAACGAAGAGGGTGTACTGGTTCCGCCGCCGTTGCGTTTCGATATCCTGGAAGAGATTGAAAAACGGATCCCCGGCTTCCCCATCGTGTTGCACGGATCCTCTTCTGTACCGCAGCAATATGTAGAGACCATCAACAAGTATGGCGGTAAGCTGGCTGACTCCATCGGTATCCCCGAAGAGCAGTTGCGCAGAGCAGCCAAGTCGGCTGTCTGCAAAATCAACATCGACTCTGACGGACGTCTGGCAATGACTGCTGCCATCCGCGAGGTGTTAGCCACCAAGCCGGCTGAGTTTGACCCCCGCAAGTACCTGGGACCGGCTCGCGAGGAGTTGAAGAAGCTTTACATGCACAAGACGGAGAAAGTGCTGGGCAGTGCCGGAAAGGCGTGACCCCACATAACCGCAAAAAAAGAGACTGTTCAGCTGAACAGTCTTTTTTTTGTGGTTTTTTTCAGATAGAATTGGATGATGTTTTACATTCTGCAACTCATCTCAGCAAGCCGCTCGTTGAATGCAGATTCTTTCAGCAGCTCTTCGAGTGTGAGGTGCATGCGGTAACGCCAGTAATGCTCGGGGTTGGCAGGGACATTGATACGTTCGGCCGTCACATCGGGATTGCGCAGCCGCTCATCGAGCGACATCCAGTCCTGCCAGGGAAGGATCACCCACATGGCTGTCGACCGCATATGGGCACCGATGATCTCACTGCATATGGCAGTGGTACACTCCTCCGGTGCTGTTCCTTCATGATGCAGCACCTGGTTGTAGTATCGCTGAGTCACCTCCCTGTTCTCCAGCCACCAGCCCCGTAGCGGTGACATGTCATGTGTGGAGGTGGTGCAGACAGAGAGATAAGGCAGCCACTCCAGGTTGGTGAATTCTACGCTGCCATCTTTCGGCATCCGTTGGATCTCCAGGCTGAGTATCTGAAGTTCATGCATCACCGAGGGAACACAATCGGGAACCATCCCCAGATCCTCCCCACAGACAAGCATGGGGGTGGATGAGATCAGTACCGGTAATTTTTTCATTGCCTGTTCACGCCAGAAATAGTTGTGCCGGTGATAAAAGAAATCGTTGTAGAGACGGTTGAATGCCTCTTTCACATGCAGATCCAGATATTGATAGGAATAGGAATATTGTGCGGTGATGCGGGGATGGAAGCGATTATGATCGAGCGGATCTCTTACGAAGAGCACTTCAGCGCAAAGCGAATATAGCCCGTCGCGCAATCGGATTGACTTCTCATCCTGTTCACCTTCAAAAAGATGCTTGATCTTTCGCTGGGTATCACAAAAGCTCTTCAGCCTGAAACGCTGCCAACCCGACACTTCAAGGTATCTTTCTTTCACCTCATCAGTCAACGCGCCAAAAATGTCCGGCAGGAACTGTTCATGAATGAAAGGCTGTACCATTCGTTCCTCATCAAAAGGAATGCCGGCACGGTTGATCTCTTCGGCCCAGTAAGGCAACGCAGGACTGAAATACCCCAGCAATCCCTGTACGGCATGTAGCGGGATCTCCCAGATGCGGAAGAAACCCAGGATATGATCGATACGATAGGCGTCGAAATAGTCGGCCATCTTCCTGAAGCGGTTGATCCACCAGGAGTAGCCTTCTTTCTCCATGGCATACCAGTTATAGGTAGGGAACCCCCAGTTCTGGCCGAAGAATGAGAAATCATCGGGAGGTGCACCACTCTGCGTATCCATGTTGAAGAGATTGGGAGAGGTCCATGCCTCTATGCTGTCTCGGTTGATCCCGATCGGGATATCCCCTTTCAGTGTTACACCTCTCGTGTGGGCATATGCTTTCACTGAAGAGAACTGTATGTGTAGAAGGTATTGCACGAAATACCAGTAGCATGTCTCTTCTCCTGCCTCAGGATCGGCAGCCAGCATCTCTCTCAGTTGGGCCTCATTGTATGCAGCGAAGCTGTTCCACTCCCTGAAGTTGGCCGTACCAAATCGGTCACGCAGGGTGCAGTAGCAGGCATATGGAAAGAGCCACTGTTGGTTATTTGCAAAGAATGTTTTGTATTCATCCGACGCGAGCACATCTGCGCCCTTTTCATGGAAAAGCTCTTTTGTATAGTCACTCTTGAGCAACAATACCTTTTCGTAATCAATCTCTTTCTGTTGGTTGAGCGCTGCTGCCTGCTGAAGAAAAGCTCTCTGTTTCTTTTTATCTTTCAGCGGGTAATCGCTGCATCCCAGGTAGATGGGATGAAGGGCATAAATCGATATGGTACTGTAGGGGTAAGAGTCTTTCCATGTCCAGGTGGTGGTGGTATCGTTCACCGGCAGCAGTTGTATCATCTGTTGACGGGTGATCGATGCCCAATCGACCATCTTCCGCAGGTCGGCAAAGTCACCGATGCCAAAGCTCTGTTTTGTTCTCAGTGAGAACAGTGGCACAGCCGTTCCGGTTCCTTTGAAAGTGAATCCCGGGTAACGATATTGCAGCGACATCTCAACCCTTACAACACCCGCCACTTTGGCGGCACTGGCATCCAGAACCCTGTCTGGGCCATCCTCCCAATGCAGCACTTCCCCACTTTGTCTATCCACTATCACAAACTTATAAGCTGAGCGATCGGGTAGCTGGCTGGCATCAAGCATGATCTGCCATTCACCGTTGTTCACACAGGTGAGAGGCAGCGCTTTCACCGGATCCCAATCACCCAGCAGCGGACTTTCTCCGCAAAGAGCCACTTGCTGGTTGCGATAAACAAAAGGGCAGATCACGTTCAACAGCAGGGAACGGGAGTAATATTTCTCGGGAAGTGGTTCTTTTGGATGCAAGCAGATGCTGTCTGTGAAGACCGACGAGTAGAGATATGCATGATAGGGCTTATCTTTCCAGTGATCCTGCACCAGATAGGCTTTTTTGCCCTTGATGACGCGGAGCTGGCGGTGACTGCCCCACTCCCGTCGGATGACACTTCCCCCTTGCCATACCAGGTAGTAGTAATGGAGGGTATCGGTCGCCTTCATCTGCACGGTCACACTCCACATGTCGCCGTTGCATTCAAGCGGCAATGCCTTTTCCTCATCGAACTGTCCCATTTCCGGTGTCGATCCGCAAAGAGATACCTGTTGACCCCAGGTAGTATGATAGTTGAGTTGAAACGTAAGAAGAGCCATTCCGATCCTTTAGTTAAGCCCATTGTCACGGGAGGAGATCCCATTGAAATGATCTGTGTATTAAATTAGTGTCATCGACTACAAATCTACGACGAAATAGATCGAAACAGATCGCTTGCGGTGATCATTTGGATAAAATGGTGTGCAATCGATTGCGACCTTCAAAATTGATCTTGTGCAGGCTGATGAATGCACTCAGAGAAAAATAAGTATCAACAGCTGAGCAGAGATGACCCTGAGGAACATGGTGAGAGGATAAACTGTTGCATAGCTCACGGCAGGTACATCATTGCCGGCGCTGGCATTGGCATAGGCCAGTGCCGGCGGGTCGGTCATGCTTCCCGCGATCAGACCCATCAGGGTGTAGTAGTTCAGCTTGCAAACCTTGCGACCGATCAGACCAATGATCAGGAGCGGTAAGAGAGTGATGATCACCCCATAGCCAATCCACAGGTAGCCACCGTTGAGAACCGTTTCCACGAAGTTGCCTCCTGCCCCCAGCCCTACGCAGGCAAGGAAGATGGCGATGCCGATCTCACGCAACATCAGGTTGGCACTCATGGTGGTATAGGTGACCAGTTTGTATCTGGGGCCGAACGTGCTGATCAGGATGGCAACGATGAGCGGGCCTCCGGCAAGACCCAGCTTCACCGGCTGCGGGATGCCGGGGATCATAAAAGGGATGCTACCCACCAGTACACCAATGGCAATGCCGATGAAGATGGAGATCAGGTTGGGTTCACGCAGTCTCTTCAATGAGTTACCCAAATACTTCTCCACGCTGGCAATAGCCTCCTCCGAACCGACCACGGTAACACGGTCGCCCAGCTGCAGCTGCAGCCGCGTGTCGGCGATCAGATCTACCCCGGCACGGTTCACCCTGGTGATGTTGACACCAAAAAGGTTCCGCAGGCGCAGGCTACCGATGGAACGTCCGTTGATAGCCGGGCGGGTGATGGCAATCCTGCGCGACACAAGGTGGGAGTCCAGTTTTTGCCACTCCTCCCTGTTCATGTCGATCCGTTTACCGATCAATGCTTCAATTGCTTCAATATTCTTCAGGTTAGAGACCACCAACAGCTTGTCTCCCTCCAGAAGCTTTGTATCTGTCTGTGGAACAACCAGCTCACCAGACTGTGTGTGCAACACGCGGGAGATCACAAACTCACGGTCCAGCAGCTTTTTGATCTCCCCGATGGTTTTCCCCATGATGGCTGGGTTCAGCACACTGAGGGAGAACATCTGAGCTTCGGTCTGTCTCGATTCATTGAGCTGATCCAGCTGGTTGTTTTCTTCTGCCATATTGATATGAAAGATATAGCGTAAGAGAAGCAGTGAGAGGATAATGCCCACCACCCCCAGAGGGTAGGCAACAGCATATGCGGTGGCGATGGTCGGATCGGTGGCACCGGTTGCATCGGAAAAGGTCTGCTGTGCGGCACCCAGTCCGGGTGTATTGGTTACCGCTCCTGAGAGGATCCCCACCATGGTAGCGATAGGCAGTCCGGTAATCAGGTGGATCACGATGGTGATGGTTACCCCAAGCAGCACCACACCGGATGCCAACAGGTTGAGTGTGATCCCCCCCTGCTTGAATGAGGAGAAGAAGCTGGGGCCAACCTGCATACCTATAGAGAAGATAAAAAGTATCAGTCCGAACTCTTTCAGGAAATTGAGCAGTTCGGGCTCAATCTGAAATCCCAGGTGACCAAGAAAAATACCGAAAAAGAGGATCCAGGTAGTACCCAATGAGATCCCGAAAATTTTTATCTTACCCAGCAGCAGTCCCACTGCAATCACCACCGCCAGGATCAGGATCGAGTGTGCAATCCCCGGGCCACTAACCAGTTCTACTAACCATTCCATTCTGTCAATAACCTAAAATTGTGTAACAAGCTGCAAAGGTAAACCTTTTTTCACTTCTTTACAAAAGTTACAGCTACCCAATGATCCATCTCCGCGAAATGATCGAATGTGAGTCCCAGCTCTTCCGCTTTTGACCTGATAGAGGGGAGATCATCCAGGTAAAATCCGCTCATAATGATCATGCCCTCATTTTTCAGTACAGCTTCATATTGAGGTAAATCCTCTAACAGGATGTTGCGATTGATGTTGGCAAAGATCAGATCGAACTGCTCCTGCCCCAATCGTTCAGCCCCCCCTCGAAGCAGCTGTATGGAAGTGGTACCGTTCAACGCTATATTCTCCCGTGCATTGTTGTAAGCCCACTCTTCGATGTCGATGGCTGTCACCCGACCGGCCCCTTTCATCGCGGCCAGGATGGCCAGCACACCGGTACCGCACCCCATATCAAGCACGCTTTTCCGTGTCAGTTCCATTGTTAGTATCTCATTTATAATCAGGCGTGTAGTCTGGTGATGTCCGGTACCGAACGCCATCTTGGGATCGATCATGATACTGTAACGGAAGAACCCCTGCGGTTGGTGAAATGAGCTGTGAATACAACACTCATCGTTGATTGTGATGGGTTGAAAATAATTTTTCTCCCACTCTTCGTTCCAGTTTTTCTCCTCTAAAGTGTGGAAGGTGTAGCTTATCTCAGCATCCACTGGAAATGAGGACACGACCTCCTGGATCTTCTCCGGGTTAAAGAGAGGTTGTGGGATGTAGGCCTCCAACGCCTCATCTCCTCTCACAAATGATTCAAACCCTATCTCTGCCAGTAGCGCGGAAAGGATATCTGTGACCAGCTCGCTATAGGGATCACACTTGAACAGTACCTGGTTGTATTGCATCGTTATTTCAATTGGGTCTTTTTGGCCCGACAAATGTACGCCAATCTTTGCAACAGAAAAATGTAAAAAAAATTATATTTGCCATTGCCATATGTTTATTCGTGTTACAAAAAAGAGGAAAATCAATGGGAAAATATTTGCAGGCACTATTTTTTGCTTACTTTTACCCACTGAACGGTTCGTTTTTATTTGTCACAGAAGATGACATTGCATCATCAGACCAACCGGAATACAGGAAAGGTACAAGAAAAGGTACAACAGAAAACAGTAAACAGACTATGTACAAGAGATTCATATTGTTCACTTTTTTAATGATAAGCCTCCCCACTCTCCTGTCGGGACAGCAATCAACCGCACAGCAACTGGTGGATGAAGGAGTGGCTTTGCATGACCAGGGGGAATATGAAAAGGCAATGGCAAAATACCGGGAGGCATTGGCACACGACCCCGGACTGATGCAAGCGGTATATGAGATGTCGCTTACTTCTCTCGAAATGGAAGATTATGCCGGTGCCGAAAAGTACAGCAGTGAGGTGATCAATAGCGATGATGAGAAATTGGGACCAGGGGCCTGTGCAGTGAAAAGCGAGGCACTCATGAAAACCGATCGTTCTGAAGATGCCATCGCGCTCCTCCAGGAGGGATTGAAGAGATATGGTGAGGGATATCTGCTCCACTTTAACCTGGCACTGAACTATTACAAGAGTGGTGAACAGGAGAAAGCGTTGTTGCATGTCAGCAGGGCAATCGACCTGGACAAGAGTCAGAGCGGTGCATTTTTGCTGAACGCCTATCTGCTGAAAGACAGTGGGTTATGGGTTCAGAGCATCCTCTCTTTTCAAATGTTTCTCCTCTTGGAGCCAGACAGTGAACGATCGAAGAACGCCTTCGAGGAGATGCTGCAAACAATGTCTATCAGAGAGAGAGCGGAACCGGTACAACGCTCATTCATTCAGCAACAGATGATACGCAACAGACCTGCACAAACGCAACAGGCCGAAGCAATACCACCGCTCACGCCAGAGGACGGACTTGATCGCGGTCTTGTTTACAAGGCCATTCAGGCCACTCTCGACTCACTCCAGACCGGGGACGACGAAGCTGATCCTTTTTTGCTGTTCGCAAGCGTGAACCGCTCAATCATGAAAGTGCTTGAAGCGGAAAGCATCGGTCCGAAGGAGGGCATTCTATGGACCTATTACATTCCTTTCTTCACCCACATTGAACAGTCGGACTATTACGAAACCTATTGCCGTTACATCAGTGTCTCATACTACCCGGAATCACTACAATGGTGGCTGGAAAACGAGGAGGCCGCGGGTGATTTTGTGCGATGGTTTGAAAATGGAGATGCGATTCGAGCGGGAAGCAAAAAATAGTTACCTTTGCCTTGAATGCCACACCTATGGAAATGATTAACGAGGAAACCTTACTTGAAGCACTACGGGATCCGCGCACCGTAAGGGAAGGGTTTGCCAGTCTGGTTGCTGCATACAGTGAACGGCTCTACTGGCAGATACGTAAGATGGTGCTCTCGCACGATGATGCCGATGACATCCTCCAGGATGTATTTCTGAAAGCCTGGTTGAACCTGGATAACTTCAGGGGGGATGCCAAGCTAACCACCTGGCTTTATCGCATTGCCATCAACGAGAGCATCACGTTCCTGAACAAGAAGCGCAGCCAGAACAATATCTCGATCGATGAAGATGATTCATTCCTGATCAACGTGTTGGAGAGCGATGAATATTTTGATGGCGATGAGATAACTCTTCAGTTACAGAAAGCGATCCTTACGCTACCGGAAAAACAGCGACTTGTTTTTCAGATGAAATACTTCGATGAGATGAAATATGATGAGATGTCTGAAATCCTCGGCACCTCGGTGGGTGCACTGAAGGCATCCTATCATCATGCCGTAAAAAAAATTGAAAAGTTTTTAGATGAAAACAATTAAACCTTTTCTCTGGTAGCAGGTCTATTCAACAGTAGCGTCTGCTAAGGGAATATAAAAAGTGCATGAACATCAAATATATATCGTATGAAGTCTCATTTCAACAAATTAGAAGAAATAGATCGAACCCGAAATCCGTTTAAAGTTCCTGACAACTATTTCGCCCGATTTAATGAAGAGATAATGAGTCGTCTTCCTGAGAAAGCGATCGTTCCTCCGCGCACGGTGCCTCTCTGGGACAAGGTGAAACCCTGGGTTTACATGGCAGCGATGTTTGTCGGTCTGTACATCACCATCCAATTTGTGACCAGAGAGAATGAGAGTGGCAACATGGCATCCCGTCAGTCGGTGGTTCAGACTTCTCCCGAAAATGGTTCCTCTCCGACAGAAAATTACTGGTCAACGGTACAGATCACCGAAGAGGAGTTCTACCAGTACCTGGAGGATGAGCTGGCGGAAGAAGGCTATTTTGATTATATGTACGATCTGTATTATTTGAATTGAATTGAATCGATGATCCAACTCATTTAAAGAAGAGCTATGAAAAGAGATATCATATTCCTGATTTGTCTGATTCTGTTACCGATGCAGGTGGTGACCCTGAGCGCGCAGGAGAAAAAGATGAATATGGCCGATTACGAAAAACGTAAAAAAGAGTTTATACAGCGTGAAGCGGGGCTCAGCAAGGCGGAAGCCGATAAGTATTTCCCGCTGAACAGCGAACTGACAAAAAAGAAATTCGAATTACACCGGATACACAGGGAGAAAGTGCAACGCATCAAGGAAAACAGCAACATCTCAGACGAGGAATACAAAAAAATGCTGGAGGATGATGTGGAGTTAAAGATGAAAGAGGCGGCACTGGAAAAGGAGTATGCCCCTAAATTTGAAAAGGTGCTCACCCCGGAAAAGCTATACAGGGCACAACAGGCCGAAAGGGATTTTATCCAGAAAGAGGTCATCAACTTCAGGAACAACAGGAACAACAGAAACAACAATCGCAACAGGTAACCCTGCATCAAAATAGCAACAGACAGCGCACAGATCAATTTCTGTGCGCTGTTCTTATATCTGAAACACGCGCATTGAACAAAAAAAGCCCGGAACGGCGCCAATTAACGGCATGTTCCGGGCAATCATTTTTACTGGGGCAATGGCTGCCTTTCAGTGTGAATCGTGGAGCTGGAGGGAGTCGAACCCTCGTCCAAACGAGGAAGCAATTTGCTTTCTACATGCTTAGCTTCATTTGTGTTGTCGGGAAAGAGCGCGACTGAAGCCATCATACTCAATCCTTATCTTCTAAATTTTCGGAAGGGTGCCGAAGCCTCACCCAACCTATCTCCGATTTACCTGCACCACCTGATCGGAACGCTTCGAAGCCACAGCTTCCGGGTGATGTCTTGTTCCGCCACCTGGTGGCAGAATGAAGCGATTAACCTACTGTACTTCGGTTACGCAGCAAGAGCGTAATTGTTATTGCCAGTTACTTGTTTGTCTGCCGGGATTAAAGTGCCGACGGACCGCGCACTGCATGCTTACAAACCTCTTCTACCCGCTGTCAAAGCCAAACAGCCCCGATAGAAACCGAAACCAAAAGGGTTCGGGTGATTGTAAGACACAAAGATAACCAAAAGGTTTAATAGCTACAAACAATCACCTCATTTTTGTGTATGGCGGCTCCCGATTCGCGAGCCGGTTTCAATTTGTTTCATTTTCTTTCCAGAATAACATTCCAAGCCCGGAGAATTATGCTATTTTTGCACTAGAAATTACACATCGAAATCAGAAACAGGTACCAAGATGAACAAGATTGTAGGGAAAGAGTATTTCTCGGACAGGGTGGTGAAGTTTGAGGTGGAAGCACCGCTCATTGCGCGAAGCCGCCAGGCAGGACACTTCGTCATTGTACGCGTAGGCAAAAAGGGGGAACGGGTCCCCTACACCATTGCCTCAGCCGATCCGCAAAAGGGAACCATCACACTGGTGATCCAGCGCGTGGGTAAGTCGTCGGAGAAATTATGCCAGCTGGAGGTGGGTGATTACATCACCGACATGGTCGGACCACTGGGCAAGGCGACCCACATTGAAAAGTTCGGCACTGTGGTCTGTGCCGGCGGTGGTGTAGGTGTTGCCCCCATGCTGCCGATCATCGAAGCGATGAAGCAGGCGGGTAACAGAGTGATCTCAGTGCTGGCCGCCCGCTCAAAGGATCTGATCATTCTGGAGGATCAGGTTCGTTCCCACTCCGACGAGGTGATCATCATGACCGACGACGGCTCCTATGGTGAGAAAGGATTGATCACGCAGGGAGTGGAAAAGGTGATCTTGCGGGAGAAAGTCGATCTCTGCGTCACCATCGGACCGGCCATCATGATGAAGTTTGTCTCGGAGCTGACACGAAAGTATGAGGTACCGACCATCGCCTCGCTCAACACCATCATGGTAGATGGTACCGGTATGTGCGGTGCCTGCCGTGTGACGGTAGGCGGCAAGACCAGGTTTGTCTGCATCGACGGTCCCGAGTTCGATGCGCATCAGGTCGATTTCGACGAGATGCTGATGCGTCTGAAGGCTTATAATTGAACAAGGCGCTGCTTTCGGTTTCAGGGTTCACAAAATGAAGGAAATAATCAGAAAAATATGAGCGAGCATTTAAAGGCAGAAAGAGCACAGGAGTGGCGCGAAATCC
>WOYT01000064.1:0-2050 GCA_011620695.1 Proteiniphilum sp.
TAGGTTGGTAGGTTGGTAGGTTGGTAGGTTGGTAGGTTGGTAGGTTGGTAGGTTGTAACTAAATGCTGAGCGCTAAAATATCCCGAAAAAATAGGCACTGCTCCAAGATTATTTCCTATATTTGCTCAAAAAAAGATCGCATCATGAAATTTGTAGTATCAAGCGCAACACTGTTGAATCATCTGCAGGCAATCAGCAGGGTGATCAACGCCAAGAATACCCTGCCTATACTGGATTGTTTTCTCCTGGACCTGAAAGGAAACATGCTCTCACTTGCGGCAGCCGACAGTGAGACACGACTGGAGACAACCGTGGAGGTGAGTAGCGCTGACGGAGAAGGAAACCTGGCCATCAGTGCCCGCAACCTGTTGGATCCTCTGCGTGAGTTGCCCGATCAGCCGTTGACCATTGATATCAACGATGAAACGCTGGAGGTGTTTATCTATTACCACAACGGGAAGTACAATTTCGTGGGTTTGAAAGGTGATGAATATCCCGATCCGAAGCCACTGAAAGATGATTTCATGACGCTTGTGCTGGAGGCTGATACCCTCTTTTCAGGAATCAACCGCACAGTTTTTGCCACAGCAGATGATGAGCTGCGTCCTGTGATGAACGGCATCTATTTTGATATTACTGCTGATGATGTGACTTTTGTTGCATCTGACGGACACAAACTGGTGCGCCTTACTACCACCGAGGCAAAAGGTGAGGGACGTTCCTCCTTTATCCTGCCCAAGAAACCGGCTAACCTGCTCAAAGCACTCCTGCCCAGGGAGAGTGGTAGGGTGGAGATCCGCTTCGATGAGAACAATGCTTACATCACCATGAGCGACTACAGGATGGTCTGCCGCTTCGTGGAGGGACGTTATCCCAACTACAATTCGGTCATACCGAAAAACAATTCGAACAACATTACACTGGACCGGTTGGCATTGCTCAATGCGCTCAAGCGGGTGGCTGTCTTCTCCAACCCGGCCATTAGCCTGGTAAAGTTCCAGCTCTCTGAAGATAAGATCGTGGTCTCGGCTCAGGATATCGACTTCCTTACAGCCGCTGAGGAGGTGATCCCCTGCAATTACGAGGGTACCGTGATGAACATCGGCTTCAAGGCAGCTTTCCTGATTGACATCCTCAACAACATCCCCTCTGCCGACGTGCGGATTGAGCTCTCTGATCCCTCTCGCGCCGGTCTGATTCTTCCAGTGGAGCAAGAGGAGAATGAAGATATGTTGACATTGCTGATGCCGATGATGTTGAACGACTAAACAGGTGATCATGCAGTTAAACCTCAAGAACCCACTCGTCTTCTTCGATCTGGAAACAACCGGCATCAACATCACTCACGACCGGATCGTGGAGATCTCTTTCCTGAAAGTATATCCCAACGGAAAAGAGGAGATCAAATCGCGTCGTATCAACCCCGAAATGCCTATTCCGCCTCAGGCTACCGCCATCCACGGTATCACCGATGAGGATGTAAAAGATTGTCCCACATTCAAACAGGTGGCACGATCACTCGCTGATCAGCTTGAAGGGTGCGATCTGGCCGGTTTCAACTCCAGTCGCTTCGACGTACCGATGTTGGCTGAGGAGTTCCTCCGGGCTGGTGTCGATTTTGACATGAGCAAACGAAAATTCGTGGATGTCCAGATCATTTTTCACAAGAAAGAGCAACGAACACTTGAGGCGGCTTACGCTTTCTACTGTAATAAGCAGTTGGAAGACGCCCATTCGGCTGAAGCGGATACCCGTGCCACCTATGAGGTGCTTAAATCGCAACTGGACCGATATCCCGACCTGACCAACGATGTGGAGGCGCTATCAAAGGAGTATTCCAGTTTCAACAACAATGTTGACTTTGCCGGAAGGATTATTTACAACGATCAAGGAGTTGAAGTATTCAATTTCGGCAAGCACAGAGGGAAACCGGTTGTGGAGGTATTGGCTAAAGAGCCAAGCTACTACTCCTGGATGATGGATGGCGATTTCCCGCTCAACACCAAGCAGGTTCTGACGAAAATTCGATTAAAGGGACTAAGCGGATAAG
>WOYT01000064.1:2150-12280 GCA_011620695.1 Proteiniphilum sp.
CTCAACACCAAGCAGGTTCTGACGAAAATTCGATTAAAGGGACTAAGCGGATAAGCGTAAAAAAAAAGATCCTTACACGTAAGTCATATAATGCCGCGTTTTTTTATTACCCTCTCCTATAACGGCAGCAACTATGTGGGTTGGCAGATACAGCCTAACGGAACCAGTGTGCAGCAGGTGCTCCAGGAATCACTCTCAGTCATCCTGCGCAAGGAGACGGTGATTACCGGTGCCGGCAGAACCGACGCGGGTGTGCATGCCCGGAAGATGGTTGCTCATTTCGATTGGGAGAGAGATCCTTTCAATGATACAGATCTGGTGCACAAACTGAATAACTTCCTGCCCCGGGATATTGCCATTCAGGAAATCCGGCCTGTAATTGCTGATGCACATGCACGTTTCAGTGCCCTTTCGCGTACCTATAGCTACCATCTTCATACCCGCAAGGATCCTTTCTTGTATAAGCTATCCCATAGGATTCACTTTAACCCCGATCTGGAAAAGATGAACAGCTTGTGCGAGGTGTTGAAAGAATATGATGATTTCACCAGTTTCAGCAAATTGCATACCGATGTGAAGACCCATATCTGCAGAATCGAAAATGCAGAATGGACGCGGAGCGGAGATCGCTATATCTTCACCATTACTGCCGATCGTTTTCTACGCAATATGGTGCGGGCGATCACCGGCACATTGCTGGAAGCGGGGAGAGGTCGGCTCGACGAGCAAGGCTTCCGCCGGATCATCGAGGCACGGGACCGCAACGTGGCGGGTGATTCGGTGCCGGGACATGCCCTCTTCCTGGAAGATGTGGCATACCCCGACGAGATCTGGCTGTAGAACAGCATCAGCCAATTGATGAGAAAGCTTGATAGCTTGTGACACCAATCCTCCATCGCGGATGGCGGAGGAGGGTAGCGTTGCTGTCAATCGTTCATCGAAATCAAGAATTCCTCGTTGCTGGAGGTTCGTCTCAAGCGGTTCAACAAAAACTCCATCGCTTCTACCGAGTTCATATCGGAGAGGAAGTTGCGAAGCACCCACATCCGGTTGAGCGTCTCTTCCGAGAGCAGCAGATCGTCACGACGCGTGCTGGAGGCGATGATATCGACAGAGGGGAAGATCCGCTTGTTGGAGAGCTTGCGGTCGAGCTGTAGCTCCATGTTGCCGGTACCTTTGAACTCCTCGAAGATCACATCATCCATCTTGGAGCCGGTCTCGGTGAGTGCCGTGGCGATAATGGTGAGGGAGCCGCCATGCTCAATGTTGCGCGCAGCGCCGAAGAAACGCTTGGGTTTGTGCAGTGCGTTGGCGTCGACACCTCCTGAGAGCACCTTCCCCGATGCAGGCTGCACGGTGTTGTAGGCACGTGCCAGACGGGTGATCGAGTCGAGCAGGATCACCACATCATGACCGCACTCCACGAGCCGGCGGGCCTTGTTCAGCACGATCTCGGCAATCTTCACGTGGCGGTCAGCCGGCTCATCGAACGTGGAGGCGATCACTTCGGCGTTCACGCTCCGCTCCATGTCGGTCACCTCCTCGGGGCGCTCATCAATGAGCAGGATGATCATATAGACTTCCGGATGGTTGTCGGCAATGGCGTTGGCAATATCCTTGAGCAGCATCGTCTTACCGGTCTTGGGTTGTGCCACGATCAGACCACGCTGTCCTTTGCCGATGGGGGAGAACATATCTACCACGCGGCAGGATAGGTTGTCGTTGTGCCCTTTGGTGAGGTTGAATTTTTCATTGGGGAAGAGCGGCTTCAAATGATCGAACGGCACCCGATCACGCACATCATCCGGTTTGCGGCCATTGATGTTGTCCACTTTCACCAGCGGGAAGAATTTCTCTCCCTCCTTTGGAGGACGGATGGGACCTTCTACCACATCACCTGTCATCAGACCGAAAAGGCGGATCTGTGATTGAGACACATAGATGTCATCGGGTGAGGACATATAGTTGTAATCGGAGGAACGGAGGAATCCATAGCCGTCAGGCATGATCTCCAGTACACCTGTGGCAGTGAGGATACCGTCAAAATCGTATGCAGGCTCTTTCTCTTTCTGCTGTTCTCTTTGCTGTTGCGGTTGACCCTGATTATGTCCCTTAGCCTGGGGACCCTGTTGCCTGGACTGAAGGGGCGATGGAGCAATCAGGTCCTGTAGCGACATTTTACCGCCAACGGGGGGTGCCTCTTTAGCATCGGGAGTAGTTCCCTCTACCGTAGGATCTTCAGCTACTACGGGGGGGAGCGTCACCGGTGCGGGGGTACCCTTTTTCTCATCGTTCCGATGTTTGGAAGATCGGAAGACCAGTTGGGTTGGCTTTTCAGAAGCTTTTGTCTGTTGAGAAGTTACAGTTTCCTCTTTCTTTTCTGTGTGCTCAACTGCTGTTGTTGTTTTAACCTGATTTTTGGCTTCCAGCTCGGTTGATACTTCGTTCTGACCATTCGCAACAGAATCGCCATTCAATTTTGGTTCTTCAACCTTTTTAAGGGCGACCTCTTCTTTCTTGATCAACCTCGGTTTATCATTCTGAGCCGGCTTTTCAACTACTGGAGCCTGTTCTACAGGCTGTTCCACAGCCTTTGACTGAACCTTCTGTTCAGCCTGTTTGGGTTGTGTGACTGACGATTCCTTAGTGGATTTTCGCTTTTGCCGAGGTGAGGAACTTTTGGCGACTGCGTCGCTCTTCCTGCCAGTAGATGTGTTCTTCTGGTTTCGGCTGCTATCGGAACGTCTCTTTCCGCTGTTGCTCTGTCTGGGGCCCGGATCAGGGCCCAAATTCCTGGTTTCGGCAATCGCCTGTTCGTCGAGGATCTTGTAGATCAACTCCTCTTTTTTATATGCGTCAGGGCGTCTGATGCCCATCTCTTTGGCAAGTACACGCAATTCGGTGGTGAGCTTTTCATTTAGCTCAATGATATTATAAGCCATTTGGATTAAAAAAAATCGTTACGTTTTTTGTTTGAAATATTGTTAAGAATGGTGTCAGATTTGCATAACGGATGCGGATGATCCATTTTTTCCTTTAGCAAAACGACTGGATATATATACAAATTGAAATAAAAGCAAATGAATAACAGTAGTGAGTCAATGTACTGTTGAAGATTCTGTTGCAAAGGTAATCTTTTTTTTGATAATCAATATCGTTTGTCCTGTTTTTTTTTACTGTGGGGTACACATAATGAGCGGGAAAAAGCATCTCTTTCTTATCTTTGAATGTTATATGATGACTTTTCCGATCACATCTCATTCATATTGATCTGGTTGAGCGTGTTCAATCGTCTGGCAATCTCATCCTTGTACAACAGTGATCTCCTTCGCTCGAGTGAATTTGGAGAGGTGGATTCAATAAAAAGTTCATTGGCGCGTGTGGCCCACTCATAGGACTGCTGCATCTCATCCAGCATCTCATAGGCCAACGCAATGTTGTTTGCTGCTTTTGCACGGTCAACTTTTTTGGAACTCCTGTTATAGAAAGCCTCCCATTTCTCTATGGCGCGAAGCCAGTCAGCCGTTTTGGCATAGGCCTCCCCTTCTCTCATCAACGAGGAGGGCAGCGTGTAATACCACCTGTCCTGCATCTCCCAGTGCGGGGCAAAGACATAGGTCATCTTTTCAGCCGCGCGAATGGCCAACTGTTTCATAGCCTCCTCTCGCGAGGGAAGCATCAACTCAGCATAAGCCCTCTCATCCCGGATGTCAAATCCTTCCCATTTAAGACTGTCGGTGTAATGAACCGCGGGAATCTTTCCCTCCATGGTGGGGAGATACACTCTTATCAGCGACTGGATCCTGCCGGTCATTTCACCATAGCTGTATCCCTGTTGGCGGTATTGTTCCATGATGTGGGTTCCGAGAATCAGTTTGTCGAGAGAGACAATGGCTTGGGCTCCGGTTGCTCTTCTGATCTCGTTCATTCTGTCAGGTGACAGTGGCTTTTCACTGAAAAAATCGTTGTCTTTGCGCAGGCCTTCGGTTACATAATGTACCTCGTGAAAGTAATCCTCCTCTTCCAGAAACTGCGCCAATGCCTCTGTATAGAAGATTGCAATGCTGTCGCCTGATGCCTTTGCCTTTTCACTTGTCGAATGCCCGATAGGCTGAATGGTGTGGCCCACATCATCGGGTTGTGTGACCACATTGTTGACGATGGCTATTGAGAGCACATCCGACGGGAGCGTTACTTGCGCGGGCTCCCTTGTTTCCACGGTTAGAAATTTGATTCCCGAACAGCCGGCCAGCAGCATGAATGAAAAGAGAGCTAAAATAAGTTTGAGATGCTTCATATGTGCTTAAAATTATTCACCTGATGTGTCCCTCAGATATTCCTATTCTTTGGCTGATTACAAAGAGGTGATTTTTAGTAATGACTATCTGCATAATTAACATTTATCGCTCAGATATGTTTAGGGAAAAACATCATTTGCCAATCTCTGACTAAATAAATGGCTCCTGGTTTAATGACAGGTAACATTTTTTTAACTCATAAAAAGTAGAGAGGAAAAGTGCTGAACACTCCTTTTTTGTGTATATTTGCCAATCTTTATAGAAACAGACACTATTGTAACAATTTTTGAAGAACATGGCATTTAATATTATTGTGTTGGCGAAGCAGGTTCCCGATACGCGCAACGTGGGGAAAGATGCAATGAAAGCCGACGGAACGGTGAACAGGGCGGCACTACCCGCCATCTTTAACCCTGAAGATCTGAATGCTCTGGAGCAGGCTTTGCTGATCAAAGACAGCTACCCAGGTACAAAAATCACCCTTCTCACCATGGGCCCCGGCAGGGCTGCTGAGATCCTGCGTGAAGGGCTCTTCCGTGGTGCTGACGACGGTGTGCTGCTAACCGATAGAGCCTTTGCCGGTGCGGATACACTGGCCACTTCTTACGCCCTATCCATGGCAGTGCGCAAGATGGGGAGCTACGACATCATTCTCTCCGGAAGACAGGCCATTGATGGCGACACCGCTCAGGTGGGACCACAGGTTGCGGAGAAGCTGGGGATCCCACAAATCACTTATGCCGAAGCCATCGAGGAGGTGAAAGCAGGACAGATCAGGGTGAAACGCCGGCTGGAGCATGGCGTGGAGGTGGTGGCGTGTCCGCTGCCAGCGGTGATCACCGTGAACGGTTCGGCCGCATCCTGTAGGCCGCGCAACGCCAAGCTGCTGCAGAAGTACAAACATGCGAAGACCATCACTGAACGGCAGGTGGAGCATATCGATTACATCGATATCTACAGCAGCCGTCCCTACCTGAACCTTACCGAGTGGAGTGTGGCCGATGTGGAGGCTGATCCCAAGCAGTGCGGTCTCTCCGGTTCACCCACCAAGGTGAAGAAGATCGAAAACGTTGTCTTCCAGGCCAAAGAGAGCAGACATCTCTCCGGCAGCGATGCCGAGATCGACGAGCTGATGCGGGAGCTGATCGTAAATCACACCATTGGTTAACTGACTAACATATTGAAAATGAGCAATATATTTGTATATCTGGAAATTGAAGAGGGTAGGGTGGCCGAGGTAAGTCAGGAGCTCCTTACCAAGGGACGTTCACTGGCTACGCAACTGGGTTGTCGCCTTGAAGCTATCGCTGCCGCGGCAGCTACTGACAGCGTCGCGGAACAGGTGTTCCCCTACGGCGTGGACCGGCTGCACATCTTCCGCGATGATCGCTTGTCGCCCTACACCACGCTGCCCCATAGCTCTATCCTGGTGGAGCTGTTCAAACAAGAGAATCCGCAGATCTGCCTGATGGGTGCCACGATCATCGGTCGCGACCTGGGACCGCGAGTCTCCTCGGCACTGGGTAGCGGGCTCACCGCTGACTGTACCTCACTCGAGATAGGTGATCACGAAGAAAGGAAGACAGGGAAGGTTTATAAGAACCTGCTCTATCAGATTCGTCCTGCCTTTGGCGGCAACATCGTGGCCTGGATCATCAACCCAGACCACCGGCCGCAGATGGCCACCGTGCGCGAGGGGGTGATGAAAAAGGAGATCCTTGATCCCTATTACAAAGGAGAGGTGGTGGAACACCAGGTGAACGACTTCGTGAAGGAGGAGGATTTCGTAGTCTCCATCATTGATCGTCATATCGAACAGTCGAAGGTGAACATCAAGAATGCCCCCATCATTGTCTCAGGTGGTTATGGCGTGGGTTCGAAAGAGAACTTCGACCTGCTTTACCAGCTCGCCGACGTGCTGGGTGCCGAGGTGGGTGCCTCCCGTGCCGCCGTTGATGCCGGCTTCGCCGAACATGAACGGCAGATCGGTCAGACCGGCGTCACCGTGCGCCCCAAGCTCTACATCGCCTGCGGCATCTCTGGTCAGATACAGCATATCGCAGGCATGCAGGAGAGCTCACTGATCATCTCGATCAACAACGATCCCAGTGCACCCATCAACAGCATCGCCGACTATGTCATCACCGGCGAGATCGAAACCGTGATTCCGAAGATGATCAAATATTACAGGAAAAATACCAAGTAAACAACGATTATGGCCAATTTTTATACCGATACACCCCAGTTCCGTCACTACCTGCACCACCCGCTGATGAAGAGGATCGTGGAACTGAAAGAGAGAAACTATGCCGACAAGGAGAAATATGATTACGCTCCGATGGACTTCGAGGATGCCATGGACAGCTACGATAAGGTGCTGGAGGTGGTGGGCGAGATCTGTGCCGATATCATCGAACCCAATGCCGAGGAGGTCGATCAGAACGGACCTACTGTCGAAAACGGACGGGTGACCTATGCCGCCCCCACACAGCAGAACCTCAATGCACTCAACAAGGCGGAGCTGATGGGCATGGGCCTGAAGCGCAGGTTTGGCGGGCTCAACTTCCCCATGGTGCCCTACATGATGAGCGCCGACATCGTGAGCCGTGCCGATGCCAGCTTCCAGAACATCTGGATGCTGCAGGACTGCGGAGAAACCATCTATGAGTTTGCCGACGAGGAGCAGAAGGAGCGGTTCCTGCCCCGCATCGTACAGGGGGAGACCATGTCGATGGACCTCACCGAGCCGGATGCCGGCTCCGACCTGCAGGCGGTGATGCTCAAGGCTACCTACAACGAGAAGGAGAAACAGTGGTACCTGAATGGGGTGAAGCGGTTCATCACCAACGGCGATGCCGATATCCACCTGGTGCTGGCCCGCTCAGAAGAGGGGACCAAGGATGCCCGCGGCCTCTCCATGTTCATCTACGACAAGAGGAATGGCGGAGTGAATGTACGTCGCATCGAGAACAAGATGGGAATCAAGGGTGCCCCCACCTGCGAGCTGGTTTTCAAGAACGCCAGGGCGGAGCTGGTGGGCACAAGGCGCATGGGACTGATCAAGTATGTGATGTCGCTGATGAATGGTGCCCGCCTCGGAATCATTGCCCAGTCGGTGGGCATCTGTGAAGCCGCGGTACGGGAGGCTTACAGCTATGCCCTGGAACGCCGCCAGTTCGGAAAGCCAATCATTGAGTTCCCGCCGGTCTATGAGATGCTGGCCAACATGCGTGCCAGGACCGACGCTGCCCGCACCATGCTCTATGAGACCAGCCGCTTCGTGGATATCTACAAGACGCTTGAGGATATCAGCCGCGAAAGAAAGCTGTCGCCCGAAGAACGGGATGAGATGAAACGGTACTCCCGTCTGGCGGATGCTTTCACCCCCCTGGGCAAGGCGATGAGCAGCGAGTATGCCAACCAGAATGCCTACGATGCCATCCAGGTGCACGGCGGCTCCGGATATATGAAGGATTATAAGTGTGAGCGACTCTACCGCGATGCCCGTATCACCAACATCTACGAGGGCACCACGCAGCTGCAGGTGGTGGCTGCCATCCGCCACGTCACCACTGGTACCTACCTGCAGCGCATCAAAGAATATGAAGCGATGCCGGTAAACCCCGAACTGGAGCAATTGAAACGGGTGCTGAAGCAGATGGCGGAGATGTATGAGAAATCGGTTGAGCTGGTCACCAGCCAGAAGGATGAGGATTATCTCGATTTCCACGCCCGCCGCCTGGTTGAATGTGCCGGACATCTGGTGATGGGACACCTGCTGCTGCAGGATGCCAGCAAGGATGCCGCCTTGTTCCGCCACAGCGCCGAGGTCTATATCCATTACGGAGAGGTGGAGGTGCTGAAGAACTACAACTTCATCTCCCGTTCTGGCATCGAGGAGATGGCCTACTACAAGCCGACCATCGCTGAAGAATAGAAGTACATGTGCTGAACCTGCAAAAAAAGGAACCTCATCCGGTTCCTTTTTTTTTCGTTATCCACATCATTATCTGCCCGGCCGGAAGAGCAACTCCAGTTTCGGCTGGGGGCGCATCTTGCCGGTGAACATGTCGCGCATCCAGATCACACCAGACTCCACACCGGTGGTGCTGTTGAACCAGTGCTCCACCGAACCGCCATAGTAGGGGGTATTCATCACCGGCATCATGGGAACCGCAGGACGGTTGTTCTGCTGCATCACCGGCATCCCACCATAGGCATTCAGGAACCAGTCGTCGTTCAGCCGGTAACGACCATGCAGGTCCATCGTCACGGCAGACTGCGAGAGTCCGAACATATTGCCGGCCGTTTGCATATAGGTGAAACCACCATCGATCTGTAGGTTCCGGCTCACGTGGTAGCTTGCATCCAGCCCCGTGCTCCAGAGGGGAAGCACTCCAAAGTCGGAGTAGTAGCTAGCACTCGCTCCCAGTTTAAGTTGTGGGGAGAGGAGATATTGTGCTCCGGCATTGAGGTTGTAGTAGTTGGCCTTGCCAAAGTAAGGGGTCTCCATCAGTCCCAGTGTGGCGGAGCCATAGAGCAGCAGGTTGCGTGCAGGCAGCATTGTGGCGACGGCAGTACGGCTTTTTGAGTTGATCCGGTCGCTGGCGGCACCGGACCACTGTATGGGAGGCAGCAGGGTGTTGCTTTTCTCTCTGTTGATGGTGACAATGTGACGCTGATAGGGGGTAAACTGTGGTTCCAGGTTCTCTGCCGGGTTGAGGCGGGGCAAACGCAGCGGCACTGTTTCGTTGCGATCAATCGTCAGTGAATCGATCTCTTGCTCTGTTGATTTTCCTGTTTCCAGCCTGAGGCTATCCTGCTTCACCGGGATATCCTGTGCATGAAGAGATGTAAGAAGGAGCAACATCATCATGGAAAGATAAAAACGTCTCATTGGAATTAGCGCTTTGAAATGAATACCCTGTCAGCAAAGGTAATGAACTTTTTTTAAAGGGAAGAATGATTTAAACCCTGTATGCAACCAGTGCCGGCTTATTGTCTGATGTAGTCAGCGCAAAAGATAATCTTCTCAACTTTATCTCTGTATGGAGAGAGGTTTAAAGGCAATGAATCGTCAGATTCCTCCTTCCGTGAAAATTGAAGGGTGTTTCCATCTATGGCGTAGCTGTAAACACTATTACCTACTTTATTTGGTGAGAGGGTCACCTTACCGTTGTCTGCACTCCACCGTCCGGAGATCTGTTCCATGATATCCCCCCTCAGATAGTCTGTATCCATTTTACCGTTGGCATAGAGCCACAGCCTGCTGAAGGGAATGGCGCGATAACCATCTTTTACACGCACTTGTTCACTCTGTTTCAACTCCATTTTTGGCATGGTGAGATCGATCTTTACCTCAATTGCTTTTCCTTCGGCGTTGAAAATGCCCGTCGCGGTGCCATCAGCCTTGAATATTCCGGTGTGAATATCAAAGATATAGGAGTCCATCATATACTGTTCAGTCAGATATTCAATGCCCAGTTCAGGACCAAAAAATCTAATTGCCGCTTCGTTTGAAGAGAGTTGCGTAGTAGGCCCAGAATTGTCGTAATAATAGGTAAATGATGCAGCGTCCAAACTGATGTCATTGATGCTGATGTCTCCCTGCCAGGGATCCCCGAACAGGTCGTAAAATGTAAAGTCCTCATCGGGAGTGATTAGATAATAGGTTTCCTTTAATTGCCAGCTACCCGTTAACTCGCTGTCAATCTTCTCACAGGAAATGAAGAGGAAAGTCAGAAACAGTACAGTGATTGGTAATAATAATCTTTTCATACGAATGGATTCAATGTTTCATTTTCACTTTGCAAGTATGAGACCGAATACGAA
>WOYT01000064.1:12380-20335 GCA_011620695.1 Proteiniphilum sp.
TACGAATGGATTCAATGTTTCATTTTCACTTTGCAAGTATGAGACCGAATACGAATATAAGATGCAATCCTGACATGATTCGCTGCACAGAGATTGTTAAATTAACCCAAAAAATCGATTTTTGGCCTGCAGTCCTGCCCATCTTGTTGATCATTTAACTTTTTAGAGTTGGTTGATCGCTCTTTTTTCTTTTACTTTGTTACCGAATAATAACAAACGCTAAAATCGATTGCCTATAAGTCCTCTTTACTCCGATTATTGTACATAACAATTGAAGCAGTAAAGCTATGGAAACTCTCAGCACAATGACTGATGAGGAGTTGGTCGTTTTGTATGCCGGCGGCAACGATGAGGCGTTTGATCTGTTACTGGACAGACACCAGCAGGTGCTATACACCTATATCCTCTACACGGTACGTAACAAAAATCTCGCGGACGATTTCTTTCAGGAGACTTTCTGCAAGGCAATCACCACCATCCGGCAGGGACGCTACACCGAGAGTGGCCGTTTCCGCTCCTGGCTCATGCGCATTGCACACAACCTGATGATCGACTATTTCAGACAGAAGAAAAACGAAAAGACCCTTTCGAACGATGAGTGGGGGTTCGATCTGTTCAATAATTCCTCCTTGTGTGAAGAGAATGTGGAGGGTGAGTGGATAAGAAAACAGGTCCACAACGATGTGAAGAAGCTGGTGGGACACCTGCCCGAGACGCAGCGCGAGGTGGTGGAGTTGCGTTATTACGGTGAGTTGAGCTTCAGGGAGATTGCCGACATAACAGGCGTAAGCATCAATACCGCACTCGGCCGCATGCGATATGCCATACTCAATATGCGCAGGCTGGCAGCAGATAACCAGATGATCCTGACCCTGAGTTGAGAGCAATAAAAAAAGCCCCGCATGTGCGGGGCTTCACCTATGGGGTAGGAGTTCAAATCGTTTCATACCAATCGGGCACATCGGTAAAACTGCTGTCGCGGTTGCAGTGTGAGGCTTGTTCCGAAGAAATGCAGGCTGGAACCAACAAAATTGTAGTTTTATTTTATCCGCCCTGCAGGTAAAATACTTCAGAGTACAGATACTTCGATAAACATCTGAAACAGTGTTTGAAGCTGTTAAAACTGTTCAGGGAAGTTACAATATCATTCGTTTTTCGTCTCGATAACATCAAATCGTTTGATACGTTTTTCTGGACTGTGAAGCAGAATAGATGCACAGGATCTCTTACCATCTCTCTTCCTCGCGAACGAGGTGAGTTGATGTAGTAGAACATCCTTTTTCCCGAAACCGGCCAACCACTCTTCAACGACCTGTCTATAGCTGATCATCATCTTTCAGGTTTTCATCTTTCTGGTGAGAGTTCCGAGAACCCGAAAAAAGATCTCCGTCTAAACTGGACGCAATTGAAATGAGAAATCCGTTTTACCTTCTGTCTCATTGTTCCGTCACGCTTTTATCGTTGAAACCACCGTTGCCCTGGGGCACACAATGTGCAGAGGCAGCAGATACGTTCGTGTGGCAAAATTGTCATCCTGTGTCGGGATAATAAGCGGGAAGCCATTATCACCATACACCCGGAGCATGATCGGACAGATCCGGCCTTCTCCTGAATGCAATCTTTTCCGGTTGTGTACAAAATGTCAATGAACTCCTATAACTTTTGTTCCGTATGCTACGGATCTGTTTCGTTATTGTTGTTTGCAAATATAACAATAGTCCCGAAGAATAAGCAAATATTTTTGGCTGTTGTTTTGAACAACTTATAAACACATTATCAACAGGTTATGAACAATTGGTCTGTCTCGCTGCCAGTGCGGGAGTGAGTAGTTTTCTCTTTTGCTTTCAACATGATTCAGTGGCGCTTCCCTACTCCTCCCAGCTGCGGCGGATCAGGCTGCCCCGCTCCGGATCGTTCTCGATGCGCAGGTGAGCCTCTATCTCCTGTTGCATCTCCTCCACGTGGGAGATCACCCCCACGATGCGGTTCTCCCTGCGCAATGTTTTCAGCGTGTCGAACACGATCTCGAGCGACTCCCTGTCGAGCGAACCGAACCCCTCGTCGAGGAAGAAGAAGTTCTGGCTGGAGCGGGTGATCTGCTGGATATTATCGGCCAGCGCCAGCGCCAGCGAGAGGGAGGCCTGGAAGGTCTGTCCGCCGGAGAGGGTTTTCACACTTCGTACTTTGCCCTCGTTCATGAAGTCGCGCACCTGAAAATTGTTGTCGGGAGTGATCTCCAGGCTCAGCTTCTGACGCGTGAGGCGGAAGAAGCGGTCGTTGGCGGCATTACAGAGTTGCTGCAGGTAGATGGTTGAGATATAGTTCACGAACCCACTCGCCTTGAAGAGCGACTTCATTGTACGGATATTCTCACCTCTTGCCTTCAGCTTTTCCAGGGCTTCAATTATCTTCGCCCTGCTTTGCAGACTCTCCCGAAGCTGCTTGAGCAGCAGCCTGATCTCAACCTGTTGCTGTTTTTTTGCTGACTCCTCATCCCTGAGTTCACTGATAGTCTTGAGCAACCTCCTGTGTGCCTCTGTATCGTAGATCCTGTCACCTATCTCTTTCTGTAACTGCTCCAGTGCGGATCTGCTTCGCAGCAACTGATCGTTGAAAGTGGCCAGTTTCAGTTTCTCTGCCTCCAACTCCATCGTTACGGAGAGGATCTCCCTCACCTCATCAAGATCCCGGAAAGAGGTTTTCGCCACTGCCTCGCTGAGTTGTTTCTGTAAACTGTCGATGGCCGCCTGCTCCTCTTCAAGCTCCCTGCTGTTGATCTGTAACACCCCGGTAAGAGCCTCTTTTTCACGCAACTGAGTCTGCAGCAGGTTGCTGTTTTCTTCGTAGATCTTCACCACCTCCTGAAGCTCCCGTAGCAGCCGCTGCTGCTCCGTTTCGATCTCTGCCACACCGCTATTCCGGTATTGTACCGGGTTGATTATTTTGAGCTGCTCCTGAAGGGTGACCATTGTGGTCTCCTGCACTGTGAGTGTTATGCGTATCTGATCCAGTGCTGAACGATATCGTTCCCTGTTCCGCTCTTCCCGTTCCAGTTGAGAGACCGTTTTGGTAAGCAACGACTCCTGTTTCCTGAGTTCATCCTCAATCTCTCTCACCTGTATAAATGCTGCGTTCAGCTCCTTTTCCTCACGGTACTTATCCCAATGAAATTGTCCGGCATGATCTGTGATCTGTTTTTGTACACTTTTGCCTTTCTCTCTCCACTCATTGCTATTGCTTCTTGCCTGTTGCTCACGACTCTGGAGCAGTGTGATCTGTTTACTGAGCGATGCAAGGTGATTGAGTTTTTGTTCGATCTCTTTTTTCTCCTCTGCGATGTGTTGCAGCTGTTTCCCCTGGTCATCACTCTGATAGGGCTCCGGATGGTGTCTGGATCCGCAGAGGGGGCAGGGGCGACCCTCTACCAGCTCGCCGGCATAGCTTTTCAGCTTTTCTTTCACCAGCAGATGATGCTCCTCTGCGGCAAGCTCCCGCTGTAAAGTTTTTACCCGGTCGGTTTCCTGATCGAGACAGCGTTCGTATGCAGCGTAACCGGCCTCTTGGGGCAGCATTGAAAACAATGGATCGGTGAGAAGTTGCAATCGTTCTCGTTTCAGCTCATTCTCCTCACGGAGATATCGGTCGTTCTCTTTTCTGATCTCTCCCAGTTGATTCTCCAGATTTCTTTTTTCATCATACCACCTCCTGACGGCAGATAGCAGGGTCATATCCGGCATGTTGCTCCGCAACTTCCTGATCTGCTCCTCCAGTTGTCCTCTCTCTCGCCTGAGCTCTTCAGTCTGCCTGGTCGCTTGTTCAAGCATCACATTTCCTGAGGCGAAACGTGTTTTCTCTTTTGTTATCTCTTCTTCTGCCTTTCTCATCTTCAGAAGAAGGGTAAGATCTGTTGCCCTCTTCTGCAACTCATCACGTTTTTCATAGGTCGTCCTGATTTCCGTTAGCCGCTGCTGAGTCTGCTCAACAGCTGCATCCACCTCTTTCAGGCGTCTCCTGTTGTGATCGATCTGTAACAGTCTCTCTCTTTTTTTCTTTCCTCGCTCCTCTAAGAGATCAAGCTGATGTTTAAACTGATAGTGGCACTGCTCGTAACGGGAGATGCGCTTTTCGAGGGCACGGTATGCGGGCTCCTGCTCTTCCAGCTTCCGCAGTTCTTTCTCTGAATCCACCCTTTTGTGCACCAACTCCTGTAGTTTCCGGAGTTGCTCCTCCTGAGCCGTCATCTCCTCAAGCAATCTCTTTTGCCCGGCGATTGTCTCCTCCAGCTTCATCAGCTCTGACTGGTATCTTTCCACCTGCCCCTCATCAATGGGACCCAGTTGCAGCAACTGCCCTTCCAACTGATGCAGCTGCTCATTGTTCTTTGACTCCAGTAATCCCACCTTGTTGGATAACTCATACTTCCCCAGGTTGAAGAGCTCTTTCAACATTTGGGTGCGATCCCTGTTACCCAGCTGCAGAAACTCCTGAAACTGCCCCTGAGGGATGATGATGGTTCGCTTGAAGTTTTCGTAACTCAGTCCGATGGCCTGCTGCAGTGCATCCTGTTCGATGGGGATCCACTCGTTATTTGCTTCCCTGTAAGCTGCACGATCCAGTGTTTTCACCTCCTCGAACCGTTTACTGTTACGCCTCCCTCTCACGGTAGTGCGGTAGTGTGCCTGGTCGCTGCCTGCTTCAAAGATGAAATCGATCAGCAGCTCTTTCGATTTCAGGTTCATCATGTTGTAGTTGCGATTGTCACCTGAAAGATTCAACCGATCGGTACGCCCGTAGAGGGCGAAAGTGATAGCCTCCAGGATGGAGGACTTGCCGCTGCCCACCACGCCGAAGATGCCAAACAGCCCGGCAGAGGTGAGCCGGGTAAAATCGATGGTTTGCTTAACCTGATAGGAATATAAACCCTGCAGGGTGAGTTGTATCGGTATCATTCCTCTTCTGCCAGTATCTCGTTGAACAATTGCATGATCTCCTCATTGGGCTCCTGACCTTTCTCATGACGAAAATAGTCACGAAACAGTGCTTCCATGCCCTTTGACAGGTCAATCTGCTTCTGACCGCCCTCCATCAGCTGCCTCATATCTTTCACCTCAGGAATGATCGCCACAATACCGGGGTGGGCGGCATCGAGTGCCCTGCGCTCCATGGCGGTGAGGAAGCTGTTGGTGACGATTGTCAGCTCTACCAGCGCATCGCTGTTGTCGGTGAGCCATTGCAGCGCTTCGTCGATCCCCCCGGCTCTTTTTCGCAACAGCCTCTTCGACCGGGTCAGCGCTATCTCACGCACATTGGCTGTGCCCCCCGCTTGCACATCGATCATCAGCAGATACTTCTGCTGACCTGCTTCGGCAAAGCTGTAGGAGAGAGGGCTGCCGCTGTAACAGACTGGTGATGGATGCTTCTCAACAAAGTGCATGCGATGCAGGTGCCCCAAAGCTGTATATTGTATCTGGGAGGGGATATTTTCGGTGTAGATCGCCTGTGCACCTCCCACCTGCAGGATCGGTTTCTCCTCCTCCGGCTCCTCGGGAAGTCTTTCACCCCTCTTTGCCAAAAAGAGATGCGACAGGAGAATGTTGACTCCCTGTTGGTCGCAATAGCGATCGGCAAGCTGCTGCCATCGCCTTTGTAGAAGTTGTCGCAACTCCTCCTCGCTCTCTTCTATGCCAAGAAAGCTCCTGAGACGGTACTCATTGGCATAGGGGGTGAACAGTAGCCGCAGTGGTACCGTTGTGCCGGGAAGCTGCAGTTCAATGAAGCCCTCATCGCTCTGCAGCACCCTGAGACCGGACTCCAGCGTGAAAGGGGGCACCACGCTATGGGGATAACCGGCGAAGATGATGCCGCACGCTCGTGCCAGTGGGTCGGGTGCCTCAATACGGTTGGGTGAGTCATGGTTGCCAGCGATGGCGATCACCGGACGGCGGCCATCAGCTGAAAGACGCTTAAGTGTTTTGTAGAGCAGGTCTACAGCTTCGGTCGGGGGATTGAAGGTGTCGAACAGGTCGCCCGCCACGAGCACCACGTCAGCTGCCTCCCGCTCCGCGAGATCGCAGATCTCTTCCAGTACCTCCCGTTGTTCTTCCAGTCGCGAAAAATCATCGAGCCGTTTGCCCAGGTGCCAGTCGGCTGTATGTAGGATGCGCATGCCCTCTTTTTTTTCTGTCAAATATAAGCAATATTTTTCACTCTACGGGTGTAGAGACCGATCAACCTTATTCGCTGTGCTATTCAAAGCGGATCGAACGGGCCGGGGTGATGCGGGCAACCAGGTAGGAGGGACCCAACATCATCAGCAGGGTGACCAACAGCGTCCCGGCATTGAGCAACAGGATATAAAGCGGGTTGAGGTCCACGGGTACCGAGGAGAGGTAGTAGGTGGCAGGATCGAGCTTCAGCAATTGAAAATGCTCCTGGATGAAGCAAAAGAGCAGTGCGATCAGGTTGCCCCAGAGCATCCCCTTCCCAATCAGAAAAGCGGAGAGGTAGAGAAACACCTTGCGGATGTTAAAATCGCGCGCCCCCATCGACTTGAGCAAGCCGATCATGTTGGTGCGCTCCAGGATGATGATCAGCAGACCCGAGATCATGGTGAAGCCGGAGACCACCAACATCAGGATGATGATCACCCATACATTCATGTCGAGCAGGTTGAGCCAGTTGAAGATCATGGGGTTGATATCCTTAATGGAACGGGTGTAGAGGTTGTTTCCTAAACGATCGGTATATGATGCCAGGGTGAAAAAGAGATCCTGCGTGGTTTGGTCGAGGTTGTCATAATCCTTCACCAGCAGTTCGATGCCGCTCACCATATCCTCCTCCCAGCCGTTGAGGGAGGTCAGCACCTCTTTTTCAGTGATCACATAGAGCTTGTCATACTCCTCGAAGTTGGTTTCGTAGATGCCGGCGATGGTGAAGCGGCGGGCGCGTACCGGTTCCTGCACGAAGTAACAGGTGAAACTGTCACCCAGCTTTAGCTGTAGCTTGTCAGCGATCTCGCGGGAGAGGATAGCCCGGTTGCCGGTGGTTGTGTCGCCACTCAGGATCACCTCACCCTCCACCATGTTCTTGCGGAAAAACTCCCAGTCGTACCGTTGCGATACCCCCTTGAGGACCACTCCCATGAAGTCATCATCGGTCTTGATGATACCCGGTTTGGTGATGTACTCCTGAACGTGGCTGATCGCACTGTGGGTGGTGAGTAGCTCCGCCAGGGTGTCGGAGAAAGCGATGGGTGTCTGTTCGTAGGAGTTGTTGCTGTCGAAAGCGGTGACCTGGATATGGGAGCCGAATCCCACCACCTTGGCTCGCACCTCTTTCTTGAAGCCGATGATGATGCATACCGCCACCAGCATCACCGCGAGCCCCAGTGCGATGCCGGTGATGGCGATCCGGATGGCGGGTGAGGAGACGCGCTTGTTGTTCTGCTTGTCCCCTTGATAAATGCGTCTCGCTATGAACAGTTCAGTATTCATGCTTTTCAGTTTATCTTCTGCCGGGATAGGCTTCCAGCGCTCTCTCCAGCACCGTAAGTGCCCTCTCCAGATCACCTTTGTTGAGTACATAGGCGATCCGTACCTCATTCCTTCCCAGTCCCGGTGTCACATAAAAACCGGTGGCGGGAGCCATGAAGATGGTCTGACCCTCATAAGAGAAATCGGAGAGACACCAGGAACAGAAAGTGTCGGCATCATCGATGGGCAGACGTGCCAGCGTATAGAATGCCCCCTGTGGCATGGGTGAGTAAACACCTGGTATGCGGTTGAGCCGTTCAATCAGGTAATCGCGGCGGCTCTTGTATTCGTCGAAGTTGTGCTGCATGTAGTTGCCGTTCTCCTGTAGCGATGCGTTGGCAGCAATCTGTCCAATGAGGGGGGGACTCAGTCGTGCCTGACAGAACTTCATCACGGTGTCGTGCACCTTCCGGTTCTTGGTGA
>WOYT01000020.1 GCA_011620695.1 Proteiniphilum sp.
CCAGGAACCAGGAACGTTATAACAACCGGATGCTCTTCTGCGGTTGTCGTTTCGGCTGCATCTGCCCGGCCGGGAAACGGTAGCTCAGCGATATTTCATGACTGCCCCGGCTCGCCTTTCCCATACCGTGGGTATGTCTGTCATACCCGTACCCAATCTCAATGCCATCGATCAGAATACCGGCGAAGAGGCTGACCCCGTCGTTGGAACGCCAGGAAATACCTCCCGAATATCTATTGGCAACCACGGCACGGAGTGTGGCCTGCACCCGTGTGGTGCCGTTGCCGCTCTGCACCCAACCCATTGGCTCTATAGCTAACGAATGAAACAGTCGGATATTGTATCCCACCATCAAATGAATGGTACGTGGTATGAAAGATTTCAGCGAGTCAGATTGCAGGTCAAGCGTGTCGTTCATTGTGTGGAAGCCGGGTTCATTCAGGTGGAGAAGCGACAGCCCGACGTAGCCGTTGTGGTGCTGCCAGGCGATGCCGGCACCAAGATCAGCCAGCTGCTGCTTCACTCCGTCGGCAAGGTAGATGGGTTGGGCTCCCTCGTTCTCTTCTTCGTTGATACGCCCGCTCCCCTCATCGAATGCGAGATTGAGGATCCCTGCCTGCAAACCGAAATGAAGCTTCCCATTGCGGGTGGGGAGGATGTAGCTGTACTGCCCGGCCAGCAAGCTGTTGCGCATTCTCCCGGCAGTAAGACTGTAGGCTGTTACACCCACTCCGTGCCCTCTGTTGAAAAACTCGACCGGCATATGACCGCTGAGGATCACCCGTTGCGGGGCATATTGGATACCGGCCCACTGGTAGCGGTAGAGAGCCGAAGCATCGGTTGTCCCGCTTCCACCGGCGAAGGCAGGGTTGTAGTGCCCTTTCACCGTCCAGTAACGGCTCACCGGTGCATCCCACTGCGCCCGCAGCTGCGGCATGCAGCAGCAGATCATCATCCACAAAAGAAACCGCCCTTTTTCCATTGTTGCTATAACTGAAAAAGGGCGGAAATATTGTGTCAGAGGTGTTCCGGTTTCACCCGCATCAGGCTCAGTGCTTTCAGCATCCAGCGGGGGAGCGGTTTCTCCGGATCCCTGTTTTGCAGGTTGATGCTCAGCCCCAGCTTCTTCACCAGTGGTATCTTGTGGGTCTCCACGAACTCGATCAGCGTACCGTCCGGATCTTCGATATAGGCGAACTGACCCGCGGCATCACCCATGTCGAACGAGCTGCCCTCTCTGAATTGTTGGGTGGTATCCACGGTGAAAGGATGTCCCAGTGCTGCACAGTGTTTGCCCAGCGCTTCCATGTTGCGGATGTCGAAGCAGACCTGGATAAAGCCCGGATCACCCCAGAAGCGACCTTCGTAGAGTCTCCGCGGGGTGCGCTCCAGAGCCTGTACCAGCTCTATGCGGGAGGGACCGAACAGCTCACTGAAGCTCCCTTTTCTTGGTTGGGAGTGACCCAGCAGGCGTCTCCGGAATTGCCCGTCTCCTGCAGGCAGTCGCGCAAAATCGGGGAAGATGCCGGTTTCATCGGCCAGGATGGTGTCGTACCCCAGGATATCGCGGTAAACGGTCATCGCCCGCTCAATGTCGGTAACGCCGATGGTGACACCTGCCACACCGCCGGTAAGCCCTCCTTCATCCTTGAAGAGATAGTCATCCTCTACCACCTGGAAGAGGTTTCTGTAGGGATCTTGCAGGAAAAAGGTCTGACTGCCGTCGATGCTGTTGCTCAGTCCGCCAACAACTTTTGCCCTGGGGTTGAGCGAGAATGCCTCAAATGCACGGGCTACATCCCTGCTCCTGATCTTGCAGACCAGCACCCCCAGGTCGCCCATCTGCAGCTCAAAAGCGAGTGGCTGAGGTTTGCGTTCGGCATATTGCCACACCTCGAATCCACCCCCGCCCTGCATGTTAACCGCGATGACGGCATGACGTCGTTGCGGTTTACCACCGGTATAGGGCAGCATCAGCTCCGCGATCTTGTTGTCCTCCAGGATGCGGATGTCCATCTGGAACAGGTCGATGTAATCCTTCCAGGCTTCGTAGAGATTTTCTACTCCGATGCCGACCTGCTGGATTCCGGCGATGTTGTAGGGTTGGGTCATTTTTTTCTTGATAAATTGAAAATGAATGAATAAGATTGCGAAAGAAAGAGCGGTCAGATGGCGTTGATGCGGCGTGCCAGCTTTCGCGAGAGTGAGGGCAGGAACCGCTTGATATAGACCATCAGCAACTCTGGACCGCCCACCAGCACCTCCGGTTTCTGTTTTTTAATCGCAACCGCGATCATGCGGGCAGCCTTGTCGGCGGTGATCCCATGCTGCTGCCCCTCATCCATCCTGTCGTGCTTTGAGCCGTTGGCCTCCAGCGCGTTGAGGGAGATCGCTGTTTTCACCCTGCCAGGACACACCATCACCACGCGGATCTTGTCGTCGTAATACTCAGCTTGCAGCGTCTCGAAGAAGCCGTAGAGCGCGAACTTGGAGGAGGCGTAGGCAGAGCGCAGCGGGAAGCCGAAACGGCCGGCGATGCTGGTGGTGACGGCGATGGTGCCGCCCCCCTGTGCAATCATCGAGGGTAGCAGCCGCCGTGCGATCATCGTCGGGGAAAAGAAATTGAGCTCCATGATCCTGCGCGTAACATCGGGAGTGCTCTCCAGTACCGTTGAGCGCTGACTGATGCCGGCGTTGAGAAAGGCGATATCGATTCTGCCGAAGAGAGCCACTGCCTGGTCGGTTAAGGTGTCAAGCCCGCTCAGGTTGGAGAGGTCACAGGGTAGTACCTCACATCGGGCACCCAGGCGGATGCACTCCTGCTGTACCTCAGCCAGTCGCTCTGCCCGCCTGGCGGTGAGGATCAGGCTGGCCTGCTCCCCTGCAAACCGGTAGGCCGTTGCCTCTCCGATGCCGGAGGAGGCGCCCGTGATCCATATAATGGGGTTGGATGGCATATGTTTATTTTTTAGCTGTCCCGACGATAAATCGGGATCTCCTCTTATTCCAGAACATCGTTCCAGAGCTGCGTGCGATAGTCATCGATGGAGTGGGGGGCACACTCCTCCACGTTGCTCACGTTGTGCGAGGTGTATATCATCTGTTCCAGGAAGAGTGGAGCCCGGTTGGGTCCTTCACCAATGTTGATCAGGACCGTTTCGCCATCCTTGATCAGATTCTTTTGCAGGGCAATGAAAAAGCCAGCAAGACAGACCGCCGAAGCGGGACCGGGGATCACCTTCTGTTCGTAGGCGGTCAGCTTGCCCACCGCCACCAGCTTCGCCTCCCGCATGCGGAGAAAGGTGCCGCCCGACTGTTTCACCAGCTTCGCGATGATGGGGTAACTGGCCGGGTTGCCCGTGGCCAGCGTCGGTACCTCCGTCGCCGGGTGGTCGATCACCGGGTAGTTTTTCTCGAATCCTTCGGGAAACCCGTTGGCCTCTGCCTGCTCCCATGCCTGCACCATGGGGTCGCAGCCGTCGCTCTGTACCAACAGGAAACGGGGGTTACTCAGCTCAGGGTAGAGATGTCTGATCTCGCGGATCCCCTTGTCGATGGCAATGGGACCGGTGCCACCGCTCACCGCCTGGATATAGACATCGGGGAACTGCTCCATCTGACGGAGCCATTCGAAGACCATTGTCTTTTTCGCCTCCACACGGATGGGGTCGATGTTGCCGGTCGACATGAGGATGCCGTGTATCTTTGCATAGCCGGCAGCGATCTCTTTCGCCTTCGAATAATCACCTTTCACCCGGAATACCTGCTGCCCGTAGGAGCTGATGGTCGCCTCGGAGGTCCTGATGGCATCCTCCGGCATAAAAACCGAGCAATTCACATGCGCCATGGAGAGATACCTGGCATATGCCGTGGCCGAGTTGCCGGTGGAGGCGATGCAGTATTGCTTGATGCCCAGCTCATTGAAGAGGCTTGCCGCCATCGATGCAGCCGGATCTTTGAAGGTGCCGGTACCACCGTTCAGGTCGCTGCGGTAGACATGCACCCGGATATCCAACCCATGCTTCTCTTTGGCATATGCCTCGAGGAAGTTCCAGCGCTCTACCGGTACTGCTCCCTCACCACGGGAGATGATATGACGTCGGCGAAGCAATGGCAGGAAAGGGAAGTAGTGCCAGAAGCTGTCGGGTTTTCGTTTCATGATGCGGTTCAGACGCTGGTAGCGCCTGTTGTACCATACCTCGGAGTGCTTGCTCCCGCAGGCAGGACACTGCTGTCCCTGATCGAACCAGGTCCAGAAGTTGGGTGTCACATGCCCACATTGCGTGCACTGCAGGTGATACTTGTGTTGTATCTTGACTCTTAGCATCTGCTGATTTTTTTTCTGTGAGACAAGCAGGTCTCTCCGGTGGGGAAATCAGGTGTTGACCGACATGGAGCGCATCTCTTCCGACTGGTAGCGGCCCTCCGCCAGGTTCTGCTTGATCTGCTTGAACACCCCGATGGTGCGTTCAACATCCGCCAGTGTGTGTGACGCAGTGGGAATCAGACGTAGCATCAGCACCCCTTTCGGTACCACCGGGTAAACCACGATGGAGCAGAAGATTGCATGATTTTCACGCAGGTCGATGACGATATTGGTTCCCTCCGGTAGCGATCCGCTGAAGTAAACAGGTGTCACCGGCGACTCGGTGTGGCCGATGTTGAAGCCCTCGGCTAACAGACCCTCCTGCAGCGTTCTGGCCACTTTCCAGAGGTTCTCCCTTAGCTGCGGTTGCGACTGAAGGATCTCGAGTCGCTTCAGTGCTCCGATCACCATGGGCATGGGAAGCGATTTGGCGAAGATCTGTGAACGCATGTTGTACTTCAGTGAGTCGATAATTGCTTTTTCTGACGCAACAAAAGCACCGATCCCTGCCATCGACTTGGCGAAAGTGCCGAAGTAGATGTCCACTTCGTTCATCAGCCCGAAGTGCTCGCTGGCGCCTGCGCCAGTCTCACCCATCGTGCCGAATCCGTGGGCATCGTCGATCATCAGGCGGAAGCTGTACTTCTCCCGCAGCTTCACAATACCCGGGAGGTTGCCCAGGTCGCCCGACATGCCGAACACCCCTTCGGTCACCACCAGGATGCCGCCACCGTTCTCTTCCGCCTTCTTCGTGGCGAAGCCGAGCATCTTTTCGCACCGCTCCATGTCGTTGTGGGCGAAGACGAAGCTCTTGCCACCCTTGGCCTTGTGAAGGAAGATGCCATCCATGATGCAGGCGTGCGACTCAGAGTCGTAGACGATTACATCGTTGCGTGACACCAGCGAGTCCAGGATAGAGACCATCCCCTGGTAACCGTAGTTGAGCAGGTAAGCTGCCTCTTTCTGCTCAAAGCGGGCCAGCTTATCTTCGAGTTCACGGTGATATCTGGTCTGCCCCGACATCATGCGGGCACCCATCGGGTAGGCCATGCCCCATTGTGCAGCTGCTTCCGCATCTGCTTTCCGCACCTCGGGGTGGTTGGCCAGTCCCAGGTAATTGTTCAGGCTCCAGACGATCATCTCCCGTCCCTGAAAGCGCATGCGGGGACCGATCTCTCCTTCCAGTTCGGGGAATGCGAAATAACCGTCCGCTTTCTGGCGGTATTGCTCCAGTGGGCCGTTGACACGCTTCACCCGCTCAAAAATATCTGTCATAAAATCCAAATGGTTTGGGGTTCTTATATGATTTTGATTGCTTTTCCGTCAAAAAGCAAAAGTAGCGTAATGGTTGTAAGCCAGCCAAAGGTGGATGCTATGCTTCATCCTCTTTTTTTTTGATCTCAACAAACTCCACATCCTCGGCTTCGCTTTTCTCGAAAGTCTTTTTCTGATACTCGATGATACGATCCTCCTGTGTCTCCGGCTGGCGTGGTTGCCGGGAGGAGGAATGCCGGTCTGCCGCTGTAGGGTGTCCGGACCGTTTACCCATTAGAAAAGCCACGAATCCTTTCATCAGAAGATATGCGGCAATAAAAAAAAGAAAAAATTTAATTAGAAATCCCATAGAATAATGCTGATTGGTTGCTCTAATGTGTAAAGATACAAATTTCGTCTGATCCCTTTTTCCCGCTTTATATTATTTAACGGTTTGTTCGCTCTTGCCGGAGAAGCATGCCGGAGAAGAGAGAGCTGCATCCGCTGCCATTGCTTCCTATCGGGATGATCGTCTCCTGATAAAAGCCGTCAGCAATGAGAGTGCGATGTATGTAAGAACCGACCAGGCGATGCCGGTAATTCCCCACACCGCTATGAGTACTGCTGAGAGCACGATCAGTGTGAGTTGACGCCCGTTTCCTTTTAGACGCCACGATTTGATCTTGAGCGAGAACATCGGAATCTCACTGACCATCAGCAGGGAGAGGATCACAATCAGCGCCAGCGTCAGATAGAGAAATGAGCTCTCCTGTGGTGCCAACCGATCGATGCCGTAACAGTAACTGATCCAGAAGAGCGCGTTGGCAGGAGTGGGGAGTCCCAGGAAGGAGCTGCTCTGTCGCTCATCGAGGTTGAACCTGGCCAGCCGGAAAGCGGAAAAGAGCGGGATCAGGAAGGCCAGGTAGGGAATCAGCTGCGGCACCCCGTTCAGAGCTGCTGGCGACGTGAGATGGTCGCGCAACAAGATGAAGACCGCTACGGCGGGTGCCACACCGAAGCTCACCACGTCGGCCAGTGAGTCCAGTTCCTTACCGATGTTGGAGTAGGCCTTGAGCAGCCGTGCCACCATGCCGTCGAGGAAGTCGAACAGTGCCGCAATCACCACCCACAGGACCACTCCCTCGAAGATCCCCTGGAAAGCCATGGTGATGGCAATGCAACCTGACAGGAGGTTGAGAAGCGTGATGATATTGGGTATCTGCTTCCTCATGTTGCACTTGATTTGTGCTGTTTGTTGAGTCGTGCCAGGAAAGTGACATTGGCCCGCACCTCCTCACCCATGCAGACCAGGATCTCGCTATCTACCGGCAGGAAGATATCGATGCGGGAACCCAGCTTGATGAAGCCGAGTGGTGAGCCGATGTTTACTTCATCTCCCTCTTTCACATAGGTGACGACACGGCGTGCCAGAGCACCGGCAATCTGTTTGGTGAGGATGGCCCCATGTTCAGGCGTCTCAATCACGATGTTGGAATGTTCGTTTTCGTGGCTCGACTTGGGCAGGTACGCCCGGTAAAAGTTGCCTTTCACATGTGAGCAGTGGGTGATTCTGCCACTGACAGGTGACCAGTTGGAGTGGGCATTGAAGAGCGACATGAAGATGGAGATCTGGATACGCTCCTCATGAAAGAACTCCTTTTCAAACACCTTTTCAATTGCTACGATGCGTCCATCGGTAGGGGCATTGACCAGCCCGTGGAGCTCACCCTTATAGCTGCGCTCCGGCTTTTTGTAAAAGTTGAGTGCTGTGGCGAAAAAGGCGATGGAGAGACCCAGAAGCAGTACCGTGAAGAGCGTGTTGGGAAACAACAGAAAAGAGGTGGTATTGAGAAGCAATAATACCACCAAAATACGTATCAGAGGGGCTTTACCCTCTTTGTGAATCTCTAATTTCATCTCTTCCCGTTTACATCGAAATAATGCTTCTGAAAGCCGGAATCAACGGATGGACCCTCCGGTAGTGTCTGGTAGAGGCTGTCCGATTTTTTCTCTATCTCTTCCCTGTATCTCTTTGGGACATACTCATCCCAGAACCGGCTGTTGAGATGGGGAACGATAGCTGGTACCACCGCCTCTATCCGTGGGTAGAAAAACGACTCTTGCTTTGTCTCCGGGCTGATCACCGTTTCATTGTGGTTCAGCAACAAAACCAGGTTGAGCAGGATACTGAGCAGAAGCATCATGGTCCCGGCAGCGATCACCGCCCCGGCAAGACGGTTCACAAAGCTGAGCAGAACCACGTCGATGAATTTCTGCAGGAACCTGCCCACCAGGGTGAGTGCTATTGCAATGGCGGCAAAAGCAAGCAGAAAGGATAAGACGCGTGCTGCCTCGGGTGAGAGGTTGATCCATCCGGTGAGATGGGGAAAGATCTCCCGGGCTACCCTCCCTCCGAAGAGGGCCGATAACAGCAGTATGGCCAGCCCCACCAGCTGCATGATCAGTCCCTTGCGGTAGCCGTTGATCACTGCTATGAGTAGCAGGATGCCGACAGTGAGGTCGAACCAGTTTGTCATATTTTTTCCAGTTTGATTTGCTTTGCATCAACCTCCTCTTGCAGAAAGAGCGATGCCAGCTGGCTAAATTTATCGGAAGTATCGGTCGTATAGTAACTTACGCTGCTCCCTTTCGTACATTTTGCATCCATTTCAGGATGACGCAGGAGGTAATCTCTCAGGCTGTCAGCCACATAGTTGCCCTGTGTTACGAACTTCATCCCGTCAGGGAGATACTGTCTGATCTTCTCCAGCAACAGCGGATAGTGGGTACAACCCAGGATGATGGTGTCAATCAGTGGGTCCCTGGCCATGAGTCTCTCCAGGTGCTGTCGCACAAAATAGTCAGCTCCGGGTTTGTCATGTTCTCTGTTTTCCACCAATGGCACCCACATGGGGCAGGCCTCACCGGTGACGGTGAACTGTGGATGCAGCTTGCAGATCTCAATCTGGTAAGAGTGCGACTGAATGGTGCCTTCTGTACCCAGCACACCGATATGGCCGGTGGAGGTGAGGTCAGCTATCCGTTCGGTAGTGGGACGGATCACGCCCAACACCCTGCGTTGTGGATCGATGAGCGGCAGGTCACGTTGCTGTATGGTGCGCAACGCCTTCGCTGAGGCGGTGTTGCATGCCAGGATTACCAGGTGGCATCCGCGGGCGAAGAACCACTCAACGGCTTCACGTGTGAATTGATAAACCGTCTCGAACGAACGACCGCCATAGGGTGCCCGGGCGTTGTCGCCCAGGTAGAGATAGTCATATTGCGGCATCACCCTCTTAATGGCCGACAGCACTGTCAATCCGCCGTAACCCGAATCAAATATGCCGATGGGACCGGCCGCCGTTGGTAACATGATGATTCACACAACAGTTACTTTCTGATACCCAGCTTCTGCTTCACCAAAGGATTGGCGTCTACAGCCTCGGGTGAGACAAAAGCGATGCCGGGATCTGCCAGGTCGCAGATCACAGTGAAACGTTGTTCCAGTCCCACTGCATGAATTGCTTCATGAATCTTTTGTCGCAATGGTTCCAACAACGCTTTCTCCTGATTTTCAATATCCTGCTGCGCAAGCTCCATGAACTGTTGGATTCTTTCCTCCAACTCGGTCAGCTCCTGCATCCTACGCAACTTGATGTTCTCAGCAAGCGACGCCTGATAGGTGATGTAGTCGGAGTATTTCTTGTTGTATTCGTTCTGCATCAGCTCCAGCTCTTTCTTGTAGTTGTCGCTTAAAGTGAGCAGTTGCTCTGTAGCTTGTTGCTTTTCAGGAAAGGCGTTCAACAGCTCATCGCTGTTCACATAGGCTACACTAACCGTTTGTTGTGCATAAACAGCGGTGGCAGCCAGCATCATACATGCCGCAAGCGTAATAAAAATTCTCTTCCTCATAATCATTCTCTTTTTCCCTTCCCTGTGTGTTGCGGCTGCATCTGCCCGAAACAGGCAGATGCGGCCGCTTTCAGGGTAGGAATTAAAATAACAATGTCAACTGGTTATACACTTCTGCCCTCGGCTCTCCACATGTGTGAAAGAGCCCTGCTCATTGTAAAGGGACTTGCTTACAATGTTTTCTTTACCTCTGTCTCCTCATAGGCCTCGATGGTGTCACCCACCTTGATGTCGTTGAAGTTGTGGATGGTGATCCCGCACTCATATCCGGAGCTCACTTCACGTACATCCTCCTTGAAGCGTTTGAGTGACTCGAGCTCGCCAGTGAAGATCACAATGCCGTCGCGGATCAGCCGTACACGACTTGAGCGTTTGATCTTGCCGTCGCGTACCATGCTGCCGGCTACGGTACCCACCTTTGATATCCTGAAGACATCGAGCACCTCTGCGTTTCCGATGATCTCCTCTTTTACCTCGGGTGCCAGCATGCCTTCCATGGCTGCCTTTACCTCCTCGATGGCTGAGTAGATGATCGAGTAGAGACGGATGTCCACACCCGCTTTCTCTGCCTCTTTGCGTGCACTCAGTGAGGGGCGCACCTGGAAACCGATGATGATCGCATCGGATGCTGCTGCAAGCGTGACATCTGACTCGGAGATCTGACCAACCGCCTTGTGAATCACGTTCACCTGTATCTCCTCCGTGGATAGCTGTATCAGTGAGTCGGAGAGTGCCTCTACCGATCCATCCACGTCGCCCTTTACGATGATGTTCAGCTGCTGGAAGTTGCCGATGGCAATGCGGCGGCCAATGTCATCGAGGGTGAGCATCTTCTGTGTGCGCAGCGACTGCTCACGTTGCAGCTGCTCGCGCCGGTTGGCGATGGAACGTGCTTCCTGCTCGGTCTCCATCACATTGAAAGTGTCACCCGCCTGTGGTGCGCCGTTCAGTCCGAGGATCAGCGCCGGTTCAGCCGGTCCGGCTGTCTCAATGCGCTGGTTGCGCTCATTGAACATCGCTTTCACGCGTCCGAAATAGGAACCTGCAATCACGATGTCACCCTGGTGCAGGGTGCCGTTCTCCACCAGCACGGTGGAGACATAGCCACGTCCCTTGTCGAGCTCCGACTCAATGATGGAGCCGGAAGCACGTCGGTTAGGGTTGGCTTTGAGCTCAAGCATGTCAGCTTCGAGCAGTACTTTCTCCATCAACTCCTGTATGCCGATGCCATTCTTTGCGGAGATATCCTGCGACTGGTACTTGCCGCCCCACTCTTCCACGAGGTAGTTCATTTCTGCCAGGCGCTCCTTGATCTTCTCAGGATTGGCACCAGGTTTATCTATCTTGTTGATGGCGAATACGATGGGGACTCCTGCCGCGCCGGCATGGTTGATGGCTTCCACCGTCTGTGGCATCACGTTGTCGTCAGCCGCCACGATGATGATTGCCACGTCGGTCACTCTCGCACCACGTGCACGCATGGCCGTAAACGCTTCGTGTCCGGGGGTGTCGAGGAAGGTGATCTTGCGCCCGTCTTCGAGCTGCACGTTGTAGGCACCGATATGCTGCGTGATCCCCCCCGCCTCACCGGCAATCACATTGGTGCTGCGAATCCTGTCGAGCAGTGAGGTCTTGCCGTGGTCCACATGGCCCATCACCGTTACAATGGGTGGACGGGGTATCAGGTCTTCCGGCTTGTCCTCCTCCTCGGCGATGGCCTCAATCACGTCGGCACTCACAAACTGCGTCTTGAAGCCATATTCCTCGGCAACGATGTTGATGGTCTCCGCATCGAGGCGCTGGTTGATGGCCACCATCACCCCCAGGCTCATGCAGGTGGAGATGACATTGGTTACCGGCACGTTCATCATATTGGCCAGGTCATTGGCTGTCACGAACTCGGTGAGCTGCAGCACGCGGCTCTGCTGCTCCTGTTGCATCAGCTCCTCCTGGTGCCTGTGGGCACTTGCCTCACGCTTTTCACGGCGATATTTGGCACCACCTTTCTTGCCTCGCTTCTCGGTGAGGCGGGCCAGTGTCTCTTTAATCTGCTTTTGCACATCCTCATCGCTCACCTCTGCCTTGATCGGCTTGCGCAGTGAGGGCTTACGGTCACCCCTTGTGGTCTGTCCGAAACTAGCCGGTTTGTCAATATTCACCTTGGCGGTGCGGATTCTCTTTCGTTTTTTCTTTTTGCGATCCTCCTCGCTCTCTGTTGATTCCGGCTTTTTCTTTTCGTTGATCGCTTCTTTCTTCAGTAGTTTTACCTTTTCTTCTTTCAGTTTCTTGCTGTCGAGTGCTTTCTGTTCACGCTCCAGGCGCTCTTTCTTGCGTTGAGCACGTGACTTGCGCTGGGGACGTGTACGATCGTTGATGGAGTCGAGGTCAATTGATCCTTTCACCACGATGTTCGATTCCAGCTTGTTCTTGGGCAGACGGAACACTTTGTCCTTCCCGTCGCGCTCTTCACTGTTCACCGCAGCTGTCTCTGGTTCCGTTGTTTCTGCTTCAGGAGCAAGCGCTGCACGTTCTGCTTCTTCCTCATCCCTTTCTTCCTCATCCCTGCTTGCCTCTGCAGCTACTTCTTTGGATGCTTTCTCCACCGGTAGCTCTTCGGGTGTCTCCGGTGTCTCCGGTGTCTGCGCAGGGGTGATGCTCTCTTTCTGTGGCGGCGTGCTCTCTTCTATGGGCTCATCTGTGGCGGCGGTTGTTTCGGGCTCCTCCTCATTTTCTCTTAGGGGTACAGGCTGTTTCTCTGTCTCAGCAACCGGGGTGGCCGGTGCCTGCTTTTCTTCCGTAGCTTGCGGCTTTTCTGCAACAGGGTTCACCGCAGACTCTTCTGCTTTGACCTCAGGTTCCTCCTGTGCTTTCGGCTCTATTTTCTTCTTTCCCAGGTTGTCGAGGTCAATGCTGCCCACCACGTTGAAGTGGGGCTTTAACTCATTCGGGATCTCTGTTTCAATCACCTCTTTCTCGACCTTCTTCCTGGGAGCCTCTTCTTCCGGTAGCTCGTATCCCTCAATGGCTACCGTCTCTCTCTTCTCATCACGGCGGTGCATCTTCTCGCGCGTCTCGGTCGCCTCCCGGCGGATGTTCTTATCTTTACCGAATTCAGCGATCAGTATGTCGTACTGTTCATCCTCAATTTTCGCGTTAGGATTTGCGTCCACTTCAATACCTTTCTTGTGCAGAAATTCAACCAGTGTGTTGATTCCCACATTCAAATTTTTCGATACTTTTATTAATCTAATAGGCATATATTTCTTCTATCCCTTTCTCTGGTTATTCTTATGTGAACAGTATTGCTTGACAGGCTATCCCTGCTACTGCCCGATGAGTATCACACCCCTGAGCAGGCACCGCGTGAATGGTGGAACGGTTATACCTCTTCTTTTTCTTCTGTCTCTTTCTCTGTCTCTTTCTCTTCTGTCTCGCCGGGCTCTCCAGCCGTTTCATCTACTTCTTCATCGTCTTCATCTTCGAACTCATAACGTAGAATGGCCAGTACCTCATCCACGGTATCCTCCTCCAGGTCGGCTTCACGGATCAGTCGCTCACGACTGGTGGCCAGCACATTCTTGGCGGTGGAGCAGCCAATCTTTTTCAGCTGGTCGATCACCCATCCGTCGATCTCGTCACGGAACTCATCCAGGTAGATATCCTCCTCGTCCACTTCATCGATGTCGCGGAACACCTCGATGTTGTAGCCGGTAAGCATCGAGGCCAGCTTGATGTTGGCTCCTCCCTTGCCGATAGCCAGGGAGACCTCTTCAGGGTTGAGAAACACCTCTGCACGTCGTTCCTCCTCCTTGATGGTGATGGAGTTGATGCGGGCAGGGCTCAGCGCACGCTGGATATAGAGGGAGGTGTTGTTGGTGAAGTTGATCACGTCGATGTTCTCGTTGCGCAGCTCGCGAACGATGCCGTGGATGCGGAATCCTTTCATACCCACACAGGCACCCACCGGGTCGATGCGGTCGTCGTAAGCTTCTACAGCCACCTTGGCACGTTCACCCGGGATGCGTGCGATACCCTTGATGGTGATCAGCCCGTCGGCGATCTCGGGGATCTCCTGCTCGAAGAGCCGCTCCAGGAATACCGGTGAGGTGCGTGAGAGGATGATCCTGGGATTGTTGTTCTTGTTCTCCACACGGGCTACCACTGCGCGCGCATGCTCTCCCTTACGGAAGAAGTCGCTCGGGATCTGTTCGGTCTTGGGCAGGATCAGCTCGTTGTGCTCATCGTCGAGCAGCAACAGCTCTTTCTTCCAGATCTGATAGACCTCGCCTGAGACAATCTCTCCTACTTTCTCCTTGTACTTGTTGTAGAGGTTGTCTTTCTCCAGTTCCATGATCTTCGATGCCAGCGTCTGCCGCAGGTTGAGGATGGTGCGGCGTCCGAAGTGCTCGAGCGAAACCTCATCGGTCACCTCTTCACCCACTTCAAAGTCCTCGTCTATTTTCTTCGCCTCGCTGAGCGTGATCTGCAGGTTGGGATCCTCCAGTTCATCATCCTCCACGATGGTGCGGTTGCGCCAGATCTCCAGGTCTCCCTTGTCGGGGTTGATGATGATATCGTAGTTCTCGTCGGTACCGTTCGCCTTTGAGATGACGTTGCGGAACGACTCTTCGAGCACACTGATCAGGGTGGCTTTGTCGATATTCTTCAGTTCGTTGAATTCGGAAAAAGTATCTATGAGACTGATGGTTTCTTTTTTCTTGCCCATATATTATTTGAATCGTATAAGATATTTTGTATATTTTACATCACTATAAGAGAAGCGGAGATCCTCTTCCACCTCCTGTTTCCGTTTGGCTCCCTCCGGCTTCACCTTGTGGGAGACCGTCAGATTGAACCCCATCTCATCAGCCGAGCGCAGGATGCCCGAATGCTTGATGCCTGTCCGGGTGAGTACCTCCACCTCCTTGCCGCAATACTTGTGATACTGACGCTCAGTCTTGAAGGGTGAGGTAAGGCCGGCCGAGGTGACCGTCAGCTCGAAATCTTCACTGTCGCGGTCGAGGTGTGACTCCAGGTAGCGACTTAGCGCGGCACAGTCGTCGATATCCACACCCTCGTCGTTATCGATCTCCACGATGATGCTGTTGTCGGCACCCACCGTCAGATCCACTAGGTAGTTGGTCGTATCTTTCAGATACTCCTCCACAAGGGTGATAAGCATGTCTTTTTCGATCATCATGACGCTCATGAACAAAAAAGGAAGCGGTTTTTCCTGCTTCCCTCTCTCTTGTCGGATGCAAAGATATTATTTTCAAACGGATTCACAAAATCTTTGCCCTCTTTTTATGCAATCAGCGTTGCTTTCACCGGGAGAGACCATCATCCCCCGCTGTCGATGCAAAACAGCGCTCTGCCAATCGTCACATGCACAGGTTGTCTCACTCATCGCTAAGGGCCTGCGTATCAGCCTCTGGTGGTGGTATCCTTGCCTCCTTCTCTTCACTCAGCGCTGCTATCTCTCTTCGGTTGCGGATCCTTGGGATGACCGAATCATCGGCAATCCCTATGATGACGCCAAACTCGTAAAGGTGCGTGATGATCACACCCTCTTCGCGCAGGCTTGCAGCCACATCTCCAAGACGGTCCAGGTATATCTCCGATATGGTGATGACGATATGTCTCATGCTATTGTTCTTTCATTGGTGCGAACGAGAGACCGGCTCCGATATCCTCCGGTGGCAGCGGCAACGTTTTGGCCAGGTCTCTCAGCTTTTCGGTGATCATTGCAGCTGTTGCTTCCGGATACTTTTCCCAGAGCAGTGCAATGATGCCTGCCACATGAGGGGTCGCCATACTGGTGCCGGAGAGGGTGCGGTATCTGGTCGGCATCGGCCAGGAGGAGTAGATTGCTACCCCCGGAGCAGCGATGTCAACCTCTCCTCCTTTGTTGACCGCCCTGTTTGAGAAGTCAGCCACCGCCAGCGATTCATCGAGTGCGCCCACTGCCAGGATCGAGGGACAGTCGGCGGGACTGCTAACCGGGCTGTAACGATTTTGGGAGCGACGGCTGTCATTCCCTGCCGCAGCCACAACCACGGCACCTCTGGAGAGGGCATATTGTGCTGCCCGCTCATAGGCCATGTCATATTCCTGTCCGGGATAGACAGGTGATCCCAGCGACATGGAGAGCACCCTGCATCCATTGTTGACCGCGCCGGTCATCCCGTCCAGCACCCATGCCTGGGCTCCGCTTCCCTGTTTGTTGAGCACCTTGGCGACATAGATCTGCGCAGCGGTAGCGATTCCATATCGTGTGCTGTTGTTGTCGGTCTCACCGCAGGCAATCCCCAGGCAATGGGTTCCATGTCCGTGCAGATCCTCGACCGTCTCCTCCGGTACAAAGGAGTGCCCCGTGATCTCTCTCCCGGTGAAATCGGGATGCGTTGGGTCGTAACCGGTATCGATGATTGCCACGCGAACACCCAATCCACTAAAGGGTGATTGAAGTGCCCCTGTTATGTGGATGCCCCAGGTTGCATCTTGCTCTCCCTCCCCGGCAATATCGTCGGGGATGTATACCACCTTTTCCGGCTCAATCAGGTACTCCGCATCGGGTGCCGAGAGTCTCTCAATGATCTCTTCATCAGCTCCCAGCAGGGCTATTCCCAGCTCGTTGTAGAAAAGTGCATCAGCACTTTTGATCTTTCTTTCATCGAGTGTCTCCCTCACAAAATCGGAGCTGCTTGCCACTTTAAAGCCCCATTTGGATTCGAGCATCCGGGTCATTTTCAACAGGCTGCCGGATCGCTCTTTCATGATCAGCAGATACCTTCCCGTATAGAGCGGGTAGGGGTTGTCATCCCCTTCATTGCGCTCCTTGTTGAATGTGTCGAAACTGCTTCCGGAAACAGGATGGTCGTGCAGGAAAGTCTGTTTTCCCAATATTGGCGGTTTCATTTTTCTTAAAATGATGGTTGAACTTTTTTTGAGAATAGGAAATTGCTCTTTTCAGGAATCTATCAGCACACCACAGAGAGAGACTCTGAGAGACTCTTCCGGGGAAAATCACAACGCTTATTGACTGCAAGTTAGTGCATTGTTTCGACTTTACCAAACAGAACCATCTTTTTTTTTATCCATCTCACATGAGCGGCTGATTGGTATTGCACTCACTCACAGATTGTCAAAAAAAATGACTATTTTTGTCTTTTCAATAGAAAAGATCCTGTTAAACTGATTGTAGCATGGCGAAAGAGGAGGTTACTCAAATTGCATACCATAAGGATGTAATTGAATTCGTTGCGGTTGCAGCTGAGCTCTGTCACTTTCTGGAGAGTGAAGAAGAGATGGAGCGAATGGAATGGGTGGAGCGAATGCTCAGGCTGCTGCCTCTGCTCTACCTGAAAGCATTGATGCTGCCGGAAGTTGAGGTGGTGAATGAGGAACTACCCCCGACTTTTGTGCGTGAAGAGGACTACATAAGGGTGGCAAGCCGCATTTCAGAGGTGATGGGAGAGGAGGATATCTACCTCGATGTGTTTGTTGATGAGATGAAGTACAGCGATCGTCCAATTTCAGCATTTGTATCTGAGAATCTGGCCGATCTGTATCAGGATATCCGTAACTTTGTTTCGGTTTACCAGTTTGAACTGACAAACCAGATGCAGGATGCCCTGGCTATTTGCCGGGAGAATTTTTTGCTTTACTGGGGTCAAAAACTGGTGAATGTGCTTCGTCCTCTGCATGCTTTCAAGTGCAGGGTAGCAGAGAGTGGAACGGATGAAGATGCGGAGAACCTAAACATGGATGAATTGTGGGATTGACGATTACCAAAGAGCAACTGGCCCAGTTGCCGACAGAGAGGTTCGACGGCCAGATAATTGTAGTAGATCACGATGAGAAGGTGGCAGAGGCGGTGGCATATCTCTCCCGGCACAAGGCCATCGGTTTCGACACCGAGACCAAGCCGGCATTCAAACGGGGACAGAACCACAAGGTAGCACTGGTGCAGCTGGCCACGGAGGAGCGTTGTTATCTCTTCCGGCTCAACATGATTGGTTATCCCGATCTCCTGGAACAGCTGATGAGCAATCCCGACATCAAAAAAATCGGGCTCTCCCTGCGCGACGACTTTGCAGCCATCCGGCAGCGTTCGGTACGTAAACCGGAGAATTTTGTTGATCTGCAGCTCTTCGTTGACAAGTTCGGTATCGAAGATCACAGCCTGCAGAAGATATATGCCCTCCTCTTTGGTCGGAAGATCTCAAAAAGTCAGCGACTCTCCAACTGGGAGGCGCCACAACTGACCCCTGCACAACAGGCCTACGCTGCCATCGATGCCTGGGCCTGCCTGCGTATCTATCATCATTTAACCAGTGCACCCAACCTGACACCCAATCACCCAACAAATAAAGATGTATCAAACAATTCAATTGAAGCCAAAAAAGGATGATTCACTCCGGCGTTTTCATCCCTGGCTCTTTTCAGGTGCCATCGACCAGGCTGCATTCACTCCCCCGGAAGAGGGAGAGGTGGTGCGTATTCTCTCCGCCGATGGCAGCTTCCTCGGTGTGGGCCATTACCAGATTGGCAGCATTGCCGTGCGGGTCCTCTCTTTCCGCGATGAGTCCATCGACAGCACTTTCTACCGGAGAGCGCTTACCAGTGCTCTGGCGTTGCGTCAGGAGCTGCAACTGCTGAGGAGCGACAACAACATCTACCGGTTGGTGCATGGAGAGGGTGATCATCTGCCGGGACTGATTATCGATATCTACGGTGACACAGCCGTGATACAGGCTCACTCGGTTGGGATGCACCGCGACCTGCAGATGATCACAGATGCACTGAAAGAGGTGATGGAAGGCGAAGAGCTGAAGCATATCTATTACAAGTCGGAGGGAACGCTCCCCTTCAAGGCTGAGTTAAATGCCGGGGATGGTTACATCCGGGGTGGTGAGCAGGTGGAGGCGGTAGCCCTTGAAAACGGGCTGCGTTTTCAGATTGACTGGCTCAGGGGACAGAAGACCGGTTTTTTCATTGACCAGCGTGAGAACCGAAAACTATTGGAACAGTATGCTTCCGGCCGTCGACTCCTCAATCTGTTCTGCTATACCGGAGCCTTTTCTGTTTATGGTCTGCGAGGTGGTGCTACAGTGGTTGACTCAGTAGATAGCTCTTCCAAGGCCGTCTCAGTCGCCAATCAGAATGTCACCCTCAACTTCGGTGAAGAGCCACGACATCACTCCTACTCCGAAGATGCATTCCGTTATCTGAAAGAGACTCCTGAAGGGAAGTATGACCTGATCGTACTCGACCCGCCAGCATTCGCCAAGCACCGCGGTGCAGTTCACAACGCACTGCAGGGTTACAAGAAGCTCAATCTTGCCGCCATGACAAAGATCGCACGGGGGGGCATCCTCTTCACATTCTCCTGCTCACAGGCAATCACCAGGGAGCAGTTCCGGTTGGCAGTTTTCAGTGCAGCTGCCATTTCCGGAAGAAAGGTGAGCATCCTTCATCAGCTTACTCAACCGGCCGATCATCCCATCAACATCTACCATCCCGAGGGCGAATATCTGAAAGGATTGGTCCTCCGGGTAGAATAAAATGTGAAAAACAGCATAGAAAATGCCGATCATGGCTGTTTTTCGTTAAACTGTGTAAAAACAGAGAAATTTCTGCTCATTAGTTATGTTTTATAACACAAAAACGCCTATATTTGCAATGTGTTTTTCATGGTATTAGATTTAAGGTTAACAATGAAGATTGGTTGTCGTGAGACAACCTTTCCTTTTTT
>WOYT01000096.1 GCA_011620695.1 Proteiniphilum sp.
CAGACGATGAAATGAGATTGTTTTTCTCCTCTTCGGGATGATCATCCAGAAAACGAATATCTGCCATGTTTTCAAAAAAATGTTGCAGAAATTGTTTTTGTTCCGGAGATGTTCGAAAGGTTGCGAGTATATTCATCAACATAAATTTTTAGTATAATATTTATGGATACCTTTTGATAACTTCATTCGTTTGGTGTTTGTCAGTCAAACATTTTCTTAAACTTATTGAAGACGCTCTTGCGTGCGGAGGCGGAAGGAACAAAGCTCTCTGACCGGTTCATCTCCTCCAGTAGCCTGCGTTCCTTGTCGGTCAGGTTCTCCGGCACGTAAACATTCACGTTGACCAGCTCATCGCCGCGTCCATAACCGTTCACCGAGGGTAACCCCTTGTTGCGCAGGCGGAGCACCTTGCCCGGTTGCGTACCCGGTTCGATCTTCACCTTGGCAATTCCATCGATGGTAGGCACCTCAACGGTACCTCCGAGCGCAGCAGTAGGGAAGCTGAGAAAGAGGTTGTAGATCACATCGTTCTGATCACGGATCAGGTTGGGATCCTGCTCCTCCTCGATCACGATCAGCAGGTCGCCGTTCACCCCACCCCTGCGGGCAGCATTGCCCTTACCCGACATGGAGAGCTGCATCCCCTCGGCTACGCCGGCAGGGATACGGATAGAGATCACCTCCTCCTCGCGAACGATCCCCTCGCCGTTGCAGTGGGCGCACTTACTGGAGATTGTTTTTCCCTCGCCGTTACAGGTAGGGCAGGTAGAAGAGGTCTGCATCTGTCCCAGGATGGTATTGGTCACGCGGGTCACGACCCCCGTGCCGTGGCAGGTGGAACAGGTGGTCTGCGAAGTGCCGTTCTCCGAACCGTTTCCGTCACAATGTGAGCAGGGGACATACTTCTTCACCTTGATCTTCTTCTCTACGCCATTGAGAATCTCCTTGAGTGAGAGTTTCACTTTCACCCGCAGGTCTGATCCGCGGTTCACCCGCTTGCCGCGCTGGCTGCTGCCAAAGCCGCCGAAACCGCCGAAGCCTCCAAAATGACCCCCGAAGATATCGCCGAACTGTGAGAAGATATCGTCCATCGACATACCGCCGCCAAAACCGCCGCCAGAAGCCGCACCACCTACGCCCGCATGTCCGAACTGATCGTAGCGTGCCCGCTTGTTCTGATCGCTGAGCACCTCGTAGGCCTCAGCTGACTCTTTGAATTTCTCCTCAGCTTCCTTGTCACCGGGGTTCTTGTCCGGGTGGTACTGTATGGCTTTCTTGCGATAAGCTTTCTTGATCTCTTCGGCAGTGGCGTTCTTGGGTACCTCCAGTATTTCGTAATAGTCTCTCTTTGTTGCCATCCTATTCCCCCACAATCACTTTTGGGAACCGAATGATCTTGCCATTCAGCTCATATCCTTTCTGTAAACAATCGATCACTTTCCCTTTTTGTTCCTCATCCTGAACAGGAATGGTGGTCACCGCCTCAAACCGGTCTGCATCGAATGGCTGACCGATTGCTTCGATCTCTTTTACACCGTGTTGACTGAGGAAGCTGATGAACTTACCGTATATAAGATCCATTCCTTCAAGCATGGCATCCTTGTCCTCCGCAGCATGAAGCGCGGTGAGTGCCCTTTCAAAATCGTCCACCAGGCCGATGATGTCGATTAGCACCCGTTCACCGCCATTCCTGATCAGATCGGTTTTCTCTTTCAGCGTTCGTTTGCGGAAATTGTCAAACTCGGCATGCAGCCGCAGGTAACTGTTGTTGAGCTCCTCATACTTACCCTGCAGCTGGGCAAGCTCATCTTCCGGCGAATTATTTTCTTCTGTCATATTGTCTTCCGGTTCAGCCTGCGGCGACTCATCCTGAATCGCAGCAGCTTCCTCTCTGATCTCCTCATCCCGCTCTGCGGGCTCCTGTTGTGTATATTTATTTTTAGTCATATCTGATTAATTTCTTTAGCTAACAAAACAGACAGCAAATAGTTTGCCAAAAAAAAGCGGCGACAGGCAAAATGTCATTTCAGAGGAACAGCTCACACCACTCATCAAAAACTTCCACCTGGTGCCATCCATGTCGACTCAGCGATTGCCGGATCTTTTTTATAGGTTTCTCCTTGCCCAGCTGCGACTTGGAATAGAACTTGTCGGCAAAGCAGATGATCTGCTCCTCCAGGCTCACCGGCCGCATATCCCTGTGCGGGAGGGGCAGCTTCCGGTTGATGATGGTCTCCAGGCTCAGTCCCGTGCCGGTATGGCGTTCACACACCAGCCCATGCTTCGGGTATCCCTCCTCAGTGAGCAGCTCCCGACCCAGGTAACCGTGACAGATATAGGGATGGGTGCCCTCACAGGCAATGTGGGGAGCCTTGGTGAGAAAGATGCCAATGTCGTGCAGCATCCCTGCCTCCTCAATGAAACGCACATCCACCGCCAGCTCCGGGTGCTTCGCGGCAATGGAGAGTGCCTTGTTGGTCACGTCGGTGGTATGTGACATGTAGATGTCGTATAATTTCGTACCTTTCTTGTAATACTTTTCAATAATCGTTTCGGGATTCATATACCGCGATTTTCCATCTGCCTGCAAAAATACGATAAAATGTCCTATATTTGTGCCGATAGGTTGGGTTATCTGCACAATCCTGTTTCTTTTCACGCATGAGGGGCGATGAACATTTATGGTTCACCGCCCCTCAAGTGATTGGATCATCGCTGTCGCCCGATTCAGAGAGGGACCACATATTTCTTCATCGATTCATCCTGGAGCGAGCGAGGCACAGCTGCTTTAATCTCATCGATGAGGATATTGAGCAATCGCTCCCGAAAGAACTCCTTACGGGTGATCAGACTCACCTCTCTCACGGGGGTGTTATTCCTGAAAGGGCGCACATTCTTGCGTTGCGTCTCGCTGAGGTTTGAAAGTGCCATCTCCGGGATCACTGTCAGCCCCTCGTTTTGATCAACGATGTTAATCAGCGTATCGATGCTACCGGCTTCGTAGGAGAAGATCGACTGGTTGCTGCGTCGTTTTTTCAGGTTGCAGAGGTGGAGGATCTGCGTACGGAAGCAATGCACCTCGTCGAGCAGCCATAGCCTCGCGGTGGTGAGGTCGCTCTCCTCGAGCGACGTTTTTGCGTAAAGCGCCTTCTCCTGGGGCGAGACATAGGCGAGGAACTGTTCGTAGTAGATGGGATGCTCAATGATGCCCGGTTCCTTGAGGGGTGTGGCCAGGATCGCGCCATCGATCGAGTCGTTAGCCAGTCCCTTGAGAATCTGACCGGTAGTGAGCTCTGAGATCACGATCCGGATATCATAGTTGTTGTCCCGATGCACCTGCATCAGTTTCGGCAGGAGATAGGGAGAGATGGTGGGGATGATAGCCAGACGGAACATTCCTTTCACAATTCCTTTCTCCTCCTGGATGATCTCCTTGATCTGGTTCACCTGGGCCAGCGCCAGTCGCGCCTGGTTGATGACCCGGGTACCGATCTCGGTGGGCTGTACCGGCAGTTGAGAGCGGTCGAAGATCTTCACACCCAACTCATCCTCCAGCTTCTGGATCATCATGCTGAGCGTGGGCTGAGTGACAAACGAAGCTTCCGCCGCCTTTGAGAAATGGCGGTAGTTGTCCACCGCGATAATATATTCCAGTTGTTGTATGTTCATTACCTACTGTTTATAATCCGAGAAATATTTCATGAACTGCACCCGTTCGTAAAGAGAAGGATTTTGGATGTTGGAATAGCTAAGCTTCCCCCTGAAATCTTCTATGTGGCTGTAGTTGTTCTGCTCCATCCACTCCTCCATGCAGGTGATCATCTCACCGACAGCGGCAGAACCCTGTTCATAGAGCAAGCTGCAAAGCTGAATACCACCCGCACCGGCAAGGATCCCTTTCACGGCATCTTCCCAGCTATGCACACCGTAGGAGCAACCAATGTCGAAGTCGGGTACCCGTCCCGCCACGATGGCAGTCCAGCGGAGCGTGTCGCTGAAGTCGGAAGGGTGACTGAAGACCGGACCCGAGACAATCTCCATCTTGGTGATATCGATGTCGAGCTGGTAAAAACGGTTGAAGAGCACCACACCCGCAGCTCCCAGTGACTTGAGACGGGCCACCAGACCCGGCAGGTTGCTGATGGTCTTTGCCATCTTGATCACAAGGGGTATGGAGAGGTTTTTCTTCAGTTCCCTGACAATGTTGACATAGGAATCCTCCAGCCAGGTGTCGCCCTGGTCGCCTGCGTTCAGCAGGAAAAGGTTCAGTTCCAGCGCATCAGCACCCGCGTCCTCTACGCTGCGCGCGAAATCGATCCAGCGGCTCTGCCTGTAGCAGTTGATGCTGGCCACGATGGGCACTTCACATTCCGTCTTGGCGGAGCGGATCAGATCGAGGTACTTCTCCATGTGGTTCATCGCCACGTAGGTGTTGATGTAATCGGCCGCCTCGGGGTAGTCGGAGAGTTGCGACAGCTTCCCTGAATGACTCTCAATCTGCTCCTCGAAGAGCGATTTCAGCACCACCGCGCCGATACCGGCATCTTCCAACTCCTTTATCTTCTTCAGCGAGTTCGTCAGTCCGCTGCTCGCGGCGATCAGGGGATTTTTCAATTGCAATCCCGCAAAGGTTGTTTCCAGAGTAACCATGTAGGTGACAAATGTTTTTCAAATGATTGATTGCACAAATATAGATAATTTTTATCGAACATCCGGCATCTGACCAAAAAAGAGTCAAGCAAATGACTGCTGTTTGTTTATCGATCGCCAAAGATCAGCGTCCCCACGCGAATCAGCGTGCTACCCTCCTCAATCGCGATGGGATAATCGGCTGACATCCCCATGGATAGCTCACGGAATGAGGGATCACCAGCGAAGTGCTTCGCCTTGCTCTCATCAAAGAGCTCTTTGAGCTGCCGAAACTCGCGGCGTACCTGCTCCCTGTTGTCGGTATAGGTAGCCATCCCCATCATGCCGGCGATCTGCAGGTGAGCGCACGCCCTCCATCGGCCCTCCTCCAGGAAGCGGCGGCACTCGTCGGGCGAGAAGCCCGATTTGGTCTCCTCTTCGGCGATGTGTACCTGCAGCAGGCAGGGAATCACCCGTCCGCAGGCAGCCCCCTGCTTCTCGATCTCCCGCATCAGCCGTTCACTATCGAGGCTGTGTATCAGCGTGACGAAAGGGGCGATCTGCTTCACCTTGTTGCGCTGCAGGGTGCCAATGAAGTGCCACTCGATATCTTTTGGCAGCTCCTGCTGCTTGGCGACCAGCTCCTGCACACGGCTCTCACCGAAGAGGCGCTGCCCCGCATCGTAGGCCTCACGGATCTGCGCTGTGGGGTGGAACTTCGATACTGCCACCACGCTCACCTGTGGGGGCAATGATTCTCTCAGGGTTTTGATATTTGAGGCGATGTTCATTCCTGCTCCTTAACTGTATCAACTGCATGCTCCCCAGAGTAGGGAAAGACGTCCATGATGGCGGTTTCCGCCACCGAGGCGATCGCGTAGTCGATCATGGTCTTTTTCATCTCAGTCTCCACGATCTCCACCGCCTCTTTCAGTTCAGATGCCTGTACCAACATGTTGACGGCCGTCTTCTTCTCTGCTCCGCTCTTCTCATCGAGGGAGATGAAGTAGAGGCGTGCCTTATAGTAGCGATCGCCTGTTTCATTGAAGAAAGATTCAGTATATTTTACCCGTTTAATGTCCGATACAGAAAATTCACCCGAGATGAAGGGTTTGATCTCTTCGATGATGCGTGCCTCTGCTTCGGTGAAAGAAAGGGCATCCACCAGGTAAGGCTCGGTTACTGTTTTCTGCAGGCCGGTCTCCAGCATCTTGTCATATTTTATCTTGCACTCAAACCAATTGTACATATTCCAATAAATTGTTCTATAACCTCATATGCGCCAGGGTACTCCTGGCACTTTACCAACTTTATTTTACAAAGGTATGCTTTTTTTCATATTTGTCATGCAGGGCGCACCCCAAAAAAAAAGCGGTTGTCAACCTTGACGGAGACAACCGCTTTTACTATTTCCTGCATCCTTAGAGAAGATTCCGAAGAAGAGTCGGATCAATGTTCATCGCGGTGATCACCCCCTTTTCATCAATCAGGTAGCTCTTGAAACCTTTGCTGAACCTGAATTCCTCGTAGAGTTCAGAAGCTGTTCCCTCTGATTCGAGGTAACAGGAAATCTTCTCCAGGTGGTCCATCGCCAGTGTACGCTCCAGCACATTCAGGTTCTCGTCGAACGAGACCGACAGGAATGTGACATCAGCTTTGTTCCGTGAAAGGAAATTATAGAGCTGTACATTGGCAGCGCGGGATTGGGCATCATAGCTGGCCCAAAAATTCAGCACAACTTTTTTACCTTTCAATTCATGTAATGTGAGCCTCTCTCCTTCTGAGTCCGTTAAAACGATATCAGGAATCATTTCTCCGGGATGATAACCTATTGAAGGCAGATCTCTTTTCACAGATCCTGATGAGAGTGCAAGTGAAAGAATTGCTGCAAGGCAAAAGTTCACGTACTTCATATAAAAAAATTTTGATTAATAATCAGACTTAGTTGTTGCTTCACGCAGCATGCTAAATCCCTTATTTTTACCCTCTTTTCGCTAAAAGAGAGCCACTTTGGTCTGCAAAAGTAGTCCACTTTTGCTTACCAACGCACATTTTCCCCCAAAAAAATTCCTTCAGATTGTTAAAATAAAAAATCAATATCCTCTTTATTCCTGATATTCAATTCATTATAGAAAAGAAAGATTCAACCGCCTCAATGGAGGAATCTTTCAGCAACACTTTCTTGTCGCTGTCCAGCAGGTAGATGGTAGGGATGGCTTTGATATCGTACAGCCTCTCACGGGTGATCGCCATACCCGGGTCGTAGGCATGAAGCCATTGTTGGGGTAAGTGCGGCAAGTGTTCCCTCCACACCTCCAGGTCATTGTCGGGATAGATCGTCAGAATAGTGAGCATGGTCCTGGTGGGACTGTTCATTGCCAGTGCCCTGTTCAGGGCACTGGAGCTGTTTAGCTGCCGGGTGACTGCCTCGCAGGTGGGACATCCGGGATTGGAGAAGATCAGCAGCAGATACTGGCTGTTTATTTCGTGGAGCGTGCGGGTCTCACCGCTGGCGAGTGTAAATGAGAAATTGTTCGCTTTCATGCCCACACGGTTCTGCAGGGCCATCTCCAGCTGGAACTGGTAACGAGAGCGATCAGCCTCCTCCAGCAGGGAGGAACCGACTGCCTCTTGCAACACAGGGATGTAATACTCCTCGTTGCGAAAAGGAGAGTTGGGATCATAGAAATATTTCTCCATCAGCGACACAAAATAGCGGAACATACTGCTGTCGGCTTCAGCCCGCTTTAGGGTATGGCGCAGAACCTCGGCTGACTCTTCATTTGGGAGAAAGCGAAGCAGGTGAATGTAATCGACAAAAGCCTGCTCGGTGATGGCCGGTTTTTTGGTGAGCATACTGTCTGCAAAGTCGAACCGATCCCAGAAATGGTGAATCAGATATTGTGCCCGCTCATCGGGATCGGTGAGCGATGCGGGCACCTGGGGAAACACAAAGGTATCGGGTACAACCGATTCCGGTTCATACAACTCATGACTATCGGTACCGCTCTTCTTACTAGAGGAGCAGGAGGAGGTAAAGATCAGTACAATAACCATCCCTACAGCAAACAATCTGATATTTCTCATCTTCTTTGAAGCTATCTATTCTGCGGTAAAGGTAGCAAAAACTGAGATACTGGAGGAATGCAGGAAAAAGTAATTGAGCGAACAGAAAAATTTTTCGTATATTTGTGGTTCACTCTGCCCCATTCAGACATGGATAACTACATCGTTTCAGCAAGAAAATACAGGCCCTCCACCTTTCAGAGCGTGGTGGGACAAAAAGCGCTCACCACCACGCTGAAGAACGCCATCGCCGGCAACAAGCTGGCACATGCCTATCTGTTCAGCGGTCCCAGGGGAGTGGGTAAAACCACCTGCGCTCGCATCTTTGCCAAGACGATCAACTGCCTAAACCAGACAGCCGATCATGAGGCCTGCAATGCCTGCGAGTCCTGTGTGGCTTTCAACGAACAACGCTCCTATAACATCCACGAGCTGGATGCCGCCTCTAACAACGGGGTGGATGACATCCGATCGCTGATTGACCAGGTGCGCATCCCTCCCCAGATTGGACGTTACAAGGTCTATATCATCGACGAGGTACATATGCTCTCACCGGCAGCCTTCAACTCATTTCTCAAGACCCTGGAGGAGCCGCCGGCACATGCCATCTTCATTCTGGCCACTACGGAGAAGCACAAGATCATCCCCACCATCCTCTCGCGCTGCCAGGTCTATGACTTCAACCGCATCAGCATCAGCGACATCGTGGCTCATCTGCAGCACGTGGCACAACAGGAGGGGGTGAGCGCCGAAACGGAGGCACTCAATATCATTGCACAGAAAGCCGACGGCGGGATGCGTGATGCACTCTCGATCTTCGATCAGACAGTGAGCTACACGGGAGGCAAGATCACTTATCAGGCGGTCATAGAGAACCTGAACGTACTGGATTATGAATACTACTTCAAGCTGACAGAAGCGATCCTCGCGGGAAGTGTGCCTGATTGCCTGCTGATTCTGAATGACATCCTCAACAGGGGGTTCGAAGGCCAGTACATCATTAGCGGAATCGCCTCTCATTTCAGGGACCTGCTGGTATGCAGGGATGCGGTAACGGCACAGCTGTTCCAGGTGGGAGACTCGATCCGAGAGCGTTACACTCACGTGGCTCAAAAATGCAGCACCGCTTTTCTCTACGAGGCGATTGCGATAGCCAATGATTGCGACCTCAACTACCGCATCAGCAAAAACAAACGGTTGATGCTTGAGCTGATGCTGATCAAAATGTGTCAGCTGAACGAAAAGGGGACAACCGAAAGGGGAGAAAAAAAAAGGGGTCTGAAGCCGATTGAAAATCGTGAGCAGAGCAACAACACGGGCCGGGTGGGAGAACCTACCGGTGAACCTATCCGGGAGCAGGCGGTGAAACCGTCTGAGAAAACGGCAGAGGTGGCGGCAGCCCAAGCTGCCACGCAGCCAGAGGTGAAAAACATGGAACAGACAGCCCCTTCTGTCAACAGCGCACAGAAAAAAAGAAAGGCCTCTGTTTCGGGCATGGGCATCTCACTCAGCTCTCTTTCCGGGAACCAGGTGAATGAACCGGAAGCAACAGTTCAGGAGAAAGAGATTACAGGGTCGCGTCGCTTAAGTGAAGAGGAATTGATAGCCGCGTGGAACGAGTATGCCGCCACCCTCACTGAAGAGAAGCTGCTAAAAAACACCATGACACTCTATCTGCCACGATTGATTGGGGATGAACTGTTCGAAGTGGAGGTGAACACTGAGTTAAACAGGCAGTATCTCACCGACAACAGTCTCTCAATCATCTCTTACCTGCGGGAGAAGCTCGACAACGGAGGAATCACCATGAGCATAAGAATTGCCGAGGGCAACGCCATCCGTAAAGCACTCACATCGCGTGAAATCTTTGATGAGATGACAAAGCAGAACCCTTCTCTCCAGAAGCTTTCTGATGAATTTGGTCTGGAACTGAGCTGAGCTCATTCCACTAACCGACCCAGGACTCCCTGTCGAGACTGCGGTAACTGATCGCTTCAGCCAGATGTACCGCCTTTATCGTCTCACTTCCAGCCAGATCAGCAATGGTACGTGCCACCTTCAGGATACGACTGTAGGCACGTGCTGAGAGTGAAAGCCGCTCCATGGCTGATTTCAAAAGCTTCAGTCCCGCCTCATCGGGTTGTGCATAGCGATAAAGCATCTTGCTGCTGATCTGTGCGTTGCAATAGACACCCTGCACTTTCCGGAAACGTTCCCGCTGAATCTCCCGTCCTCTTATCACTCTCTGACGAATCACCTCACTCTTTTCTGCCATTGCATTGGCTGCCATCTTCTCGAAAGGTACCGGAACGATCTCGATCTGCATATCGATCCGATCCAACAAGGGACCCGATATCCTGTTAAGGTACCGCTGAACAGCGCCGGGAGAACAGACACACTCTTTTTCCGGATGATTGTGAAAGCCACAGGGACAGGGGTTCATGGCTGCGACCAGCATGAAGCTGGCGGGATACTCCACGCTGAAACGGGCACGTGAAATGATGATCTTGCGGTCTTCCAGCGGTTGACGCAGTACCTCCAGCACATTACGGTTGAACTCGGGCAGCTCATCCAGAAAAAGGACACCGTTGTGTGCCAGACTGATCTCTCCGGGTTGGGGCCAGGAACCACCACCCACCATCGCCACGTCGGAGATGGTGTGATGCGGGGAGCGAAAAGGACGACGGGCCATCAATGTCATGTGCCGACCCGTTTTGCCAGCCACACTATGTATCTTTGTCGTCTCGAGTGCCTCCTCCAGGGTGAAGGGAGGAAGGATGGATGGCAGCCTGCGAGCCATCATCGACTTGCCTGAGCCGGGAGGGCCAATCATGATCAGGTTGTGCCCACCCGCTGCTGCCACCTCCAGCGCCCGCTTCACATTCTCCTGTCCTTTCACATCGGAGAAATCCTGATCAAAGGAAGCACGCTCCTGCAGAAATACTTGATCCAGGTCTACCACTTCACGCTGTAAACTGCTTTCCTCGTTGAAGAAAGCCACTACCTGAAGAATATTCTCAACACCATACACAGAGATACCCTCCACCACGGCTGCTTCTCTTGCATTGGCTGCCGGCAGAATCAGATCGGTGAAACCCTGTTCTTTTGCCATCACGGCAATGGAGAGGGCCCCTTTCAGAGGCAGGATATTGCCATCGAGCGACAACTCACCCATCATCAAAGAGCTTGAGAGGCGATCGGTTCTGATCGCGCCTGAAGCAGCCAGCACACCTACTGCCAGAGGCAGGTCGTATGCCGATCCCTCCTTACGGATGTCGGCGGGTGACATGTTGATCACAACCTGTTGACGTGGAAAACGAAGTCCATTCACTTCCAGGGCAGAAACGATGCGTTCGTGACTCTCCTTTACGGAGGCATCGGGAAGGCCTACCAGCAGGAAACGAATACCGCGGGAGACATTCACCTCAATGGTGATGAGCGTGGCATGAATACCTTGTACAGCCGCTCCAAATACTTTGACCAGCATGTAACCGGAATTTAAATGATACTTACTCCTTAAAAGTCTCTGCGATCACTTCCGTGACGTTATGTGCAGGTATGTTACGCGCCTTGATCACCCCTTCGGGGTCAATCAGAATGTTATAAGGAATATACTGTATATTAAAAACATCCACAATATCGGCACCCCAGCCCCTCTTCTCGGGAACAGATATCCAGGGAATGGAGTCACCCGCGACAGAATCCACCGGGTAGATATCGGAATCAATGTAGATGGAAACAAAGGCGGCTCTCTCCTTATCCAGCTCAGCATACTCCTGTTTCAGCAGTTGTACCGTTTCACGGGAATCATCACCGTCAGTAGAGACAAAAGACAAAAGCAGATATTTCCCTCTGAAATCGTTTGACCGGATCTCCTTACCCTCCTTGTCTTTCAACGTGAAGTAGGGCATCCTTGCACCCTCTGCCGAACGCCTGATCTTCTCGGAATAGGCTTTTAGCTTCACTGCCAGCTCACTCTGAAGCACCTCTCCCTGCATGTACCCCAGCACACGTTCCAGCGCGACAGGGTTATCGTTCCGGACAAAGAAACTGTTGATCAGTATGAGACTGGACATTTTTGCAGGATTGGCCTTGATTGTCTCCTCCGCCCTTAATGATAATTCATGATTGAGGACATTGAGTTTCAACAGCTCCTCCTGCCGTGAACGGGAATAGTTGTTGCCGGAATCGAGCTCACTACTGAGCGACAGGTTATCCAGCAAGAGGGCACGTTGTTTCAGTAGATCCTCATTTTCGGATTTGAAAAGCGTCAGATCGTCATTCACCTGGTTTCCCCTCACTGCAATCAGATCGGGCAGTGAAGCATCTCCCTTCACCGTGATCCGTTCATCTCTGTCGGCAAAAACCACTACAGCACTCTCAAAGTGATCAAGATAGAGTGAATAGGCGGTAAGGGTGTCGGGATTGGTTGCATAGCTGAACCGTCCTTTACCATCAACCTGGATGGTATCGATCACCAGTGAATCGGAAGAGAGATAAGTGGCAAGGAGGTAGGCAGAATCGAGATGCTCAATTCTTCCTTTGATAAGAGTTCCTTCATGGCTGCCGCAGGAGAGCGTCATCCACAAGGTGACCAGAAAAAAGAGTATGCCTGAATATTTCATCATAGATAACCACACTTAATCAGAACTGTCTCAATTCAATATGCTTTTACATCGAGCAACAGCCCAATCTTCCAATTAGACAAAGGTAATAGCTTTTTCTAAATATTCAAACATTTTCACATTCGTTTTGTTCTATTTTATTTTTTATCTCTCAGCTGAATCCTTCCAACAACCAATCAGATATGAATGAAAATCATTAGATTTGCATCTGCAAATGCCCATAAGCCTATGTATTTCTCCATCGTGATACCCCTTTACAATCGCCCTGAGGAGCTGGACGAATTGCTTGCAAGCCTCTGTGAACAGAGCTACAAAGAGTTTGAAGTGATTGTGGTTGAGGATGGCTCAACCCAAAAAGGGGATCACATCGTGGAACGGTATCGCGATAGGCTGGCGATCACCTACCTCGAGAAGGATAACAGCGGTCCCGGCCTCTCCCGCAATGCCGGTGCCGCGAAAGCATCGGGCGACTACCTCATATTCTTTGATTCAGATTGCATCATTCCACGTCACTATGTTGCAGAGGTGTCAGCATTTCTTGAAAAAGAGCCTGTCGACGCCTATGGAGGACCCGATGCGGCACTCCCCACATTCACCACTGTTCAGAAAGCGATCAACTACGCCATGACCTCCTTTTTGACCACAGGAGGTATCCGTGGCGGCAAAAGGTCAATGGAGAAGTTCCACCCGCGAAGTTTCAACCTGGGGGTATCGAGAGAAGCATTCAACAGACTGGGGGGGTATGGCACCATGCGCTTCGGGGAGGATATTGATTTCAGCCTGAGGCTCATGAAAGCGGGGTTCAGGACAGCCCTGATACCGGGAGCCTATGTCTACCACAAACGACGATCCACTTTTCGCCAGTTCTTTAAACAGGTCTATAACTCTGGCATCGCCCGAATCAACCTCCACCTGCTTCATCCCGGATCACTCAGGGTGGTACATCTGTTGCCCGCACTCTTCGTAGTGGTGATGGTACTGATCCTGCCCGCCGCTATTTTTATCCACCCGGCACTGCTGCTGCTGCCCCTGCTCTACAGTCTGGCGCTCTTCCTCGATTCACTGCGCATCAACCATTCAGTGAAGGTAGCTCTTCAGAGTATTGCTGCTGGCTGGATACAGCTCACCGGTTACGGCAGTGGTTTCATTGCGGCCGTCTGGCGAAGATTGATCCTAAAAAAGGAAGCATTCAGCGCGTTTGAAAAGAAATTTTACGATTAGTCCTTTTGACCGTAAGCCAGATCACCCGCATCGCCTATACCCGGCACGATGTAAGAGGAGTCGTTCAGCTCCGGATCAATGGCTGCAGCCCAGATGGAGGTTTTCTCTTCAGGGAAATTTCTGATACAGTAGTCGATGGCCTGCTGGCTGGCAATAATGGTCGCGATATGAATGTGGGAGGGGGTCCCCTTGGTGAGCAGTGCACGGTAGGTGAGCTCCATGCTGCTGCCGGTGGCCAGCATCGGGTCGGTCAGGATGAGCGTCTTCCCTTCGATCGAAGGTGATGCAATGTATTCTATATGGATGTCGAAAGTCTTGTGACCAGTCTCCTTATATTTTCGGTATGCCGAGACGAAAGCATTTTCCGCTCCGTCGAAATAGTTGAGAACCCCGTGGTGATAAGGCAGCCCGGCACGCAGGATGGTGGCGATCACGATCTCCTCGTCGGGCACGCTCACCTCTGCCACATCGAGCGGGGTGGTAACCTGGATGGTTTTGTAGCGCAACTCTTTGCTGATCTCGTAAGCCATGATCTCACCCAGTCGTTCAATGTTACGACGAAAACGAAATCTCTCTTTCTGGATGGTGACATCACGTATTTCACGGACAAAGGAATTAAGTAAGGAGTTGGTTTCCGAAAAATTGGTTACTTTCATGCTTGAAATTCTATAGTGATCGATTTTTTTTCGGAAAACAAAGGTAATCATTTTCGACTCCCATCTTAAACAATTCTCTCATTTTTTTGTTGTAACAGAGATTTTTCTGCGAAAAAATCAATAATTAAAGAAAATTTTCTTTAATTATTTTCCGGGTTCAAGGAAAATCACTATATTTGTTGTGCTGATTGTAGGTTCATCAAGACTGAGTTTTATCAAACATACATAATAACCCAAAATTTATGAAGATGGCAAATTTAGATTTAAGCAAGTATGGCATTGTGGGAGATTTTGAAGTCGTTCACAATCCTTCCTACGAGACTCTTTTCCAGGATGAGATGAATCCTGCCAACGAAGGATTCGAAAGAGCAAAACTAACCAAAACCGGCGCAACAGCGGTTTACACCGGAAAATTCACCGGTCGTTCTCCCAAGGATAAATACTTTGTGAAAGACGATGTGACCAAAGATACGCTTTGGTGGGATGGAACCATCAATCGTCCCTGCAGCAAAGAAGCATTCGACTATTGCAAAGAACGTGTTACCAAACAGCTCTCCAAAGCAAAAAAAATATATGTGGTGGACACTTTCTGCGGCACCAACGAAGATACCCGCCTGAAAGTGCGTTTCATCATGGAAGTAGCCTGGCAGGCACACTTCGTAACCAACATGTTCATTCGCCCTTCCCACTATGAACTGGCCAATTATGGCGAACCCGATTTTGTTACCCTGAACGGCTCCAAGACGACCAACGACAGGTGGCAGGAACACGGGCTGAACTCTGAAAACTTTACCCTGTTCGACCTGACCGAAAAAATGCAGGTGATTGGCGGTACCTGGTACGGCGGTGAAATGAAGAAAGGAATCTTCTCCCTGATGAACTATTACCTGCCCTTGCGCGGGATTGCTTCCATGCACTGCTCGGCCAACGTTGGCAAGGATGGCGACGTAGCCATTTTCTTTGGCCTCTCCGGAACCGGTAAGACCACCCTCTCTGCTGATCCGAAGCGTTACCTGATTGGTGACGATGAACATGGCTGGGACGACAAGGGTGTCTTCAATTATGAAGGTGGCTGCTATGCCAAGACCATCAACCTCTCGGAGGAGAATGAACCGGACATCTGGAGAGCGATCCGTCGCGACGCCCTTCTCGAGAACGTGACAGTGGATGATGAGGGGAACATTGATTACAGTGATGCTTCCACCACTGAAAACACCCGTGTCTCCTACCCCATCTATTATATCAGCAAGATCGTGCTTCCCTCACGTGCAGGGCATGCCAAGAAGATCATCTATCTCTCTGCCGATGCTTTTGGTGTTCTGCCTCCCGTCTCCATCTTGGACGACAAGCAGGCTCAATACCACTTCCTCTGCGGGTTCACCTCGAAGCTGGCAGGTACAGAGAGAGGTGTGACAACACCACAGCCCTCTTTCTCACCCGCTTTTGGTGAAGCATTCCTGACCCTTCATCCCACCATCTACGCACAGCGTCTGGTTGAGAAGATGAATCAGCACGGTGCAAAAGCCTACCTGGTGAACACCGGCTGGAATGGTACCGGTAAGCGTATCTCACTGAAAGATACCCGTGCCATCATCGACGCCATCATCGATGGGTCGATCGAAAAAGCTGAAACATTCCATGTGCCCATCATGAACCTTACCGCACCGGTGAAGCTGGAAGGTGTATCAGATATCCTGGATCCGCGCAACACCTACGCAGACAAGAGCGAATGGGAAGCCAAAGCAAAGAAACTGGCCGGTATGTACATCGAAAACTTTAAGCAGTACTGCGACAACGATGCAGCCATCTCGCTGATCCCCTCGGGACCGCAGCTGGACTAACTTAATTCGATTCTTTCGGTTTGAAAAGCTGAGAGGCCCTCTTTTTTGAGGGCCTCTTTTTTTGGTTCATGATATGATTCATGATATGTATAAACTTTTGCGTACATTTGCCCATTGCTAATCGAGAGACAATGATTGGAACCTTAGTGAATACAGCTGCCGTGATTGGTGGCGGAGTGATTGGCCTGCTCCTGAAGAAACGGATGCCGGAACGAATCACTACCATCTATTTCCAGGCCATCGGCCTCTTCACACTGGCCATTGGTGCCTCCATGGCTGTAGAGATGAACCATATCCTCATCGTGGTGAGCAGCCTCGCCCTGGGATCGCTGCTGGGTGAATGGATCGGCCTCGAGCGGGGCGCCGGGCGGTTGGGTAACCGGCTGAAACATCGCTTCCGGATTGGCAATGATAAGTTTTCAGAGGGACTGGTCACCGCGTTCCTGCTCTTCTGCGTGGGCTCCATGACCATCCTGGGTACCATACAGGAGGGAACCGGGGGCTCTCCCGACCTGCTCTACACCAAATCACTGATGGACTTTTTCTCCGCGATACTGCTCGCCTCTGCATTTGGCGTGGGTGTCGCCCTCTCGGCACTGCCACTCTTTCTTTTCCAAGCATCACTCACCCTGTTGGCCGGTTATGCAGGTAATTTCTTCACTGATGAGATCATCCTGGGACTCACCAGCGTGGGTGGTATCATGCTGATCGGGTTGGGCATCAATATCCTGGAGATCAAGAAAATTCGCGTCATGAACATGCTCCCGTCGCTGGTTATCGTCGTATTGCTGATCTGGATTTTTGGATAATGCAGATAGGTGAACGGTTACAACAGCGGTCAGAGCCGGGTATTTCAATGAATATCGCGTGAAAATGCAAAAAAAAGAGGAGAAACTGGGATTATGGCTGTTGGTATTCGTGGCCCTGGGGTCCATGATAGGCTCCGGCATCTTTAATTCTCCGAAGGATCTTATCCGCGTGGCCAATCCGCAGGGCACGATGATCGCCTGGGTCGTCGGCGGACTCGGGGCGCTGATGCTCGCGCTGGTGTTTGTCTATCTTGCGGCACGCAAACCTGCCTTAAAAAGCGGTGTTTACGCTTACGCACGCGAGGGGTTCGGCGATTACATGGGCTTCAACTCCGCATGGGGTTACTGGTCGGTAGGCTGGCTGGGAAATGTGAGCTACCTGGCACTCTTCTTCAAAACGTTGAACGATCTGCTGGGAGAGCGGGCGCTCTCACCGCTCACCGCTTTTCTGACCGGATCGGCACTGCTGTGGGTCTTTCATGCCATCCTGATGGCCGGCATCCGGGAGGGGGCCATCCTCAACTTTATGGTGACAACCGCAAAACTGATCCCCATCCTGCTGATCATATTCCTGGGTGTCTCCCTGATACGGAGTGATCTTTTCCTTACCGCAGACTGGCAAAGCAGGCTGGCATCAACGGGGGAGACCACCACACCCTTGCTGCAGGTGAAAGAGGCGATGGCGGTGATCCTCTGGTGTTTTGTCGGCATGGAAGCGGCCTCCGTCTTGTCGGGCAGGGCCAAAAGTCAACAAACCGTACGGTTCACCATCATCCTCTCCCTGCTGATTGTCCTGGCTGTATATATGCTGATCACCCTTATTGCCATGTCGTCGGTTCCGGCAGACGAACTGGCCGCCTCAGAGACACCGCTGGCGCTGGTACTGGAACGAACGGCTGTAGGCGCTGCCGGTGGCACCATTGTCAAGCTGGGGATCATGGTCTCCGTACTGGGAGCCAGCCTCTCCTGGATACTGTTATCCGTTGAAACATTATACGCTGCGGCTAAAGACGGCGTGCTGCCCCGCACCTTCCGGAAGGTGAACCGGAAAGGGACACCGGTCAATGCACTGCTGCTCACCCAGTGCTTCACCCAGTTCTTCCTCCTTTCCATTCTGTCACCCCGGCTCAACGAGACCTATCTCGCCGCCATTACCATCGCTACCACCCTGGTGCTGATCCCCTACCTCCTCTCCTCGCTCTATGCTGTGAAGGTAGCCTTGTCCCTAAGAAAAAAGGAAGCGACCTTCCACCTGGTCATCGCGTTGCTCGCCACCCTCTATTCCCTCTACGTGATTTACGCCGTAGGCATCAGGTACCTCTTCCTCTCCGTACTCTTTTACGGGATTGGCTCATTGTTGTTTATCAGAGCGAAAAGGGAAGAAAAACAACAGCCCAAACGCTGGGAATGGGCTGTGATCATTATGCTGCTGACGGGATCAATAGGGATCATTGCCGGAATCCTGACCGGCGGGATTGAACTTTAGCCGCTTTCTTGTCGTGAAAGACCCTACAACATGATCGCTAAAGATAATCATGCCACCGGCATCGCATCCACCTCCGCATCCCAAACCATGCGCGACCGGAGGTATTGACACAGACCATATGGTTTATTGTTTTCCGATACCGGATAAATAGCCTCAGCTGAACCCTGATACAGATGGATGATACGCGTTTCCACCCCTGTATCCGAATTTGATGAATCTTCGTAAATAACCCTGTATGGCAGTTTTTACGCATGTTTTAAAGTTGGCACCTACACGTTACCTTGCATATTAAGAAAAAAGAAAAGCTCAATCAATACTATAAAATTCATACCTTTGGGATAAATATTAAATTGAGAAAATATGTTGACAAAAACCAGACTTAAAGAACAAATTGAAAAATTTCCAGAAGAGTTTTCCATTGATGAGTTGATTGAGAATTTAATTTTAATGGAAAAGATTGAAACTGGAAACAGGCAATCAGAAAACGGAGAAGTAATCTCAGACGCAGAAATGGAAAATGAAATTGAAAAATGGTTCGACTAAATTGGACATTTCAAGCAAAAGACGACTTAAAAGCAATCGCTGAATATATTTCAAGAGATTCTAAGCGTTATGCAAAACTTCAAGTTATCAGAATTAAAAACCGGACAAGAATATTAAAAACTCAAGTCCGTTCAGGAAAAGGGAACCCGAGTAGTTACAAATTATGACTATTCAGACAACATAAAAAAATAGCCAACCTGTAACACGGATTCAAATCAAGCGGGGCGTAGGTTTGCAGTTTGACAAAAAATGCAATCTTTAAATTTTGTTACGGACGACCCGTAGCTACGGCGACAATCCCCGCCAAATTTTAAGCCGAGACCGTTATGCTGCATAAATTCTTCTCGCAAAAATTTGACAATTACGTAAAATGTACGTATATTTGTACCTGAATGATAACTTA
>WOYT01000036.1 GCA_011620695.1 Proteiniphilum sp.
GGCGTTTCCACGAACAACACTGCTCAATGGGGACTGAACGCCATTCAATTACTGGAAATGATCGGAGATCAATTGCCGGAGAAACATGAACGTTTTCAAACGAAAAAAGAATAGAGCGATGCAAACCACTTATTTTTTTGTACACCTGAGTGTTTCAATGATTCTGCTGTTTTTATCAACCTTTTTGGTTGGATGCGACAACATAAAGCATAAAGAAGATTATGAGATCGAAGCTCTTATCTTTCAGGATCACTTCAACGGTGGTTTAGATTACTGGATTACTGAGGTAGTCCCCGACTCAACCGTCAATATTGGAATAATAAATGAACAACTAGTTATTGATACTGATCGTGGTGTTACACTCTGGTTGAATCAGGAGCTTTCAGGAAACATACTCATCCGCTATAAAAGGCGGGTTGTGATGGATGAGGGACCGAATGACCGACTCTCCGACATGAATCAATTCTGGATGGCTGTTGATCCGCGTAATCCAACACTCTTCTCGCGTTCGCGTGCAGGAGCTTTTAAGGAGTATGATTCCCTGCTGATGTATTACGCCGGAATCGGAGGCAACTACAACAAAACAACCCGATTCCGGAAATATACCGGCGACGGCAACCGTGTTCTGATACAGGATCTCACCGATGAGTCCTATCTTCTAAAGCCCAATCATACCTACCAAATAGAAATTGTGGTAAAAGATGGGGTTACCAAACTGTATGTAGATGATCAGGAGTTCTTCCATTTTGAAGATGAGGAGCCTCTGACGAAAGGATATTTCGGTATTCGTACCACCTGGTCACGACAGATAGTAGATGATGTGGAGATATTCAAATTGAAATAATTGACAGGATGATAAACAAGATTATGAATAAAGTCAAATCAAATGCAGTATGGCTTCTCTTGTTGCTTTTATTGGGGGCCGGGTGTGGAACGAAATCGCAAAAAGTGGTCTTCAATGTGTTGGACTATGGGGCGAAAGGTGACAGCATCACGAACGATACAGAAGCAATTCAGTCGGCTATTGATGCAGCAGCAGCTGTGGGAAACCAGGCCATGGTACTGATACCTGGAGGCTATCACTTTTTGATTGGTACCCTCGAACTGAAAAGTGATATGGAGTTTCATCTGGAAGAGGATGCCCGCCTGCTGGTCAGTACCCGTCAAGAGGATTATACCGGTGATGCGGCCATTGTGGCCCGAGATGCTCATAACCTGACCATTTCCGGTAGCGGTGTCATCGATGGTAGGGCAATGGAATTCATGGAGCACTATGAAGCAGAGAATGAATGGTGGATCCCCAAGAGATGGCGTCCGCGATTGTTTATTCTGACCGGTTGCTCCCACCTTCACATCAGAGACATAACCATCAAAAGAGCACCCAGCTGGAGCTTGCATATGTTGGGATGTGAAAATGTATTGATTGATGGGATTCATATCCAGAATCACCTTGATGTGCCAAACTGTGATGGAATCGATCCTGATCACTGCCGGAACGTCGAGATAAGAAACTGTCACATCGCCTGTGGGGATGATGCCATTGTGATAAAAACAACACGTCAGGAGACCGATTATGGACCCTCATCCAACATATGGGTGCATGATTGTATTTTGGAAACACAGGACTCCGGCTTGAAGATAGGTACAGAAACGACACAGGATATTTTCAACATCTTGTTTGAACGATGTGAAATCAAAAGCAGCTGCCGTGGGCTCACGATTCAGTTGAGGGATGAGGGCAACGTGGAGAACATTACTTTCCGTGATATTCGTTTCACTTCCCGCTATCATTCAGACCCATGGTGGGGACGGGGTGAGGCGATCTCCTTTACTGCTATTCCCAGAAATGTGGGGAGTCCCATTGGGCAGATCCGCAATGTACGGGTAGAGAATGCCAATGGAGTTGCTGAAAACAGCATACGCATTAACGGGACAAAAGAGAGCAGGATTGGACAGGTCTGGTTCGAGCAAGTAGATCTTACGCTGAATCGCTGGACCAAGTATAGAGGAGGACGATACGACAATCGCCCGACAACCGCTTACGATGAGATCGAAATACATAGCACTCCTGGGTATTATATTCGTTATGCTGATCAGGTGACCATCCGAAATAGTTCTGTTAAGTGGGGAGAGAACTCTCCTGATTACTTCTCTCATGTGCTGGAAGCTCATGATGTAAGTGCATTGAACATGGAGGGATTGACCGGTGATGCTGCCCATCCCGGAATTACTCGGTATAAATTGAATTAATCAGCATTGAAATTGTATTTAAAAGAAACATATTGATTACATTAAATGAATTTACACAATGAAAAGAATTTTTTTACTCATCGCTCTGATGGAGTGCCTAATGTTTGGATTTTTGCTTCAGGCACAAATAGGCACCCGTTTTCCCTCTGAGAGGAAAATGGTCAAAGATCCTGTGACCGGAGTTGATCTGGTCTTCCTGACCAGTGGTCCGGCAAGCGAAAGAAAAATCTACCCAACTCACAATCAGTGGACATCGGATGGCCAATGGGTGATCTTTCATTCACAGCGCGTGCCGGGAGAGGCAATGGCGGTTCATGAAGAAACCGGCGAAATGGTACAGGTCACCGAAGGGGGATTTTCCGGTAAGCTAAGTGTGGCCAGAAAATCGATGAAGCTCTATTACATGCGAAAACCGAGTGGCCACAATATGGAGACAGGTGCCATTGAGGTAGTAGAGATTAACCTGGAAAAGCTCTTTGCCGATTCCAAATCGGGGAAATTGAAACCGGCCACCGCATATGAGCGGATCTGCGGAATAACACCTCCAGAGATGCAAGCAGGTGGAGACATGGCTCTTGATGGGAGTGAAGAGTGGGTTTGGTTCAGTGTAGGGAAAGAGGAGGCCATGAAGCATCTTCCTGAAGGCACCGAGATCACCAAACCGTTCGGCCCCCGCAATATGGGTGCCGGTCCTGCCGGGATCGCCGGAATGAATATTTTTACCGGAGAGATAAAATATGTGGTATCTGTTCCCTTTCAGGTGGGACATATCCAGACAAACCCCTGGGTGCCTGGACAGATTATCTTTTGCTGGGAAACCGGAGGCAAATCGCCGCAACGTACCTGGATTGTCAATGCTGATGGCACTGGCCTTCGCCCTCTCTATCCTGAGTCGGAATATGAATGGGTTACCCATGAGGCAGTGATTTCGCCCGATGAGGTGGCATTTGCCATCATGGGGCACCGTCCCATTCCGGGTGTCGAAGATGAAAATAGACCGGAAGGTACCGGTGTGAAAGGTGCCAATCCGGGTCAGGAGGCAGGATGGGGTCCTTCGGGTACACGTGAGAAGCCCACCGGATTGGGCATTGTAAATATCCGTACCCGGGAGATGACCATTGCCGGGCAGATCCCTTACGGCAGCGGATTCTGGCATGTCCATGGCTCTCCCGACAAACGTTTTGTGGTGGGTGATAATTTTGAGCGTGAACTCTATCTGATTAATCGGAAAAACAATGAAATGATGTTGCTGACAGCCGGCCACAAGACCACTGCTGCCGATCATGTGCACCCCACCTTTAGTCCCGACGGAACGAAAATCGAGATCCAGTCGGCAATGATCTCTGAGGATGGTCGCGCAATGGATATCTGTATTGTACCGGTACCTGAGAAGTGGCTGAAAAAATAAAATAAGATCATGCACAATCGATTCTTCATCTTTTCATTCTTCGGCCTGTTGCTGATGATAAAGCTGCAGGCACAGGAAGACCGGGGATACAAAATCTTTCAGTTTCCACCCGATAAGATACCACGGATCGATGGGAGAACGGACGACTGGGAGGAGTTCCCCGATGAGTACATTGTTGGAACAGACCAGCTTTGGGATGACTCGGGGAG
>WOYT01000015.1 GCA_011620695.1 Proteiniphilum sp.
TACTGCCAGGGCCTTCCCTCATTAAAGGAATATTTGAAGCTTCCCTGGCGGGGAAAGAGGTAAGTGATGAGCATTACCGCGAGGACAAAGATCAGTGGGACGAATACCCGGGTGCGGATCTTGATTTTCTTCTTTTTTGATGAGTTTGCGTTCATGCCTCAGCCGATTGATATAGTTCAATCAAGATAAAACAATTGAACGGGTGAAAAGTTTGTTCAGTAGGTCTTTGCCCCCGATATCTGTGGTGATGCGATGCGGAATCTGATTTTTTTTTAGCATTTAGGATTAATTCACTACTTTTGCACTGCGTTGGAATCCTGCACACACAGAGCAGGTAATCCGCTTAACCCACAAAACTATGGTATGGAAGAATGGGCTCCGCCTTTTGAGATTGATCTGGTTTATTTATGGGTAGATGGCAGTGATCCCGCATGGCTCACAAAGAAGGAGCAGGTCACGGGCATTGTGTCAGATCGATCTGAGACAAACAACAAGGGACGTTATATCAACAATGATGAACTGAGGTATTCCCTCCGTTCTGTGGAACGTTATGTTCCATGGGTCAGGAAGATTTTCATCGTGACAGACAATCAGTGTCCTGAATGGCTGGACAGAGATCATCCGAAGATCCGGGTGGTTGACCACAGGGAGATCATGCCAGCGGAAGCGCTCCCTTGTTTCAATTCCAGTGTGATTGAGTATTTTCTTTACCATATACCGGGTCTGGCAGACCGTTTCCTTTTTGCCAATGATGACATGTTCTTCAATAAAGCGCTCTCACCGGATTTCTTCTTTACGGAGCAGGGGGCTCCCTATGTTCGGTTAAAAAAGAAATTCCTGGGGAAATGGCATTACCGGCTTAAACGTCTGGTACGCAGAAAGCTGGGACAGTATATCACGAAGGTACTTGAAGGAGCCTCTTTTGTGGAACAGAAGTTTGGTGTTTTTTATGCAGGAATACCACACCATAACGTGGATGCTTATGTAACCGCTGACTACCGTTATGCCGTTGAACATGTCTTTAGGGAGCAGGTAAACGCTTCACTCCGGAGCCATGTGAGACAGTACGGTGACCTGCATCGTTCCGCTTTTTCTTATTATGCATTGGCAACCGGTAAAGCAGCGTTGAAGTATGTAGGCAGAAGAGAATCGTTGCGGTTGAATATCCACAGGGGGAAATTTATGAAGAGGTTGAGAAAATACGATCCGGACCTGTTCTGTTTGAATGACAGCCAACGTGTCAGTGATGCAGATCGCATGGCAATAAAGCCTTTTTTGGAAGCGCTCTTTCCCGAAAAATCCACCTTTGAAAAAACGAACTGATTCGCGAGCAGTTACCGTTCGAACGATGATTGCTCCGGCAAGATGGCCTGGAACGCTTTTTCCAGCTCCTGCATCACCGTGGCATAGTTGCGGATGTGGGCGTTGTCGTTCAGACAGATCAGCTTATAGCGCTGCTCCTCGATTGCTTTGATCGCCTGTTTTGATTTGAGAATCAGCGGGAACATCTTGGTGTCGCTGTAGGTGTTGTAGGGGACGAAATTGGAGCGGCAGATCTGCCAGGTGCGGAACAGCTCCTGGGTGTAATCGTTCGGGCTGCGGAAGCGATTCAGCGATGCTTTCGTCAGCTCCTCGCCGGCATAGTCCCACACCTCTTCGAAAGTGGACTTGAGGTAGGGTTGTGCGTTGTGTGGCGTGATCAGTGTCACAAACTTGTCGTAGGGTTCCAGCAGGCGGGTGATTCTGCTTTTCTTGCCATAGGAGGGGTGAAACCATTTGTCGTGATCGCGCTGCATCACTTCTCGTTTGTCGAATCGCTCATTGATGATCCGGATGTTGTTCTTCAAACATTTCGACCACAATCCCATCCCCGAGTTGAAACGGAAAGCAGCGATGTCATTTGGCAGGCCGTTCGTGAAGAATCGCTCCCGCGGGAGCTGGTCGATGATGAAGAAGTCGTCGTTGAAATAGACAAAATGCTCCGCCAGGTCGGGTATTCGGTGCAGGTAGATCTCGATAAGTGAGGAGTTGAACACCGGTAAATAGTTTTGCGGGATGTAATCCTCATGGTTCACCAGCGAGAGCTTGGGGTGGTCAGCATTCAGCCATTCCGGCTTCTGACCGCAAGTGACAAAATGGATCTTGCGCACCCAGGGAGCAAACTGCTCCACCCCCCTGAACCAATACTTTAAGAACCCGTAATCCCTGAAACGAGCTTCCGACACCTCATTCCGTCTGTTATCGATCTTGCCCGACCAGGTGGCAAAATCGGCTTTCCATTTCGGATCCTCCATATCAACCCAGGTGATCACAAAATCGATCTCCATCATACTTTCTGGTGTTAGATTAAAATCATTTTATTGAATGTTAGCCACAGCCCGGTGCAGTCTCCGGATCGTCTCCTCTTTGCCAATCAGTTCCGTGATCTGGAACATATGGGGCCCTCTGCCGGCACCCACCACTGCCAGCCGGAAGGCATTCATCACGTCGCCGGTATGGTAGCCGTTGCGCTGGATCCAATCCATCACCATTGACTCCTGTGCGGCAGCGGAGAAGTCATCCATCCCCTCAAGCAGTGAGGCCAGCTCTTTCATCTGTGCTGGCGTCCCCTCTTTCCATCGTTTGCGCACTGTTTTCTCCTCGTAGCTCACGGGAGCCTCAAAGAAGAAGGATGTCTGATCCCACAGCTCATGTATGAAGTGAACGCGCTCTTTCACCAGTCCCACGATGCGTGTGACAGTTTCGAGAGGTGCATTGATCCCCTTTTGCAGCAACTCTTTCCGGAAGATCTCTGCCAACTGGTTGTCAGGCATCATGAGGATATATTGGTGGTTGTACCATTTGGCTTTCTCCAGGTCGAAGCGTGCACCGCTCTTGCTACAGCGATCAAAGGAGAAAGCTGTCGTCAGTTCTTCCAGGGAGAAGATCTCCTGCTCCGTGCCGGGGTTCCACCCCAGGAATGCCAGAAAGTTGATTACCGCCTCCGGCAGGTAGCCACTCTCACGGAAGCCCTGTGAGCGTTCACCGCTGCCGGGGTCAACCCACTCCAGCGGGAAGACGGGGAAGCCGAGCCGATCGCCGTCACGCTTGCTGAGCTTGCCGTTCCCTTCCGGTTTGAGCAGCAGGGGCAGGTGCGCAAAGCTGGGCATGGTATCCTCCCAGCCGAGGCTCCGGTAGAGCCATACGTGAAGGGGTGCCGAGGGGAGCCACTCCTCACCCCGGATCACATGGGTGATCTTCATCAGATGGTCGTCCACCACATTGGCCAGGTGATAGGTAGGCAGCTCATCTGCCGATTTGTAGATCACCTTGTCGTCGAGTACCGATGAGTTGATTACCACCTCGCCTCTGATCAGGTCGTTCACAACAATATCCCTGTCGGGTTCAATCCTGATCCGCACCACATATTGTGTCTTGCTTTGAATCAGGGAATCGGTTTCCTCTTTTGTCAGTGTGAGGCTGTTGCGCATCTGCATCCGGGTGGAGGCATCATACTGGAAGTTGGCTTTCTGTGCACGTTTTGCCTCAAGTTCGGCGGGTGTGTCGAAAGCGATATAGGCCGCCCCCTTCTCCAGCAACCGATGTACCTGCTCTTTGTAGATCTCCTTGCGTTGCGACTGTTTGTAGGGTCCGTATTTGCCTCCGTTGCGGGGGCTTTCGTCGAAAGAGAGTCCCAGCCAGTCGAAAGTCTCCTGGATATACTCTTCGGCCCCCGGAACAAATCGTGTGGAATCGGTATCTTCTATACGCAGGATGAAAGACCCTCCGTTTTGTCGTGCGAAGAGGTAGTTGTACAGGGCGGTGCGTACACCACCAATGTGGAG
>WOYT01000025.1 GCA_011620695.1 Proteiniphilum sp.
TTATCCCGCCACAATGGTTTTGACCCCCAGCTCCCCTACCCGTTCGGCTATTTTTTGCAGGAGTTCCAGCGGGGCTTTTTCAAGCTCTCTGGCGGGCGTTTCCCTGTCGATGGTATAGATCATCACCTCACGCGGCCGGAGCGTCCTGACGAGCCCTAACCAGGCTGAGATCTCCTCCTCTGTGGTGTTGTCTATCACCTTTCCTTCGAATCGTCCGCGGAGGAACATCGACTGTAACACGAAATCACCCTGAAACAGCCGGTAACGCTCCACCTGCTGGCTTACGCTGTAGCTGGCGGCGTTGGGACGGTCGATGCGTCGTGCCGTCTCGTCGAAGGCAGAATCGAGTTTCAGGATGGGGTTGTCCACCTTTTTCATGGCATCGAGCACCTCTTTCTTGTTGAGGTGCAGCCCGTTGGAGAGCACACTGATCTTTGTGCTTGGAAAATAACGATCACGTAGCTCTAGTGTATCGTCGATGATGCCTGCAAATTCAGGATGCATGGTTGGTTCTCCGTTGCCAGCAAAAGTGATCACATCGGGTGTCACGCCCTCCTTTTGCAACTGTTGCAATTTATCCTCTATGGCCGCGCGCACATTTTCCCTGTCGGGCAGTTTTGTTTTGGTACGGAAATCCCTGTTGAATCCACATTCACAGTAGATACAGTCGAACGAGCATAACTTGCCATCGTAGGGAAGCAGGTTCACCCCCAGTGAGCTGCCGAGCCGCCGGCTTTGCACCGGCCCATACACGATTTCATGAAAAAGAATGGTCATATCGAGAACTTTAAACAAACACGAACAACTTGTCACTCAAACAGTGATATTACCCCTTCCGTACCGAAAGCAATGAGCAGATAGCGGAGGAACTTGCCCAAAGTCATGGTACTCATTACCAGCGGAACATTGGCCCGCATGAATCCCAGTGCTACCAGGATCGCATCGCCCACAGCAGGGAGAAAGCCGAAGAACCCCATCACCCCGCCCTTTCCCTGTAACCACCGGATAATTTTGTCGATCTGTTCAGGCTTGATCCTGAACCATTTCTGCAGCCACTCTGTTTTACCGAGCCTCCCCAGGTAGTAACAGGTGGCACCTCCCGCAGCATTGCCCAGGGTGGCAAAGAGGATGCATTGCCAGCTATCCAGTCCCGCAGCGATCAGTGCCGCGAAGACCACCTCCGAGCTGAAGGGGAGCACCGTCGCTGCCAGGAAAGAGGCAAGCAACAACCCCCAGTAACCATATTCTACCAGTCCCTCGAGCATCTGTTCCTAATGAGCTATCAGCCAGTTTTCCCCCACTCCCAGGTCGGTGGTGAGCGGAACGCTCAGGCTGCAGGCGTTCTCCATTTCGGTGGTAACAATCTGCCGTACCTGCTCCAGCTCATCGGGGAAGACGTTGAAGTTGAGTTCGTCGTGCACCTGCAGGATCATCTTCGATCGTAGCTGCTTCTCTTCAAAACGTCTGAAGATGCGAATCATCGCCACCTTGATGATATCGGCGGCACTGCCCTGGATGGGTGCGTTGATGGCGTTGCGCTCTGCGTAACCACGCACTGTGGCATTGCGGGAGTTGATGTCCGGCAGATAGCGTTTGCGACCGAAGATGGTCTCCACGTACCCTTTCTCACGTGCCTGGAGAATAGTGTTGTCCATGTATTGCTTCACGCCGGGGAAGGTCGCAAAGTACTCATCGATCAGCTCTTTGGCCTCACCGCGGGGGATGTTGAGTCGTTCCGACAATCCGAAAGGACTGATGCCGTATATGATCCCAAAATTGGCGGTTTTTGCTTTCCGGCGCATATCGCTTGTCACCTCCTCCAGTGGTATCTTAAAGATCTTTGCTGCTGTGGCGGCATGGATATCCTGACCCCGTGCAAATGCCTCGACCATGTTCTTGTCACCGCTCAGATGTGCCATGATGCGCAGTTCTATCTGAGAATAGTCGGATGAGAGAAAGAGGCAACCCTCATCGGGGATAAACACCTTGCGCATCTCCCTTCCACGCTCATCGCGGATGGGAATGTTCTGCAGGTTGGGGTTGGTGCTACTGAGTCGCCCGGTAGCTGCCACTGTCTGATTGAAGGAGGTGTGTATCTTACCGGTTCGTTCGTTTACCAGTAGCGGGAAAGCATCCACATAAGTACTCAGCAGCTTTTTGAGGCCCCGTTGTTCCAGAATTTTTTCGATGATCGGGTGCTTGTTGCGCAGCTTCTCCAGCTCTTCCTCGCTGGTTTTATATTGCCCTGTTCTGGTCTTTTTCGGTTTCTCTGCTATTTTAAGCCGGTCGAACAACACTTCACCGATCTGTTTCGGGGAGTTGACATTGAAAGGCATGCCGGCCATCGCGGCGATCTCCTGTTCAATGGATGCCAGTTCAGCATTATACTGTTGCGAGAGCTCCTGCAGTGCCTTCAGGTCGAGTCGCACCCCCGTCCACTCCATGTCAGCCAGCACATAGATCAGGGGAGATTCAATCTCGAAGAAGAGATGATCCATTTGGTTCCGAAGGATCTCCTTTTCCAGTATATTTTTCAGTTTCAGGGTGATATCGGCATCCTCCGCGGCATAATCTTTCACTACCTCCGGATTTATCTCCCGCATGTTCTTCTGATTCTTACCTCGGGGACCGATTAGCGCATCGATGTGGATGGTACGGTATTGCAGGTAGCTCTCCGCCAGGTAGTCCATTCCATGTCGCTGCTCCGGGTTGAGCAGGTAGTGGGCAATCATGGTGTCGAACAGCTTCCCGCTCACATTGATCCCGTATTGGCGCAGCTGTAGAATATCATATTTGATGTTCTGACCGATTTTGGTGATGGCAGCATTTTCGAAGAAAGGTTTGAAAACAGCACTCTCTTTCGTAGCCTGCTCACGGTCTGCTGATATCGGCACATAGTATGCCTCTCCTTCATGGAAAGCGAAAGAGATGCCTACAAGTTCGCTCACAAGTGGATTCACACCTGTCGTCTCGGTGTCGAAGCATACCTCTTTCTCTGTTGAGAGCAGCATCGCCAGGTCCTCTCTTTCTTTCGCAGTTGCAACCATCCGGTAATCATGGGGCGTGCTGTTGATGTCGGTGAATCCTGAAGGAAGCGGAGCATCCGCTGTTTCACGCGACTCCGCCGCTTCAAACAGAGAGAAGAGATCACCCTGCAGCGGCTTTTTAGAGGCGGGTGGGGGAGTATCTTCTCTCAATACACGCTCCAACAAAGAGCGAAACTCCAGCTCTTCGAAGATCTTCCTGATGGCCTCCTCATCTTTCTTACCGCGGGTGAGCGAATCCTCTTCAACCGCGATTGGAACATCGGTTTTGATGGTTGCCAACATGCGGGAGAAAAGAATCTGCTCACTGTTTTCTTCCACCTTTTTCTTCAGTGCACCTTTCAACTGATCGGTCTGTTCCAGCAGCTTCTCAATTGAACCGAACTTTTGCAACAGCGTCACGGCAGTCTTTTCACCTACGCCCGGGCAACCGGGTATGTTGTCGGACGAATCACCCATCAACCCCAGCAGATCGATCATCTGAGTGGGGTGGGAGAGACCATACTTCTCCATTATCCTGCGGTCATCCAGCAGGTCAAAGTCATTGCTGCCGTAACGCGGCTTATAGATGAAGATATGTGGTTCTGTCAGCTGTCCGTAATCCTTGTCAGGCGTCATCATATAGACATCGAAACGGTTCTTGTCGGCCCTTTTGGCAATGGTGCCGATCACATCATCCGCTTCGTAGCCCTCCACCTCCAGCACCGGGATGTTGTATGCGTTGACAATCTCTTTGATTACCGGTACCGACCATTTGATATCCTCCGGTGTCGCCTCGCGCTGCGCCTTGTAGGCTTCAAACTCTACATGCCGGAAAGTGGGCCCCGGCGGGTCAAATGCCACGGCAATATGTGAGGGATCTTCCCTGCGCAACACCTCCTCCAGCGTGTTCACGAACCCGAAAACGGCAGAGGTGTTCTGTCCTTTCGAATTGATCCTTGGATTACGGATAAAGGCGTAATAGGACCGGTAGATAAGGGCGTAGGCGTCGAGTAAGAAGAGTTTATTTTTATTCATAATCTCCTGTGATAACATTAAGGAAATGTAAAGTTACGATTATTTGTTGCGAAGCGGAGAATTATTTTTACTTTTGTAGCTCTTAATTTTAGGTTTTGATGGATCAGGGTCAGCAAATAAGGGATTTACTTCGACATGAGCTGCTCCGCTTTGAGGAGTATTTGCAGGCGTCGGTGAGAAGCGATAATCCGTTGATCAGTGAGATGCTCGGCTACCTCTTTAACACCTCAGGAAAGAGATTGAGACCACTGTTGGTGCTGATGACAGCTAAGGCTTGTGGCGGTATCATCCCTGAAACCTATCATGGAGCAGTGACAGTGGAGTTGCTTCATACCGCTACCCTGGTGCACGATGATGTGATCGACAAGTCGGACACCCGTCGTGGCAAACGATCACTTCACGCGGTTTACGACAACACACAGGCGGTGCTGCTGGGTGATTATCTGCTCTCAACTGCACTGAAGGAGAGTGTGAAAACCAAGGACCTGAACATCATCCAGATCATCACAGAGTTGGGTCAGAATCTTGCCGAAGGTGAGCTGTACCAGTTCACATTGGCTGACAAGATTATTGTAGATGAGACTGCCTATTTTGATGTGGTCGATAAGAAAACGGCTTCGCTGATTCGTGCCAGCATTACCATCGGTGCCATCACCGGCGGTGCCGACCGTGCAATGCTCAGTCGCTTCTCCAAGCTGGGCAGCATCCTGGGTATCTGCTTCCAGATCAGGGATGACATCTTCGATTACTTTAAGAGGGATGTGGGTAAACCAACAGGGAATGATATCCGGGAAGGGAAGATCACCCTGCCCATGATTTATGCCTTGCAGCATGCATCTGATGCCGTTTCAGACGAGATGATGCAGCTCATCACCTCACGCGACTATACCGATACGAATATCACGCGTCTTTTAGCCTTTGCCCGTGAACAGGGTGGCATAGACTATGCTTACGGGAAGATTGATGCCTTGATAAGTGAAGCTGAAGAGATTATATCCGGTTTCCATTTCAGCGAGGAGATGGAATCGTTGATGCGGCTCTTTCTCTCCTATCTGAAAAACCGTAGATATTAAAAAAATACCACCCCGGGTTGGGGTGGCACTTTGAGATCATTTCTTCACACCTCTTTTGTCACTGAATCTCGATCAGCCGTGAATTGGTATTTTTCACCTCTTTGACAACCGGTATCGTTACCGATAGCACACCATTTTCTACCTTAGCTGAGATCTTCTCCTTGTCCACGTTGTCCGGGAGTAACATTGTGCGTTGGAACTCTGTATAGGAGAATTCGCGACGCAGGTATGTTCCCTTTTTGTCTTTCTCTTCCGATTCATTCTTTTTTTCGAATGAGATCACCAGGTTGTTATCTTCATCAACCCTCACATTGCAATCCTCCTTGGTCATGCCAGGAGCAGCAACTTCTACAAGGAAGTTGTCATCATTTTGCTGGATGTTGATGGCCGGTACCGACCGGTTGAAATTTTGCATCCATTCATTGCCGAAGAAGTCGTTGAATACACTCGGCAGCCAGTTGTTGTTTGAACGTCTGATAATTGCCATAATTGTACCCTTTCTTTATTTTGTTACCTTATTCTGTGTTTAACTCTCGCAATAATGAAATTGCAAATGATATGCCAGTCCGGTTATGAACGGTACAGCGGATAAATAAATGACATAATGACAAATATGGGACTATTTAGCTCGATTTACCAAGCAATTAAATGACAAAATGACATTTTTTGTAGTTAGCAGGTATCAAAAAAAAGGCTATCTGCTCAGATGTAGATAGCCTCCTGAATTTATTCCATGATTTTGTAGCTTTTCTTTCCGTAGTGCTGTTTCCCATATCGATCGGTAGCGCGCACTTCAATCTCATGCACGCCTGCTGGCAGATCGGTACTGATAGGAGCGAACCAGAGATGGGTGCTGTTCACCGCGTTCGAAGGTCTGCGACCCGGCAGTAGTGTTTCGGTGAAATCCCATTCGATCAGCTTGGCGGAGTAGGAGGGATCGGCTGCTTCCAGGTAACGCATTTTCTTCCACGACCCGTTTCCAATGCGGTATTCCACCAGGTCTTTGTGGCTTCCCATGAAGAAGTTGACCACAATCTGTGAAGTGGTTCTCCCCTTGTAGGGGACTACTTTCGGAGCATAGATGTTCATCTGATAATCTGGATTTTTTCCGGCAACCTTGTAATCAATGCTATATTGATTCCCTTTTACATGCAGAAACGCATAGCCCTGTGGAGTGCCATCACGCATGGTGGCATCGGGCAGACCATTCGCATCCCTTTTACCAGAGTACCAATCGCCCGAGGTTGTTCCGGCGTTGTATTCGTGCAGTGGTTTACTCCCCATCCATCCTTCTGTCGTGGTATATTCAATCTGATCCTGCAGATGGGTGTGGCCCGACATCACTAGTACATTCTCAAAATCTTTCAACAGATCAAAGAGACGTTGACGGTCTGTTACCCTGTAGCTGGTTATATCTTTCATTTGGATGTGCTGAGAGAGGACGATCAGTTTGTCTTTCGGCACCTGTTTTAGGTCATTCTCAAGAAACAGCAATTGATCAAGGCGGTATCCTCCCCAGTACCCTATGCTGTCGCGCGGATCGGGATAGAGGATGTTATCCAGCACAATGAAATGAGCGTTGCCGTAGTTAAAGGCATAATTGGCGCTTCCGAAATTCTTCTCAAAGGTCTCATCCGACAGATCATCAGTGGGTGCGTCATAATTCATGTCATGGTTGCCCATTGCGTTGTACCAGGGGAGCTGCAGTTGTCGCATCCGTTCCTTGTACACAGGGTGCAGATCGAGGTTGTTACCCACGATATCACCCAGGCTGATACCGAATAGGGTCTTGTTACTTTTCTCTACCTCCTGTAGGATTTTGCGGGTGAAATAGTCCATATCTTCCATGGAGTAGGGCTGAGGATCTCCAAAAACGATCGCCGTAAACTCCACCGGTTCATCGTAACGGTGAAGGGCAAAATCGACTGAACGGGGAAGCCTGCCGGTAGGCTCAACCCCTTTGTATTTGAAGCGATTGGGTGATCCTTCCGGCTTATGGTGATAGTAGAACTGTGGAATATAATCTTTATCGACTGAGAATTTGTATCCACTGGGTTTGATGACGAAGAGCGTGTTGCCACTTTTTACCGGGATGTGGTAGCTGCCATCGTCACCTGTTAGAACCACCTCCGTACCGTTGGATACTGCTACGCCGGCGATACCCGGTTCCCGTCGTTCTTTGCTGCCGTTACGATTGAGATCTTCAAACAGGTAACCGCTTATCAGTTGCTGTGAGAAGAGTGGGAGGGAACTGAAAAAAAGAAAAAGAAAAATCAGATTATTTTTCATTGCTATAAATATTGGTGATTGCTAAAATGATTGAGTGGCAAATCTACCCATATTTTTCTTCCCCGCTGGTTACGAAATGGTGAAGATTTTGTCAATCTTGCTCGATCGCCGCCAGTAGGGCATCAGCAAGACGGCTGGCTCCCACGCGGAAAAGTGTAGCATTGCACCACTCATCTCCCAACACCTCTTTCACGATTGTATAGTATTTCAGCGCATCTTCAGGCGTCGCCACACCTCCCGCAACCTTCATACCAGCCTTGTATCCTGTTTTCTGATGGTAGTCACTGATGGCCCGGCACATTACATAGGCCGCTTCCGGTGTTGCTCCAGGGTATCCCTTACCTGTTGAGGTTTTCAGAAAATCAGCACCCGAATAAAGTGCGAGTATTGATGCACGGTAAATTCTCTCTGCACTTTTCAGTGCTCCTGTCTCCAGAATCACCTTGAGAGTGGCCTGTCTGCAGGCCTCTTTAATCTCAGTGAGCTCTTCACACATCTCTTCATACGCTTCATCCAGGAAGAGACCCAGGTTGATTACCACGTCGATCTCATCGGCCCCGTCAGCCACAGCCAGCGCTGTTTCCGCTATTTTTACTTCTGAAAAGGTCTGCGAGGAGGGAAAGCCTGCCGAGACACAGGCGATGCGTACATCGGCTGTCAGTGCTTCTTTCACCGTGCGTGCAAAATTGGGATAGACACAGATTGCTGCCACATTGGGGATGTCGGGACGGCTGCCGTCGAAGCTGTTCACTTGCTCGGTAAACTGCCACACCTCTTCACGGGTGTCGGTGCTGTTGAGAGTGGTAAGATCGATACAGCCATATATGCTGCTGTAAACCTCTTTCAGTCTATTCTGCCCGGTTTTCTCAGCCAGCAGTTTTTGGACCTGCTCTGTGACCTGTTCATCGGTCAGACTGAATGGATAGGCTTCAAGGGTCGAGTGATACTTTTCTTTTTCCATAAAGGGTCATATTTTTAAGGGTTATTTTCTCTTTTTTTATTCAGTTTTGGATTCTCCTTGTGACGGGTGGCATCTCTCCTGCTTTTTTTTTCAATGTTCTTTTTCAGAGCCTCTTCCATGTCAACGCCTGTCTGATTGGCCAGACAAAGCAACACCCAGAGTACATCGGCCATCTCGTCTGCCAGGTCAGCTGCGCTGTCACTCTCCTTGAACGACTGATCACCATATGTGCGGGCCATGATGCGTGCCAGCTCACCCACCTCCTCGGTGAGGATAGCCATGTTGGTCAGTTCGCTGAAGTATCGCACACCATAGGTGCGAATCCAGTCGTCTACCAATTGTTGTGCTTCCTGTAGTCTCATCTATTCCCTGTTTTTTGAATCAATCCAGATGGTGACCGGACCATCATTCACAATTTCTACCTGCATGTCGGCGCCAAATACGCCTGTAGCCACCTCTCTTTTAAGTTGCTGCTGCAACTCCTGACAGAATTTTTCATAGAGAGGAATGGCTTTTTCAGGACTTGCTGCACGGATGTAAGAGGGACGGTTTCCTCTCTTTGTACTGGCATGGAGGGTGAATTGCGACACCACCAGCAGTTCCCCTTCCACATCCAAAACCGAGCGGTTCATGATGCCATTGGAATCATCAAATATTCTCAGTTGGAGAATCTTCCTGCAAAGATAATCGATATCCCGTTCATCATCCTCCTTTTCAATACCCAGAAAAAGTAGCAGACCCATGCCGATGCTGCTTTTCGTTTTACCTCCAATAGATACAGCTGCTTGCCTTACCCTTTGAATCAATACCCTCATATTTCCGGTTTGTTTCTGTGCTCATTGATCCACTCTCTTATCAGCGTTGCTTTGCTTTTTCCGATCAGTTCAGTTATCTCCTCGTCCGTTGCCTCACGGATCCGTTTGATGCTCTTGAAACGGGTGAGCAACTTTTTCTTTGTCTCCCTGCCAATCCCTTTCAAATCGTCGAGCTCCGACCTTATTTGTGATTTGCTCCTCTTTTGACGGTGAAAAGTGATTCCAAATCGATGGGCCTCGTCGCGGAGTTGCTGGATCAGTTTTAATGTTTCTGAATTTTTGTCGATGTACAATGGGACAGAATCACCGGGGTAGTAGATCTCCTCCAGACGCTTTGCGATGCCGATCACCGCGATCTTTCCATATAACCCGATTTTCTGGAGCGATTCCACGGCAGCATGCAGTTGCCCTTTACCGCCATCAATTACAATGAGTTGGGGTAGGGGAGCGCCCTCGTTAAGCAGCCGAGAGTAGCGTCTTTCCACGATCTCCCGCATCGATGCGTAATCATCCGGCCCTGTCACGCTTTTCACATTGAAATGGCGGTACTCCTTTTTAGCCGGTTTTGCTTTTTTGAAAACCACGCAGGCAGCAACCGGATGGGTGCCCTGGATGTTGGAGTTATCGAAACACTCGATATGCCACGGCATCTCCTTTAAACGGAGATCTTTTTGTACCCCTTTCAGGATTCTTGTTGCCCGCTGGTCTGGATTGAGCATCTCTGCTTTTTTCAGTTTGTCCAGTTTATACTGTTTCACATTTTTCTCCGACAGCTGAAGGAGCGTTCGCTTGTCGCCCCGTTGAGGGATGGTGAACGATACATCAGCCAGTTTCAGATCTGGCAGGAAAGGCACAATGATCTCTTTTGAATTGCTTCCGAACCGTTGCCGCATCTCCACGATGCCGAGACCAAGGAGCTCTTCCTTTGTCTCATCGAGCTTCTTTCTGTACTCGAATGTATAGGCCTGATTGATTGCTCCATTTACGACGTGGAGGTAGTTGATATAGGCTGCCTGTTCATCCTGCTCCAGTGCAAATACATCGAGGTTGTATCCGAAGTTGCTGACAACCTGCGATTTCTCCCTGAAATTCTGGATCAGTATAAGTTTTTCTTTCAGCTCCTGCGCCTCTTCAAAGCGCAACTCATCCGCCAGTGCCTGCATCTCTTCGCGAATCTGCTTCTCGATGATCGATATATTGCCTTTAAGGATTTCAGTGATCTCAGCAATGTTCCGGTTGTAATCCTCTAGTGACTGCAATCCTTCACAAGGGCCTTTACATTTTTTGATATGGTACTGAAGACATACCCTGAATTTGCCCGCTGCAATATTTTCCGGTGAGAGGTTCAATCGGCAGGTGCGCACCTTGTAAACGCTGCGAAAGATGCCGAGCAGCGCATTGACTGATTGTACCGAGGTATAGGGCCCAAAGTAACGTGATCCATCCTTCACAATATTGCGGGTCTTATACACCCGGGGGAAATACTCATTTTTGATGACGATGGAGGGATAGCTTTTGTCATCTTTTAGCATTACATTGTAGCGCGGCCTGAACTCCTTGATCAGGTTATTTTCCAGAAGAAATGTGTCCTCTTCCGTGTTCACCACAATGTATTTAATTTTCCTGATATTCCTTACCAGGATCCTGGTCTTGGGATGTTCCTGCTGCTTGTTGAAATAGGATGAAACTCTTTTCTTCAGATCTTTGGCTTTACCCACATAGATCACCGTCCCCTTTTCATCGATAAACTGGTAACATCCAGGCTGATGCGGAATTACCGCCAGGCTATTTTTGATCTCATCGTTCATATCACAGCAGAAACTGACATGAGACAAAGGTACAAAAAAGCGCTCATTTTTGCATCCCTTTTTGTCTCCCGGTTCACAGGAATGAGCTTGCTCATCGTGATTGATTCACTATATGGAGAATTTTATGATGGAGCTTACCTCCACATCATCCGGAAAGAGCAATCGTCCTTCCAGCTTTTCCAGCTCTATCAGAAAATTGATATAGATTTTACGTACCCCCAGTTTTTTCACCAGGTTGTGGGCTGCCACCATGGTGCCACCGGTAGCCAGGAGGTCATCATGAATCAGTACCACATCATCCTTCGTCAAAGCATCTTCATGAATCTGTATGGCGTCTTCGCCATACTCCTTGGTATAGGTCTCCTCGATCACCCGGTAGGGGAGCTTGCCCGGTTTTCGGATCGGTACAAATCCTGCACCCAGTCTGATGGCTACGGCAGGTCCCATGAAAAATCCTCTGGACTCTATCCCTACCACCTTGGTGATTCCCTTGTCGCGATAACTTTCGTAGAGAATATCGGAGAGTTCTCTCAGATGTTCTGCCGACTGGAACAGGGTGGTGATATCCTTGAACTGAATGCCCGGGATTGGGAAGTCGGGGATGTTTCTTACGGAAGCGGTCAATTTTTCGATGCTCATTTCAATGCGATTATTTAATTGTTTCTTCTGTGAATGTTCCACGTGAAACATTTTGTTTTTTATCTGCCCAGCAACACCAGTAACACCGATATGTCGTTGGGCGAAACACCAGGTATTCTGCTGGCCTGTGCGATGGTATCCGGATTGATCCGGGTCAGCTTCTGTCTTGCTTCGGTTGAGAGCGACTGAATCTCGTTGTAGTTGAATTTGTCCTTGATGCGTATCTCCTCCAGGCGGGTGATCTTGTCGGCCATCACCTGTTCCCGCTTGATGTATCCACTGTATTTGATGCGGATGTCTGCCGACTCGATGATCTCCTCCTGTCGTTCTTCGATGCTTTCGAGCAGTTCTCGCAGAGGGGATACCTCACGTGCCATCTTCTCCAGGTCGATGTGCGGACGCACCAACAGATCGATTAGTTTCACCCCCTGTTTGAGGGGTGTTGCGCCGATGCTTTCCAAAAAGGGGTTGATCCGGTCTGCCTTGATCGAGAAGTCGTTTACAAAATGAATGATCTCCTCCACTTTCGCTTCTTTTCTGTTCAACAGCTCCATTCGTTCGCTAGTTGCCAGTCCCAGGTCGTATCCCTTGCGGGTGAGCCGCTCGTCAGCATTGTCCTGTCGCAGCAGGATACGGTACTCAGCACGGGAGGTGAACATACGGTAGGGTTCATCCACCCCTTTGGTGATCAGGTCGTCGATCAGTACGCCAATATACGCTTCATCCCGATGCAGCACAAAGGGTGTGCCGCCATGGCAGTTGATGTGAGCGTTGATTCCGGCCACGATCCCCTGGCCAGCAGCCTCCTCATAGCCGGTGGTTCCGTTGATCTGTCCCGCAAAAAAGAGGTTTTTCACCGCTTTTGTTTCGAGGGTAGGGTGGAGCTGCGTGGGGTCGAAGAAGTCATATTCGATGGCGTAGCCCGGACGGAAGATATGCGTGTTGCGGAATGCCGGAATGGTCTGAAGTGCTTTCAGCTGTGTCTCCAGGGGGAGTGAGGAGGAGAATCCGTTGAGGTAGTACTCATGAGTGGTTTCACCCTCCGGTTCCAGGAAGAGCTGATGGCTTGTTTTCTCGGAGAACGTGACGATTTTTGTCTCAATGCTGGGACAATAACGGGGTCCGATGCTACGGATCTGTCCATTATAAAGTGGTGAATCTTTGAGTCCCTCACGCAGGGCGGCGTGCACCTCTTCAGAGGTGTAGGCGATCCAGCAGCTGCGCTGTTTAAGCTCTCGCTGCACCTGCGGCAGATAAGAGAATTTATGAAAATCCTGATCCCCTTTTTGTTCTGCCAGGAGGCTGAAGTCGACGCTTCGTGCATCGATCCGCACCGGCGTACCGGTTTTCATCCGATCGGTACGGAACCCATGCTCTCTCAGCTGTTCGGTCATACCGGTAGAGGCCGGCTCGGCGATGCGACCGCCACCGATCTGCACCTTGCCGATATGGATCAGTCCGTTCAGGAAAGTGCCGTTTGTCAGGATCACTGCGCCAGCGTTGAAAGTGACTCCCATACGGGTTTTGACACCTTTCACGCAGTTGTTTTCAAAGATCAGTTCAGTGACCGTGTCCTGCCACATGAATAGGTTATCGGTGTTCTCGATGATCTCACGCCAGGTTCCGATATATTTCATCCGGTCGCTTTGCACCCGTGGGCTCCACATGGCAGGCCCTTTGGAGCGGTTCAGCATCCTGAACTGGATGGCTGTCCGGTCGCTTACGATTCCCATCTGGCCACCGAGCGCATCAATTTCGCGTACGATCTGTCCCTTGGCTACGCCTCCCACAGCAGGATTGCAGCTCATCTGTGCAATCTTGTTCATGTCCATGGTGATGAGCAGTGTCTGTGAGCCCATGTTGGCTGCAGCTGTTGCAGCTTCGCATCCGGCATGGCCGGCACCCACTACTATGATGTCGTAACTGAATTTCATTTTCTTTTTTTCGAGGATGCAAATTTACTAAAAAAGAAAACGTTACCTGTCGGTTCTACTGTTAATAACCGATAATAACCGACGATCAGACCTCTTTGAGGTTGAGTTGAATGTATACCGGCAGGTGGTCGCTGTAGCCTCCCACATATTTGCCGTTGTAGGTTCGGTTGGGTTTTGGCCGGTTGTTTAGACCAAAGTAGAGCAGGTAGGGAGGATTGAAAATGTCGGCGTATTCCGGTTTACAATCGATGGTTGTGGAAGTAAGCAGGTTCCCTGAGACAATGATCTGGTCGAACAACAGCCATCCTTTGTAGTAGGTTGTGCCCAACCCTTTCTTGTATCTCGGATAAAGCAGGTTGTAGAGTCGAAGGTTATTGATCTCCTCAAAGCTTTTACGTGCTCCCAGCACCTCATCCACACTATTATCGTCCGGAGTGTCATTGAAATCGCCCATGATAATCACGTTCGCTTCAGGTTCCTGTGAGGTTACTTTGTAAACCGCGTTTCTCAGTTCACTGGCTGCAAAATATCGCCTCCGCTCTGAAAGTTCTCTGCCTTCTCCCCGTGATGGGAAATGTATGATGAAGAGATGAAGTGTTTCTCCATTGGGTATGGTTCCTTTCACATAGAGAATATCACGGGTACGGTCCTCGATACCAGGAAGATGCACCAGCACCGGATGCGATTCCATCACCCGGAAAGTGTGGGTGTTGTAGATCATTGCCACGTCTGAGCCTCGTTCATCAGGGCTGTCGTAGTGTATGAAGCTGTACCCCCTCATCCCCTGCCGTTGCATCTCGCTCAGGATGCTTTCCATCACTGACTTGTTTTCAATCTCTGCAAGTGAGATGACATCGGGTTTCTTCGGGTGAACGATATCGCTGATTACATTTGTCAATTTTTCCACTTTGCTGTTGAATCGTCTCTCGTTCCATTGCCGGAAACCACTGGGTGTAAAGTCATCATCCATCGAGAGCGGATCATCAACGGTATCGTAGAGATTTTCGGTGTTATAGAACATCAGGGAAAAGAGAAGAGACATATTGTTTCAGTTTTGGTTTACAAATGTGAATTTTAAGGCGTTTCTGAGTCGTTTTGTAAATTCTCAGTTGTTCAGAATCAATAGGTTAAGTGCCTTTTCCTCTGCCTCCCGCATTGCTTTCTTCTCTGTCCTGCTCTTGTCTCGGAGGCCACAGAGGTGCAATACGCCATGGATGATCACCCGGTGTAATTCCTCCTCATACGGAGTATGATACTTTTGTGAATTGCTGCGCACGGTTTCCAGGCTGATAAAAATATCCCCTGCAATGGCATCCCCTTCAGAATAGTCGAAAGTGAGGATATCGGTGAAAAAGTCATGTTGCAGATACTGCCGGTTCACTTCCAGGATTTTCTGGTCGTCACAAAAGAGGTATGCAAGTTCGCCCACTTTTTTTCCAAAACCGGCCGCAACCGATTTGATCCAGTTGGCCGTTTTTCGTTTTTTGATGCTTCTTGGGAAAGGAATGTTTTCTGATTGGAATGTGATTGCCATTGCTATTAACGTTTATTAACCATGAGAATCTTTTAATTGCTATCCAAAAAAGAGATAGGCAGTGAATATGGCGGTTACAATGCCCGCAAAATCGGCTAAAAGCGCATAAGGAACGGTATAGCGCGAATTTTTGATATTCACCGCACCGTAGTAAACAGCCACGATATAGAACGTGGTATCGGTGGCACCCTGTAACACACCTGTGAGACGGCCGGCAAATGAGTCGGCACCCAGGTTCTTCATCGTGTCGATCATCATCCCCCTCGCGCCGCTGCCGCTGAGTGGTTTCATCAGGGCGGTGGGCATGCCGTCCACCCAACGGGTATCGATGCCTGTCATCGCCACCAGACTCCGCAGTCCCTCCATCAGGAAATCCATCGCCCCCGAGGCACGGAACACGCCGATACCCACCAGGATGGCGATCAGGTAGGGGATGATGGTGACAGCTGTCTTAAAACCATCTTTGGCGCCGTCGATGAATGCCTCGAAGATGTTGATCTTTTTTCTCAGCGCTTTGAGGATGAAGAGACAGATGATGGAGAAGAGGATCACGTTGGCAGCCAGGCTGGAGACGATGTTGATCTGCTCCTGCGGCATGCTGCGAAAAAGCAGGGTGATGGCCGTTATGATGCCGCACATGCCCAGCAGGAAGCCCATGATGGCCCGTTGGAAGATGTTGATTCCCTGCCGCATACAGACCGCGATCACCCCTACCAGGGTTGCGGCGAAGGTAGCGATCATGATTGGGATAAAGACATCGGCAGGATTGGCTGCACCCATCTGTGCGCGGTAAACCATCACGGTAACCGGTATCAGTGTGAGTCCCGATGCGTTCAGTACCATGAACATGATCATCGGGTTGGAAGCCTGCTCTTTGCGCGGATTGATCTCCTGCAACTGCTGCATCGCTTTCAGGCCGAAAGGGGTGGCGGCGTTGTCGAGTCCCAACATGTTGGCCGAGATATTCATCAGCATCGATCCCGATGCGGGATGGTTTCTGGGAATATCAGGGAAGAGACGGGAGAAGAGAGGAGCCACAGCACGGGAGAAGAGCTCCACCATGCCGCCCCGTTCGCCGATCTTCATCACCCCCAGCCAGAGGGAGAGCACGCCGGTCAGTCCCAGTGAGATCTCGAAGCCGGTACGGGCAGTATCGTAGGTGGAGTTCATGATGTCGGTGAAGACCTGCATGTCGCCGAAGAAGAGCAGCTTCACCAGTGCCACCGCGAAGGCGATGAGAAAGAAAGCGATCCAGATATAATTCAATACCATAAGCAGTGGAAATCAGGGTAGCAATAGCGTTGTTCTGACATTTTGAACCAAAGGTACAATTTCTGTCACTTTATCAAAAGGGAATAAAAAGATATTTTATAACTTTACGCTGCTAAACAGATATCTTTCATTTCAATGCGCTGGAAAGATTTCTTTTATTTTCATAGGGGACAAAGGCTGGGTGTGCTCTTGCTGTTGATCCTGATTGTGCTGACTTTGATCCTGCAGATTCTGCTCAGCAACCGTCGTTCTTCACAAATCGTGCTGCAGGAGAACGATTCGTTGATCCGGGCATTTGAAGCGTTTCGTCGCGGTGGAGAGCAGCTTCAGCCAGATACAACCATTCGTCCCGATCGCGAGTCTGCGGGGAAAACACTCCCTACCTATCGCTCCGGGAGCGAAGTGGGAGACCCTTCTTCTGCTGATGAGCGAAGTATGCGCAGCTATCCTGCTTATCCCGTCACGGTGAAGTTGCAGCCGGGGGAGACCATTTCGCTGAATGAGTCCGACACGAGTCGTTGGAAAATGATCCCGGGCATCGGGAGTAGTTATGCCTCCCGCATCGTGAAGTACCGTGAGCTATTGGGAGGATTTGTGCGCAAGGATCAGCTGCTGGAGGTGTATGGACTTGACGCGGAGTTGTATGGCCGCATATCGCCTTATATTGCACCGGACAGCCTCTGGAGTCGCCTGGCAGTCAACAGTGCCGATTTTCGTGAATTGCTCCGTCATCCCTATCTCAATTATGAGCAGGTACAGGCCATCTTCAATTTGCGGCGAAAGAAAGGAAATATCCGGTCAATCCGTGAATTGGCGATGCTCGATGTTTTCACAGAAGAGGATCTCAACCGGCTGGAGCCCTATCTGGAGTTTTAGAAATATCTCTTCAGAATGGCTGAGACGGAAGAGTAGTAGCCGCTGCCAAAGAGGTTGAGATGCACCAGCAGGTAATAGAGTTGATAGAGATCTATCTGTTCGTTGTAACGATCTGTTTTGGGAATCATCTCATGGTAGGCATCGTAAAAGGCCTCTGAGAAGCCGCCAAAGAGACGGCTCATGGCGATATCCACCATCGAATGGCCGTAGTAGAGAGCCGGATCGATCAGACAGGGGGTTCCGTCCGTTGCAATCAGGTAGTTCCCACCCCAGAGGTCGCCATGCAGCAGTGAGGGTTTCACATCACTGAAGAGCTCCTGAAAAAGATTGATTGCTTTCTTCTCCTGGGGGATCAGATCCTTTGAGAGCAGTTCATTTTTCAAGGCCAGCTGAAATTGTGGCAGGATCCGCTCTTGCCAGTAGAATGAAGGCCAGTCGGTGTGATATCGGTTGCGCTGAGGAAGAGAGCCGATAAAGTTGTCCGCTGAGAATCCAAAAAAGGAATGAGTCTGCTGATGCAGCTTTGCAAGTGCGGTACCCAGTCGCCGGTAGTCCGATGGGTCGGGATGTTTGCTTTCGATGTACTCCATCAGCAGGAAAGATGATCCTTCAAAGCTCCCGGAAAGGAACACCCTCGGTACCCTGATGGTATGGGTTGCCGAAATGGTCTCCAGGCCCTGTTGTTCCGCGTGGAACATCTCCGAAGCGAAAGGTTGCCTATTCACTTTCAGGAAGTATTCCCGGGAGCTGGTCTTCAGGAGCCAGGCCGCTGAGATATCGCCGCCGGAGAGTGGTTTCGAGGAGAGGATCTCTTCGGAAAGCCGATGGGAGAGGTATGTGAGAAAATTTTCCATATCATCCAATATCATGCAATCCTTTCTGAGAGATAGGATGTGAATATACCGATTTTGCATGGTCTGGGAGTCGTGTATGTCTCAGGCCATCGCTCAGTTATTTCTCCAGTGCGGCGATGTTCTCTTTCAGCGCAGCAATCTTGCTTTCGGCATCCGCCTTTTTCTTCCGCTCGTTCTCCACGATTTCCGCTTTGGCGTTCTGCAGGAACCGCTCGTTGCCCAGCTTTTTTGAGACCGAAAGCAGGAACCCCTCAGTGTATTCCAGTTCCGCTTTCAGCTTTTGCAGTTCTGCTTCCACATCCATCTTATCGGCTAGCGGTACCGAGTACTCGGTGGTGCCCACCATGAACCCTGCTGCTCCGGCCTCTTTTTCGGCGACAATCGTGAGAGAAGATAAGTTACACATCTTGGCGATGACGCTGTTGAACTGATTGTCATGGCCACCGATGACCTGCAGTTCAAGTGTCTCCTTGTTGGGAATGTTCTTTTCCAGGCGGATGGTACGCACACCGGCAATCACCTGCTTCACCTGTTCAAAGTGGGCCAGCAGATCCCGGTCTATGATCTCCTCTTTGGGTTGGAGGGCAGTCGTGATGCTCTCCCCGTCCTCTCTCTGTTGCAGTGCCTGCCAGAGCTCTTCGGTGATAAAGGGCATAAAGGGATGTAGCAGGCGGAGCAGTGCATCGAAATAGGTCAGCGTCATCCGGTAGGTCTCGCTGTCGATGGGCTGCTGGTAGCCCGGCTTGATGATCTCCAGGTACCAGGAGGAGAATTCGTCCC
>WOYT01000068.1 GCA_011620695.1 Proteiniphilum sp.
CCTGGTGATCCCCGACAAGAGCCTCTCATTGCAGGAGGAGTGTGTGCAGTGCTGGCGGGGAGAGAAGATGAGTGAGTGGAGACGGGAATTTGTGCAAAATGCCTACAAGGTGGACTTCCCGATACACCGCGCCTATTACGACCTGACCGAGGAGGAGAGAGATATCCTCTGGAACGGGCGACACGACAAGGGTCTCTACGGCATCAACGACTTCTTTGGCATGCTGGAAAAGAACCTCTACAAGATACAGTATAGGGTGATGCTGGCGCGCTACCGCGGCAAGACCGACTGCCCTCTCTGCAAGGGCGCACGGCTGAAGCCGGAAGCGCTCTATGTGAAAGTCGGCGGCAAGTCGATCTCTGAGCTGGTGCTGATGCCCGTAACGGAGCTGAAAGCATTTTTCGGTTCGCTCCGCCTCAGCGAAACCGACGCCGCGGTGGCCGAACGACTGCTCACCGAGATCAACAACCGGCTGCAGTTCCTGATCAACGTGGGATTGGGTTATCTCACTCTCAACCGTCTCTCCAACACCCTCTCGGGTGGCGAGAACCAGCGCATCAACCTGGCCTCCTCGCTGGGCAACAGCCTGGTGGGATCGCTCTACATCCTTGATGAGCCAAGCATCGGCCTTCACTCTCGCGACACCGGCCTGTTGATAGGGGTGCTGCGCGACCTGCAACAGTTGGGTAACACCGTGGTGGTGGTGGAGCATGACGAGGAGATCATCCGTGCCGCCGATCACATCATCGACATCGGACCCAAGGCGGGACGTCTGGGTGGAGAGGTGGTTTACCAGGGCGCCGTGGCAGACCTGAAAGAGAAAAGCGAAAGCTACACGGTGAAGTACCTCACGGGCGAGGAGCAGATAGAACCACCCGCCAGTCGGCGTAAGTGGAACAACTACATTGAGGTGAGAGGGGCAAGGCAAAACAACCTGAAGAATATCGATGTCAGGTTCCCCCTGCATGTGATGACGGTAGTCACCGGTGTAAGCGGCTCCGGTAAGTCGTCACTGGTAAACGATGTGCTCTACAATGCCCTGCAGCACCACTACAAGGGGACAGCGCCGGAGCGGGCCGAGTTCAACAGCATCGGCGGTGACCTCAACCTGATGAATGGGGTGGAGTATGTGGACCAGAACCCCATTGGTAAATCATCACGTTCCAACCCGGTTACCTACCTCAAGGCATTCGATGAGATTCGCAAACTGTTTGCCGCACAGCCACTGGCCAAACAACTGAACTTCTCACCTGCCTACTTCTCTTTCAACGTGGAGGGGGGACGTTGTGAGGAGTGCAAGGGCGAGGGGACCATTACCGTGGAAATGCAGTTCATGGCCGACATCCGACTGGAGTGCGAGTCCTGCCATGGTAAGCGCTTCTCTCCCGAGGTGCTGGAGATTGAATACCGGGGGAAAAACATCTATGATGTGCTGGAGATGACGGTGAACCAGGCCATCGAGTTCTTCAGCCAGCAGAAAGGGACCACCGAGAAAAAAATCGTGAAGAAGATGCAGCCGCTGCAGGATGTGGGACTGGGCTACCTGAAGCTGGGGCAGTCATCCTCTACCCTCTCGGGTGGGGAGAACCAGCGGGTGAAGCTGGCCTACTACCTGGGTGAAGAGAAGTCGCAACCCACCTTCTTCATCTTCGATGAGCCCACCACGGGACTCCATTTCCATGACATCAAGACCCTCCTCAAGGCATTCAACGCGCTGCTGGAGCGGGGACATACGGTGTTGATTGTCGAGCACAACATGGAGGTGATCAAGTGTGCCGACCATGTCATCGACATCGGGCCCGAGGGGGGAAAAGCAGGTGGTTATGTGGTGTGCGAGGGGACACCCGAAGAGGTGGCAGCAACAGCATCCTCCCACACGGGCCGTTACCTGAAAGAAAAACTGGGCCTGTAGAACCATTCTAAAAGATATTCCGCCCCACCCAGAAAAGCAGCAGCAACAACAACACAGCCAGGGCCGACCACCGCCCAAAGAAAAAATGCTTCAGGCGGGGAAACCGCTTGCCACCTCCCAGCCACTCCAGCCAGATCCCCAGGAAGATGTAGGGCAGTGCCGCTACCAACAGTGCATTGTAGGCCAGTGCATCCCCCAGCCGCAGGTGTAAGAGGCTGTGTATCGCCCGCTGTGAGCCGCAGCCAGGGCACTCCAACCCTGTAACCGCATGGAAAGGGCAGAACGGGAAAAAGGGGTCAGTAGCGGGATCGAACGAATAAAAGAGGAAAAGCATCACCGGCAGCAACAGCAACAGGGTGATGACCATTCCTCTTTTTACAATCTTCTTCACCACAAGCAGACGGAATAATCAGAAGTTGTATCCGCTGGCGTTGTTATCGATGAGCTGCTCCATCGTTTCAGGCAGCATTCCGGTGGCAAACAGGATAACCAGGAGAATCATATAGAGCAATCCCGCACAAAAGGCAATAATTGTCCACATCCTGGCTTTCCGGGCAGCAGAAGCCGCTTCAGAATATCTGCCATTGAAGTAGTTTGAATCCACCTTCGCGGCATAGACGATGCCCACGATACCGAATGGGATACAACAGAGCACGGTGGCCACGATAGACTGCCAGAGCCAGCTGTTCGGCTTCAGGGGAGGTATCTCATCCTGCTTGCCCGGCGCAGTTGGGGGAATGGGTGGGGGCGATTCCGTGATCTCTCTTTCGTTATAATTCTGTTGATCTTCCATAATCCAGATGTATGAAGTTTTTGATCCGTTAGATATCCAGTAATTCTCCCAGTCCGGCGATCGAACCAACAAAAACAAAAAACAGGATGATGCCGATAATGATCAGCAACACCCAGCCAATGGCAATCCACATGGCAATCCGCGTCCACTTGCCGGCAGCACGCGATGCTTCGACCGCCGCGGCATAATCGCCCCGGTTGAAAAAGGACTCCACCTGTGCCGCATAGACGATGGCGATGATGCCCAACAGACTAAAAAAGCTGCTGCAAAACATGAAAGGAAGAATGGTGACCAGGATCGATTCCACCAGCCAACTCTTGGGCATCTGAACAGGCGCTGCAGACTCCTGACCTGTGAGAGGCTGAGCCTGACCGTAGGCTGGTTGTGGCTGCTGAGCAGGTGCACTCCCCGAGAAAAGCAATGACAGTTCCTCTACCTCTGCGGCGCGTTTCCATTGCTCCATGCCCTGGGTCCAAACCAGCGTTTCTTTATTGATCTGTTCCCGTCTGAGCTCCTCGGGAGAGAACGTTCCTCTCTGCTTACCTTCCTTGTCGATGTAAAAATAGCGATTCATGGGATATCCTTTTTTTATTGATACGCTTCAGGATCGATGGCGATGAAGCGAAGGGTCTCTTGCTGCTCATTGAGGTAGATATATTCCAGTACCACGCTGTTATCACGAAAAACGGCCAGCTCATCGCTGGTGGAGAACATGGTACGGATGTTGTCGATGAGGGTCTCCAATCGTTCCGTCAGGAGAGAGTCAGGGTTTTCTGTATTCAGCACAGTGTAACGGTAGCGGAAATGATTCTCATCGGTGACCGATGCCTCCTCAAAACGGGTATAGCGGTCGAGCATTACCGGTGCCGACTCATTGAGCGCGGTGGCCATCTGCGTAAGCCTTTCATGCAGACGGCTTTCCTCTTTCCTGTTGCACTGAACCAGGAGAAAAATCAAGAGGATCGTAAAGAGCAGAATGGATGATTTTCGCATGTGAAATTCTATATTCCACAAAATTAAAAAAACTTTTTCACAAAATTGCCGGAATATGGTTATTTATTCACCCCGATTGAGAGAGATCATGAAACGATTG
>WOYT01000042.1:0-12448 GCA_011620695.1 Proteiniphilum sp.
AACCAGTAACTACTTCAACAACGCCCTGACAACAAACCAGAGGTGGTGAAGAAAGGTTGACAGCTGCCCGTAGTGGCGTGCCATGATGCGGTAGCGCTCCTTCAATGATGCTTTCCGGTTGCGGGTGGTCATCCCCTCGTTGAGGTAGTTGATCAGCGTGAGGCGTGTATTGTGAATCGATGTTGCTTTTTTCATCATGCGGATGCTCCAGTCGAAGTCGGATGAGAAGCGATAGGCAAGGTTGTAGGGTTCGAACAGTTCCCGTTTCACGATAAAAGCCTGATGGCATACCACCATCCCCTGGCGGAAGCTCTTCCAGTTCAGCTTCTCGGGTGCTTTCAGCCGCCGCATATGAAGGAAGGTGCCCGCGTTGTCCACGATGGCCGTCTCACCGTAGAGGATATCGGGTGCAGAAGCATCTTCAAAAGTGAGCATCATCTTTTCCACCGTATCGGCTGCAAAAAAGGTGTCGCCAGCATTCAGGAAGCAGAGATAGTCACCCTTCGCCATAGCAGCTCCTTTGTTCATCGCGTCGTAGAGACCCCTGTCCGGTTCGCTCACCCATCGCAATTGCTCATGGGCATATCTTCCGATCAGTTCCAGGGTGCCATCGTCCGATCCTCCGTCGATGATCAGATGCTCTATATGAGGCCAGGACTGCTCCCTGACGCTCCGCAGTGTTCGCTCCAGCGTGGCTGCGGCGTTCCAGGTAATGGTGATGACCGATAGCTTTTTCATCTTCTGGCGTATATGGCAATAAAGGGTGAGAAAAATCTGTTTTTTACCGGGATCAGTTTAATTGCATAACTTAGCATCTTTATCCATCTTCCGTTTCTTCTGTTCAGCGATTTCGGTTCAAGCCACACCATTGGCTTCCCGAGGTAATCGACTGAGAGATCTTTCAGATTGAACGACAGCATGAGTTGTTTCAGGTAGTTGATATCCATCGATCGGAGGTTGTGTGCCTCCAGGTTCTCCCGGTCGAACCGTTTCTGTATCATCCCATTCAAACCCAGGAAATTGGGAATGATGATCAGGAGCTGTCCCTGTTCCGACAATAACTCCACATGCCTTCTGATCACATCTTCGGTATCTTCAAAGTGTTCAATGAAACCAGAAGAGAAGACCACATCATATCTTCTCTCCGGCGTAAAAGAGAAAAAATCGGTGTGAATGCACTGGATGGTGTTTTCCGGCAAGCCGTTGATTTTCTCGAAATTGCGGACAATTTCCCTGTTCATGTAAAAATCAAGCACCGTCACATCAGTGATGCCGTGTTTATAGAACCAGGCTGCGTACACCCCCGGAAACCCGCCGATTTCGATGAAACTTTTTCCTGAGGAGAGTCTGGACATATAGGGCGCAAAGACCACCTTTCGGGGAATCTTGTCGTACCGGAATTCAGACCAGTAGTTATCCCAGAATTGCTTGTCGGTGATGTTGTTCTCAGCTTGCATAAATCTTCAAATATTCATTTGCTGCTTTCTCCTGCGCATACATCTCCTCTGCTTTTGTCCGGGCAGAGGCTGAGAGGCTCGCATGAATCTCTTCCTGTAATGCCCATCTTATTCCGTTCGCCAGCTCTTCCACATCTTTGTAACGGGCAACGTAACCGTTCTTCCTGTGATCAATCATTTCCGGTATGCCACCCGTATCGAAGGCCACACAGGGGGTGCCACAAGCCATCGCCTCCATGATGGTGTTGGGCAGGTTCTCCAGCAGAGAGGAGGTTACATAAAGGTCAACAGCGTTGTAAAGAGATGGCATTTCGCTGGGTGTCACATATCCCATGATGGTAGTGGGTAGTGCAAGCTGTTGCTGCATCTCCTCGCCATGGCTTCCGGCGATGAGGATTTGGATTTCTTCTCCCTGTTCAGCGAGGATACGACTGGCTTTAATCAGATAGTCCCTGCCTTTGCGCGGATCGGATGCTTTCGCGGCGGCAAAGAGCAGGATCTTCTTCTCTTGGGGTAACCCCAGTCGATCCCGTGCCTCTCTTTTGTCCATCGGCTTGTAATGCGTCGTATCGATTGGGTTGGGAATCGAGTGAAGTTGGTGGCCTCTGGTAAGGGGACTCTTTTCAGCCAATCTCTTTAACCAGTTGCTGCAGGCCACGAAAGTGACGCTGCCGCGGGCATACGTGGCTTGCTTGGCAAGAAACCGCTGGTGAGAGAGGTCCTGTTGTGAGGGTACCGCCAAATAGGGACAGCAGCCACATCCGCTCTCGTAGCGGTCACAACCAGCCGCATGGTGGCAGATGCCGGTAAAGGGCCACATATCGTGCATGGTCCAGATCACTTTTTTCCCTGAGGAGAGGATTCTTCCGATCTCATTCAGTGAGAGCATCCCCTGGTTGATCCAATGCAGATGAATGATCTCCGCCTCCCTGAAAAGTGGATGATTTGTCACGGAGAGCCCTCTGTCAGCGACCGATACATCAAACAGGTTCCTACGCGAAAAGCGGTTGCGCGCAAAGATGCGAGTTCTCTCAGCAAGAAAATTCCACCGGTTGGTGAGGTTACTGCCCAGCTGAACCACATTGTCGTTGTCCGACAGCTTCTCCTGCACCATCATCTTCGCCTGCTGACCATTGGCGTTAAGGGCATTCATCAGCCTGAAAGCGGCAATGGCTGCCCCTCCTCTCAAGTCGGATCTGTTGATGAGCAGGATCTTCATCGGTCTCAGCCTTTTAATATCTGTTTGATTCTTCTCATTGCCTTCGCCTGAAATGAATTGGTTCGGCCGTAATATTTTTCAAAAGCCTTTCGTGCAGCAAGGTCCTCCCTTATTTCGGACAGCTCGGTGCTCAGTGCTTCCCGATGGAGAGGAGTGGTGTAAATCTTATCACTGCCACTGTGTCGGCCGCTGCCATCGAAGCCGATGTTCTGTACCAGCGATTTGCCGGCATTCAGCGAAAGCAGGTCGTTCAGAAAGAGGGAAGCATTCCATCTGATGGCCCAGGAGTCATTTTCTCTGTTGACCTGTCTCCTGAGCATCCGCGTAAAGGGGTAGTTACCGTTGAAATCGAATTCCCTGCTTCGTTTCTGTCTCATGATCTCCGAAAGGAGCTCCTCCCCGTCGGGGTTGAAGAGATTCCATGCCCTTTTCCAGGTGGCCCATCCCCAGCTGCCGGTCCATTTGATCAGAAAGACATCGGGTAGGTCCTGCAGTGGAAAGCAGAAGCCGTGTACATGGGCTATCTTCTCCTCCTGCTGGTATCTCTCCAATGCTTCATTCATGAAAGTGAGAAAAAAGGGGGAGGTGATCAGGTCATCTTCCAGAACGATCACTTTTCCATGTTCATTTATGATCCGCGTTACCCCTTCGATGATATTTGTCGAAAGGCCTGTGTTATCAGCCCGCTCCTCAATATGGACCTCGGCGAAGCCCTCAACAGAACGAATCAGCTCACGCACTTTCATCACCTCTCCTTTGTCAGCCTCCCCCCTGTAGCCATCGGAGAAGATATGCAACTCGCTCCTGCTGCTGAGGTGGTTGTTCCTCAGTGCTTCCAGGGTCCTCCTCGTGTGATCGGGACGGTTATAGGTGAAAAGAACGATGGGGGCCAGTGACATAGTTTTTAGAATTCGGTTTTGTCGGAGAGTACATTTCGTTCAAACACCCTTAGCGACAGCTGAAGGCCCACTTCGATGCCTCTTCGGCTGAGATGCTCTTTCATGGTGCTGTATGCCAGTTGCGGGTTGTTGTTGTCACCACTGAGGTGACAGAGCCAGATGTTGCGCAGGCCATCATGAAAGTTGTTCGCCAGGAACTCGGCGGCCTGTCGGTTGCTCAGGTGTCCCGTACCGGATGATATCCTCTTTTTCAGGTATATCGGGTAACGTCCGTTCTGTAGCATCTCCTCGTCGTAGTTGCTTTCGATCACCAGGTGGTTGGCCTGTAGCATATAGTGAGCCACCTCCTCGGTGATCATTCCCACGTCGGTGGCGATGGCCAGTTTCTGTCCGCCGAACTCGATGAGATAGCCTGCATTGTCGTTGCTGTCGTGTGGCACGTTGAAAGCGGTGATGCGGAGATCCTCGATCTGAAATGGTGCCCCCTTTTCAATATATTTCGCGGAGCCATTCAACCGGTTATTGATCATGGGACAGGCCTCAATGCCGCGGTGTACCGCCCGGGTGGCATATACGGGGATGTACATCTTCTCTCCCAGGTAACCGGCCGACTTGATATGATCATAATGGTCGTGTGTGATCAGGATCGCCATGATGGAGGAGAGCTCCACGCCATGCTGTGCCAGACGTTTTCTGATGACGCGGGGACCCAGTCCAGCATCGATCAGGATGCCGTAGCGGCTGTTGCCCAGATAGTAACAGTTGCCGCAGCTGCCACTGCTGAGACTGAAGAACGTGAATCGCTCCGATGGGAATAGTTCGTACTGCATAGATGAATGCAAAGATAGCAACTTTTTGAGGAAATTGTCACGGGCTGTTCCGATCGATAAAATCCTCAAAGTAACGGGTGATATGCTCATGCAGGTGCACCCTGTCGTGGCCGATCATGTTGTGACCGTGTCCCGGATAGAGGAAGAGATCGGGATGGGTACCGGCCTTTATGCTTGCTTTCAGGAACTGAAGCGTGTTTTGCAACACCACCGTAGGGTCCTCGTCGCCGTGAATGATCAACAGGCGTGCTTTCAGCTTGCCCGCCCTGTTGAGCAGGCTGCTCTCCTCATACCCTTCGGGATTCTCCCGGGGGGTGTCCATATAGCGTTCGCCATACATCACCTCATAATATTTCCAGTCGATGACGGGACCACCGGCTACACCCACCCTGAACAGATCAGGATAACGCAGCAGCATGTTGATGGTCATGAATCCGCCGTAGCTCCATCCGTGGATCCCCATCCTCTCGCTGTCTATGTAGGGCAGTGAGCGTAAGTACTCCACACCTTTCATCTGGTCTTCCGCCTCAATTGTACCCAGACGTCTGTGAGTTACCTGTTCAAAAGCCACTCCCCGGAAGGCGGTGCCACGGTTATCCATCACAAAGAGGATGTATCCTTTCTGCGCCATATGTGTCTCCCAGCCACCGGAGCCATAGCGCCAGCGGTTGTTCACCATCTGCGAGTGGGGACCGCCATACACGTAGATCACCACGGGGTATTTTTTTGTCGGGTCGAAGTCAGCCGGTTTCACCATCCGGTACCAGAGGTCGGTCACTCCGTCGGCCGCCTTGAGGGTGCCCACATCGACGGTGGGCATGCGATATCCGGTGAATGGGTTGTCAGCTCTGTTCAGCAGGGTGATCTTACCGGTACGACTGTCCATCAGGTCTATCCGTCCCGGATTGTCGTGTGCCCTGTGATGGTCTATCAGATAACGACCCGAGTTGCTGAGCCGAGCAGTATGGATGCCCGGGAGAGTGGTATGCTGCGTGATCTTCCCGCTTTTGAGGTTGACACTACAGATATGGCGATCGATGGGAGAGGGGAGGGTGGAGAGGAAATAGAGGTTCTCCCCTTTTTCGTCGAACCCTGTGATCTCTGTCACCTCCCAGCTACCGTCGGTAAGTTGCTTCAAGAGGTTGCCGTTGGTGTCGTACAGGTAGAGATGGTTGTATCCATTGCGTTCGCTCTGCCAGATAAACCGGTCTTGGTTCCCTCTCACAAAGAGCACGGGATTTTCAGGCTCCACATATTTGGGATGGGTCTCACTGAAGAGCATGAGCTCTTCCTCACCTGTTGTGCTGTTGTACCGTTTCAACTGCATGGTCTCCTGGCTGCGGTTGAGGTGTGCCACGTAAAGATCCTCCCCGTCGGGGCTCCAGGCAATGTTGGTGAGGTACTGCTCTGCCGGTTCCCCTGTTTTGAGCCAGGTGGTCTTCCTGTCGCGGATATCGTGAATGCCGATGGTCACCTGATGGCTGGTCATTCCGGCCATTGGGTACTTCTCCGGCTTCACCACCGCTATCCTGGCCGAAGCATCCACCAGTGGATAGTCGCTCACCATCCGTTCATCCATTCGGTAGAAAGCCACCTTGTTGCCGTCGGGTGACCAGAAGATCCCCTTGCTGATACCAAATTCGTTACGATGCACCGGCTGACCGCAGACAATCGCCCTGTCCGACTCATTTGTCACGGCATGCTCTTTCCCTTTGCTGTCAAGGAGATAGAGGTTGTTTGCCTTGGTGTAGGCCAGGTGTTGACCGGATGGTGAGAGGGAATGGTTTTCACTCTTCTCCGGGTAGCTGAAGAATGTGAGAACCGTTTTATGCTTCAGATCATAAGTTCCGATGCCACTATCGGTCGTGAGAACCACCGTTTCCTCCTTATTCGTAAAAGTGAGGTGGTTCACCCTTTGCTCTTTCACTCCGGGAGTGCCACTGATCCCGGCAAAGGTACACTGAAGTTTTTTCCTGCTTTTCCCCGCGGGGTTGATCAGCTCCCATACCGAGTCGTTCTCAGTGACCATCAGCCGGTCGCCCTGCCATTGGTAGGTGGCCGCTATGCGTGGCACATATTGATCATACTCCTTTCCTCCTGGGATCAGTTCCTCCAGTGTGAAGATCCTGTTTTCCTGCGCGCTTATCTGAGCGGCGAAGGAAAACAACATGATGAAAAGAGCTGTAAGTGATTGTCTGTAGTGTGTCATATTTCGGTTCAATGTTTTATCTTTGATGACTGCTTGAGCGGTTTCATCAGTCGAATGTGAATCATCTTTTCGCACTTGAATTGCAAAGATAACGGTTTCAATCTGAAAGGTGATTCATTTTTTACTTTCTTCCTTGCTCTTTCCATTTTTCAGAGCTGCTACATGCATTTTTGATTTTTTTTAGTAGCTTTGTGCGTTGTTGCCCGAATACAACTGCCCGGACAACGTTACTTTCTTTAGCTAAAAGATTTACTGAGGTTATGAATGTTCTTCTTCTTGGCTCCGGAGGCCGTGAACACGCTATAGCGTGGAAAATGCGCAAAAGCAGTTACCTGAACAATCTCTACATTGCTCCCGGCAATGCAGGGACTGCCCAGCTGGGTACCAATGTACCCATTGCGGTGACCGACTTTGAGGCGATGAAGCGTTTTGCCCTTGAACATGACATTGACATGATAGTGGTAGGTCCGGAAGATCCGCTGGTGAAAGGGGTATATGATTTCTTTCGTGACGATGAGGATATTTGTCATATTGACGTGATCGGTCCCTCAAAAAAGGGAGCACAGTTAGAGGGTAGCAAGGATTTTGCGAAAAACTTCATGATTCGCCATCATATTCCCACGGCACGCTACCAGACGGTGACCCTCGATAATATCCATGAGGGAAATGCCTTTCTGGAATCACTTCCCTCACCCTATGTGTTGAAAGCCGATGGTTTGGCTGCCGGCAAGGGTGTCCTGATTCTTGATGATCTGAACGAAGCAAAGCAGATGCTTTGGGAGATGCTCAATGGAAAGTTCGGGAATGCCAGTAACAAGGTGGTGATTGAGGAGTTTCTCTCCGGCATCGAGTGTTCTGTCTTTGTACTGACAGACGGCAGTGCCTACAAGATCCTGCCTGTTGCCAAAGATTACAAGCGGGTTGGTGAGGGAGACACCGGACTAAACACGGGAGGCATGGGTGCTGTGTCACCAGTTCCTTTTGCTGATGAGCTGTTTATGGAGAAAGTGCGGGACCGTGTTGTTGAACCCACCATTGAGGGGTTGCGCAGTGAAAAGATAGAGTATAAGGGATTTATTTTCCTCGGACTGATCAACGTGGATAATGAGCCGAAAGTGATCGAGTACAATGTGCGGATGGGTGATCCGGAGACGGAAGTGGTGATGCCGCTCATCAAGTCGGACCTGCTCGATCTTTTTATCGGGGTGACCACCGAGACCCTCGACCGGAAAAAGCTGGAGATCGACGATCGTACGGCAGTCACGGTGATGATGGTTTCAGGCGGTTATCCGGGTGCTTATGAAAAAGGGAAAGAGATTTTTGGACTGGATGAGGTAACCGGCAGCATCCTCTTTCATGCAGGTACCAAAAAGGAAAACAACCGGATAGTCACTGATGGTGGTCGCGTGTTGGCTGTCACCTCCTACGGCCATTCAATGGATGAAGCACTGGAACGTTCTTACTGCTCAATTTCCCGGATCTTTTTTGAAGGCTCAGCATTCCGAAAAGATATTGGATTTGACCTGCGCAAGTGGTAATCTTTATTTTGTGTAGATATGTCAACCCTGGTTCACACCTTCCGGAGAACTGTTGTTGAGGGTCGTTTCGTGACGTTTGCCTCCACGCTGGTGATCCTGGGGATGCGACTGCTTCTGTTTTTCAATACTGAGACTGAACAATCTTATTTATCCGGTGCCGGATATTTGTGGAATTATTTGGCACCCCTCTTTGCCCATCCGGCAAACTCACTGGCAGCCTCGACGCTCTCGGTGTTGCTGATTGCGTCACTGATTCACACCATGAACAGCCGCTTCGCGCTGATTCGCTCCCGGTCGAATCTGCCATTCATCGCTCCCTTGTTGTTGCTGAGTCTTCATCCTCATTTTCTGGTGATGACACCCGACCTGGCGGCGGTAATTCTACTGTTGCTGGCTTTTTTCCCCCTCTTGCAATCTTACCAGAATCAGGATGCTTACCTCTACTCTTTCCGTTCAGGAGTGTTGATTGCGCTGGCTGCTTTCTTTCACATTGGGGCACTTGCTCTGCTACCTCTCTGGTGGAGAGGAGAGCGCTCTATGCGGGGGACACAGTTGCGGGCACGTCTATCCTACCTCTTCGGTTTTCTGTTGCTGGTTTTTTCACTTTTCTCCATCGCTTTCCTGCTGGATGATTTGCCCGCTTTTCTGAAACCGCTTCATTTTTATGCTGACTTCTCACTGCCAACCTTGCCGGACTTTACTGTTGTGGAGTGGGTTGGCCTGTTGTTGGTTGCACTCTTCTTCCTCTTCCACATGGTTCTCAGCTTCCGCGTCTTTTCACGCGATAGGGTGCTCACCCTTACGTTGATGCAATTTCTGGTTTACCTGATTGTTTTTCTGTTGCTTCTGCAACTGCTCTATTGGAGTAACACACTCTTTTTCATCACTCTTGCGCTTGCGTTGATCTCCTATCTCATTGCCTATTATTTTACGCGTATAAATGCAAAAAGTGATGTCTGGCTGGCACTTATCAACCTTATCGTGATCCTGTTTTTCTATCTCTTTCATTTTGATTTCTTTCGTCATTTTATTGTCTGAAACATTTTGAAGGCTCAGCGTGTTAATTATGTGAGAATCATCTGCAAAGGATTGCTGTGTCTAATCCGGAGCTGACGTATGAGAACTATCAAATGATGGAGGAGTTAAAAAAATGAGAAGATTTTTATTTTACGGACTCACTCTCTTCTTATTGGGCACACATTGGGGTTGTGGCAGCACACAGACTGCCGCAGAAAAAGAGAGGCTGGCTTCAGAGGTGCGGGAGGCGTTGGAGCAATCATCATTCCGGTTTGAAGCAACTTATGCCTATCCCACCGGTTACCGTTCGATCTACCTTTCGTCTGATTACGATGTAACGGTGTCACCCGACACGGTGAAGGCCTATTTGCCCTATTACGGGCGTGCTTATCGTGCACCGATGGATCCCCGGGAGGGCGGTTTTCAGTTTACCAGTACCGACTTCACCTATCGCTATGGACCCGGAAACCGGAAGGGTAGCTGGATGGCACATATCACGATCTTTGACCTTGACAGGCCGGTGACCTTCAGCTTCGACATCTGGGAGAATGGTTCAGCCCGCCTGGTAGTGAACGATTTCAACAGGCAGGTAATCTCATTCCAGGGCGATCTTATTTTCAGGGGTGAGAAAGAGGATTAAGGCAAGGGATCGGTTCCGCACACACACAAAAACTCCGCTCAGACCGTGGCGGAGTTTTGTGTGTCTTGTTGGGGTGGGAGATCTTTCAGAACCTCTCTCTCAGGCTTACCGGGAGATAAAAGGTATCGTTCTTGTCGATATAGACCACCACCGATCCAATGTCGAACGGCTTGCCGTTCTTCCTGCCCACGGAGGAGAAGGCGGGGATCTCCATCCGGGTGCTACCTTTCTTCACCATCAGCACGGGGAAGTCGGGGTTGTCACGGTTGATGGAGTAGCTCATTCCCTTGAACACCTCGGTATGCTTCGCGAAGATGCGGTCCGACAACTCCTGTAGGGAGCTCTCCAGTCCGCTTACCTCCTGCAGGTAGCGGTTCACCTCGGTGTTGCGCATGTTTCCCCGGGGGACATCTCCCTGCGGGTGATAGGCAGCCAGCAGCACCTCTTCACCGGTATGACCGCCGGTGGTGAAACCGAAGCAGGTGCGCTCGTTCAGTATCTTGCCAATGTTATGTGCCAGGTTATTGCTGGTCCCCACCTTGGTGTAGTCGGACTCCTTGTAGTTCTTCGAGGACAGGAGTGTCTCCAGCTCTTCGTCGGTAAGGTCGATGCCGGTAAACTGTTTGAAGACGCTTTTGAATTGTGCCGGCGGGGTGTTTACCAGGATTGACTCCAGGCCGTTGTTGCTCAGCTTGTACCCTGAAACGGTGCGGAAGAGATCTTCCAGCGAAAGCCGGTCGTAACCTCCACAACGGCTGCTGCCGATGGAGAAGCCGCTGTTGCCATGGTCGGTGAGGATCACCACGGCAGTGTTGCCGTCTGCCCTGGCAAACTCGATGGCTTTGCCCACCGCTTCATCAAAGGCGAGGTACTCATCGATCATGGTGGCGGCATCGTTGGCATGTGCAGCCCAGTCCACCTGGCTCCCCTCCACCATCAGGAAGAAGCCGTTCTCCTTTTTAGAGAGCAGTTCGATGGCTTTTTCGGTCATTTCGGCGATGGAGGGCACCTTGTCGGGGTTACGGTCGATGTTGTAGGGGAGTGCCTTCTCGCCGAAGAGGGCCCACACCTTTCCCGATCCGTTGTAGTTGAGTAGTGCCTGACGGTCATCGCTGATCAGCGTGGTGCCGTTATTTTCAAAGTGCTTTCTGATGTCGCTGGTCAGGATGCCGTTGCCACCGCCGAAGAGCACATCCAGGTTCTGGTAGGCGATCTGGGGTGCCAGTGCTTTATAGTTACTCCGTTTGTAGTGGTGTGCTGTGAAGTCGGCCGGCGTTGCATGAGGAAACTCGCAGGTGACCACCACTCCCACTGCTTTCTGCTTATCGATTTTTAATGCCTCCAGGATGGTGGCTGCCGGCTGGAAGCTGCGTGTGGCATCTACCGGGAAGAGATCGTTTTCCGACACCTCGGGGTGGATGGCCACGTTACCCGTCTGCTGGAGGACGCCGGTGGCATAAGCAGAGCCGGTGGGTGCTGAGTCGCCAATGGGTGCGTTGGAGGAGAAGGTGGTGACGGTGCCGGTGATATAGGGATCCAGGTTGAGCTGATCACCCATTCCGTTGTAATATTTGAACCAGCGGGCTGCTGAATAGACGCTGAGCGATGTCCCGTCGGGGATCATCACGATGAGGTTCTTTACTGGTCTCACTTCTGATGCAAAGAGCATAGCCGAAGCGATCAAAAGAAAAAAGAGAGTTGAAATTTTTCGCATATCTGATAATGGTTTTGTACTGTTTCAAACAGTCAAAGATACAAAATTGTTGAAGGTTGATTTGACTGTGATGGCATATTTAATTGTTTCGTAACATTTGGGGCTGCATGAAAATTGCTTAATTTACCTATCTTTGTATGAATGGAAAATGTACTTATGGGAAATGTGACACCGCTGATATTGATCACCAACGACGACGGGTATCAGGCGAAAGGGATCAGATCGCTGATTGAAGCGATGAAAGGATTGGGAGAGATCATTGTATTTGCACCTGACTCACACCGTTCGGGTATGTCGAGTGCCATCTCAACTTCTCATCCGCTGCGGGCAAGAGTTCATCACCGCGAGGAGGGGTTGACGGAGTATATCTGCAATGGCACACCGGTCGACTGTGTGAAGCTGGCGCTGAATGAGTTTGTACCGCGTAAGCCGGACCTGTTGGTCTCCGGCATCAACCACGGCTCCAACGCGGGCATCAGCGTCATCTACTCCGGTACAATGGGAGCCGCCATTGAGGGGTGCATTTTCGAGGTGCCCTCCATCGGCTTCTCACTTTGTGATGATGCTGTGGATGCCGATTTTTCGGTGACCGCCTCGCTTGCGCGAAGGCTGGCTACGGTGGTGCTGGCGAAAGGATTGCCACGTGGTATTTGCCTGAACGTCAATGTGCCGTCTGGAGAGATTAAGGGTGTACGGATGACCACCCAGACCGAAGGGAAGTGGGTGAATGAGTATCAGCGGTCGAAAGATGGCTTGGGCAGAGAGGTCTTCTGGATGACCGGTAACTTCGAGAACTGGCAGGCCGATAACGAAGATAACGATGAATGGGCCCTTTCCAGAGGATATGCTGCTGTGGTGCCGGTGAAGATCGATCTGACAGCCTATGATTTCCTGCCGGAGCTCAAAACCTGGAACGTTTAGTTGC
>WOYT01000042.1:12548-18494 GCA_011620695.1 Proteiniphilum sp.
ACCAAGGCCCAAAAACGAATAAATATGAAATACTATCTCATTGTAGGAGAGGCGTCGGGCGATCTGCATGCATCGAACCTGATGCGGTCGATCCGGGAGCTTGACAGGGAGGCGGAATTCCGTTACTTCGGTGGCGACCTGATGGCGCAGGCAGGGGGTACGCTGGTGAAGCATTACCGCGAGATGGCATACATGGGGTTGATGCCGGTGCTTCTGCATGCTCCTGCCATCCTGCGCAACCTCTCTTTCTGCAAGCGTGACATTGCTTCTTTTCGTCCCGATGCGGTGATTCTGGTGGACTATCCCGGGTTCAACCTCAAGATAGCAAGATATGTGAAAAAGCAACTGTCCGGTATCCCGGTATTTTACTATATCTCCCCCAAGGTGTGGGCCTGGAAAGAGTACCGGGTGAAATCGTTCAGAAAGTATGTGGATGAGATGCTCTGCATTCTTCCATTCGAAGTGGATTTCTTCCAAAAACATCATTACCCGGTGCACTACGTGGGTAACCCGACGGTCGATGCGATTGCACAGCGAAGTCATCAGGAGGAGACATTCCGTCAGTTTGCAGAAGAGAACGGACTGGAAAAGAAGCCGGTGATCGCGTTGCTGGCCGGCAGCCGCCGGCAGGAGATACGCAACAACCTGCCCTCGATGCTGGAGGCGGTGAAAGGGTTTGCCGACGGTTACCAGTTCATCGTGGCGGGTGCCCCCGGCATCGATCCCTCATTCTACCATCCCTATGAAAAAGGATTCCCGCAGGTGAAGGTGCTCTTCGGGCAGACCTACCGCATCCTGGCTCAGTCGGAGGCGGCACTGGTCACCTCTGGCACCGCCACGCTTGAGGCGGCACTGCTCAACGTGCCGCAGGTGGTCTGTTACCGCACCTCGCTGCCGCGGATCACCTACTGGGGTTTCAGGCACCTGCTGCATACCCCCTTCATCTCGCTGGTCAACCTGATCTGCGGGCGTGAGGTAGTGAAGGAGCTCTTCGCGAAGAAGTTCACCGTGGAAAATATTCGCAGGGAACTGCAACAGCTTCTGCATGTGCAGGGTTACAGGCATAATATGCTGGAGAGTTACCGTGAGCTGCAGGAGAGGCTGGGTGAGCCGGGTGCCTCTGGCAGGGCCGCCGCGGTGATTTGCCGTCGTCTGCTCTCCTGATAGCACTGCCTCGTGAACAGAGCACTGACCCGGTCAACTTTTTCGAAATAAAGAAAGCGATCGGTTCATTCTTCCACAATTTTTCTTTTCTTTGTATTTCTCTTACATCAAAACATATGAAGGTAGGTATTCTCACATCGGGCGGAGACGCGCCCGGCATCAACGCCACCATCCGGGGCGTGGGCAAGACAGCCATCAATAACTACGGCATGCAGGTGATTGGTATTCAGAACGGATTCTCCGGACTGCTATACAAGGATATCGTTGAGCTCTCGGATCAGTCGCTCTCCGGCATCCTGAACGTGGGGGGTACCATCCTGGGAACAGCCCGTGAGAAGGTGTTCCGTAAGATGATCAACTCTCCCGATGAGAAGGACCAGGAGCAGATCAAGAATGCCTATCATGAGCTGGAACTCGATTGCCTGATCTGTATCGGTGGCAATGGCACGCAACGCACCACCTGGATGCTCTCTGAGCTGGGACTCAACGTGGTGGGGATACCAAAGACCATCGACAACGATATCTATGGCACGGATGTGAGCTTTGGCTTCGATACCGCGGTTAACATCGCCACCGATGCGATCGACCGGTTGCACTCCACCGCCAGTTCACACCGTCGTGTGATGGTGATAGAGCTGATGGGGCACCACGCCGGCTGGATCACCCTCTATGCCGGCATGGCCGGCGGGGCTGATATCATCCTGTTGCCTGAGCTGGGCTTCAACATGAAAGTAGTGATCGGCAAGATAAGAAAGCGGATGGAGCTGGGTAAAGCCTATTCCATTGTGGCTGTAGCTGAAGGGGTGGAAGTGCCCGCCAGCGAGCGCCCGGCAGCCTATTTCGCTCGTGAGATCCAGGAGCAGACAGGCTTTGAAACGAGAGAGACCGTATTGGGGTATATCCAGCGGGGGGGATCACCATCACCCTATGACCGTAACCTGGGCACCCTGCTGGGTGGACATGCGGCCGAGCTGATTCATGAGGGACGCTTCGGGCGGATGGTGGCCAAGCTTGGGAGCCAGATATCCGATGTGCCATTGTCGGAAGTGGCTGGCAAGCTGAGCCTGGTGACGCCCAATACCGACCTGGTGGTGCAGGGCAAGCGAATGGGCATCTCCTTCGGGATATGGTAATAAAAAAGGCACTGTAAAGTGCCTTAATTTTTCTAGGGAGTTGTCACGGATTCTTCTTCCGTGTTGTCACGGCCGGATGTTTCACTCTCTGCGTCTTTCAGCAGTACCTCCTGCAGCTCATTGCTCTCACGTAACTTCCTGATGGCTATCTTGGCTGCCATCTGGTGCGATTCCTTTTTTGAGTAACCCTTTCCGGAGCCCACCTCGATGCCGGCGACCCTTGCACTGGAGGAGAAGACGGGGTTGTTCTGTGCGTCGTAGGATGACTCGGTCACCTCGAAGGTTACTTCCACCTTGTTTTTCTGTCCCCACTCAATGAGTCGCGACTTGAAATCGACCTCGTTCGTGAGCACCTTCTCCATGTTGATGTGCTGCTTGATGAGGGTCTCGTAAACAAAGTGCTTCGCCACACGGTACCCCTGGTCGAGGTAGATGGCTCCGATCAGTGCTTCCAGGGCGTCACCATAGATATTGGTGTTGTGCGCCATGTTGCGGGTGGAGGAGACGATCAGCTTGTCGAGTCCCAGTTCGATGGCGATCTTGTTGAGCGTTTCCCGTTGCACAATGCGTGAGCGGGTGCTGGTGAGGAACCCCTCTTTCTTGTGGTCAAACTGCTTGTAGAGGATATCGGCCACGATGGCATCGAGAATGGCGTCGCCAAGGAACTCAAGCCGCTCATTGTTCACCCATTTTCCTTTCTCTGAACGAACGGATGAGGAGCGGTGTGTCATGGCTTCCCGGTAGAGATCAATCCTGTCGGGATAGAATCCCAGCACTTTATAAAACGAAAGATAAGGCTCCTTCCTTTTGTGCGGGAGAGCCTTTACTCTTTTGACAAATCTTCTTAACACACTACTTCTTGTATTGCTTGAGAATAACGCTCGCGTTGTGTCCTCCAAAGCCAAAAGTGTTCGATAACGCAGCTCTTATCTCCCTTTTTTGAGCTTTGTTAAATGTGAAATTTAACCGGTAATCAATCTCGGGATCCTCATCCCCTTCGGTGAAGTTGATGGTGGGTGGGACCACCTGATCGCGGATGGCCAGTATGGAAAGCATTGCCTCCAGTGCACCTGCTCCTCCGAGCAGATGCCCGGTCATAGACTTGGTGGAGCTGATGTTGAGCTTGTAGCTGTGCTCGCCAAACACGTCGAGGATGGCTTTCACCTCCGAGATGTCACCCACCGGCGTGGATGTACCGTGTACATTGATGTAGTCGATCTGCTCGGGATTCATCTCGGCATCCTCCAGCGCATTGCGCATTACCAGTTTCGCTCCCAGCCCGTCGGGATGAGAGGCTGTGAGGTGATAAGCATCGGCCGACATGCCGCCGCCCGCTACCTCTGCATAGATGGTGGCACCCCGTGCGATGGCGTGCTCCAGCTCCTCCAGGATCAGCGCCGTACCTCCCTCACCGATCACGAACCCGTCGCGGCTGGCGCTAAAGGGACGGGATGCTGTCAGTGGCGTATCGTTGCGTGTGGAGAGTGCGTGCATGGCATTGAATCCGCCCACAGCCGACGGGCTGATGGTCGCTTCGGCGCCTCCGGTGACGATGGCGTTTGCCTTGCCAAGGCGTATCAGGTTATAGGCGTCAACAATGGCGTTGGTGGAAGAGGCACAGGCAGATACGGTTGCGTAGTTTGGTCCTCTCAGTCCATAAATCATAGAGATATGCCCTGCGGCAATATCCGCTATCATTTTCGGAATGAAAAAGGGGTTGAACTTGGGTCCTTTTTCCTTGTTCAGGAAATATTCTCCTACCTCGTCTTCAAACGTCTTGATGCCGCCGATACCGGCAGAAAAGATCACGCCGATGCGGTCCAGGTTCTCCTTCTCCAGCTCAAGGCAGGAATCGGTCATCGCGTCCGCAGCAGCCTTGACGGCCAGCTGCGAATAGCGGTCATACTTCCTGATCTCCTTGCGGTCGAAGAGATCTCCCGGGTTGAAATCCTTTACCTCGCAGGCGAACTGGGTTTTGAAAAGGGATGCATCGAAATGAGTAATAGGCCCGGCGCCACTCTTACCAGCCAGTGCGTTCTCCCAGGTGGTCTGAACGTCGTTCCCCAGCGGAGTGATGGCTCCCAGGCCTGTTACTACTACTCTCTTTAACTCCATGTAGGGGTGGATTATTTCGCGTGTTGTTCTACATAGGCAACAGCATCTCCTACAGTAGAGATCTTTTCTGCCTGATCATCCGGGATGGAGATGTTGAATTCCTTCTCGAATTCCATGATCAGCTCTACCGTGTCGAGAGAATCAGCGCCCAGATCATTGGTGAAGCTGGCGGTTTCTGTAACTTCAGACTCTTCTACGCCTAATTTGTCAACAATGATCGATTTCACTCTTTGTGCTACTTCAGACATAACTTTCGATATTAATTAATAAATAAAAATATTATTCTTACATTTGCGCTTGCAAAGTAACGCATTTTTTCTCTAATTGTGCAAACAATTGTCGATTAAATTCGAAAAAAATGCACAAAAATACTTCATTTGTGCAATTATTGACCTCTTTTTATGGTTCGACTCGCCCTTTTTGCATCGGGTAGCGGCAGCAATGCCGAAAATATTGCCCGCTACTTTCGCCAACGTGATGATGTGGAAGTCACGTTGATAATCTCCAACAAGGCCGATGCCTATGTGCATCATCGGGCCCGGGAGCTGGGCATTCCATCTTTTACCTTCAGCAGGGAAGCGTTTGATAAGGGTGATGAGATACTTGAACTGCTGCGCCGTTACAGGATCGATTTCATTATCCTTGCCGGTTTTCTGCTCAGAGTGTCACAACCGCTGCTGGATGCCTATCCACATCGCATCGTGAACATCCATCCGGCACTGCTGCCACTACACGGCGGTAAGGGGATGTACGGCGACCGGGTGCACCGGGCGGTGGTGGAGGCAGGCGACAGGGAGTCGGGTATCACCATTCATTATGTCAACGAACAATACGATGAGGGAGACATCATTTTCCAGGCCAGATGCGCGGTGGTTCCCGGCGACACTCCGGAAGATGTGGCCCGTAAGGTGCATGAACTGGAGTATGCCCACTTCCCGGTGGTGATCGATGCGCTGGTGAAAAAAAGCAAACAAGAGAATCAGCCGTTTGATAATTAATCGTATCTTTGCAGTTCCATTTGCGGTCGTGGCGTAATTGGTAGCCGCGCCAGACTTAGGATCTGGTGCCGAGAGGCGTGGGGGTTCGAGTCCCTTCGGCCGCACAAAAAGCTCCTTCATGAGAAAATTCTGGGGGAGTTTTTATTTTTGTACACCCTTCCCGGTGCATACGATTTGGCTATTTTACGTGTGGCCAATTTTTTTATGTAAAAAAATTGGAGATGAAAGCTATTGTTCGTAAATTTGCGAACAATACGGATATCGGAAACAGAGGTTGCAGATAGCAGTAGAGGACTCTAATGTTCGTTGTTCGCCGAATATAAAACTCAATAAATTAGACGATATAGAAATTATACATTAATATATAACACGAACGAGATAAACAATGAAAACAATTGAAATTTTTGATCCGGCCATGTGTTGCCCCACCGGTTTGTGCGGCCCGAATATCAATCCTGAATTAATGAGGATGGCCACGGTCACCGATACATTAAAAAGAAAGGGAATCAACATTACCCGTCATAATTTAAAGGATG
>WOYT01000018.1 GCA_011620695.1 Proteiniphilum sp.
GTAGGCGATCCGGCCAAGCGACAGGCCATCACCAACCCCCATAACACCGTTTACTCCATCAAGACTTTTATGGGAGAGACATTCGACCAGGTGCAAAAAGAGATCGCCCGTGTACCCTACAAAGTGGTGCGTGGTGACAACAATACACCGCGTGTGGATATCAACGGTCACCTCTATTCACCGCAGGAGATATCGGCTATCGTGTTGCAGAAAATGAAAAAAACAGCCGAAGATCACCTGGGACAGGAGGTGAAAGAGGCGGTCATCACTGTTCCTGCCTACTTCAGCGATGCACAGCGTCAGGCTACCAAGGAGGCGGGTGAGATTGCGGGGCTGACCGTACGTCGCATCGTGAACGAGCCTACAGCCGCCGCGTTGGCATATGGACTGGACAAGCAGAGCAAGGATTCCAAGATTGCGGTCTTTGACCTGGGTGGCGGTACCTTTGACATCTCCATCCTGGAGCTGGGTGATGGTGTCTTTGAGGTGAAATCGACCAACGGCAACACGCACCTCGGGGGTGACGACTTCGACCAGCGCATCATCGACTGGCTGGCAGATGAGTTCCTGAAAGAGGAAGGAATAGACCTCCGCAAGGACCCGATGGCACTCCAGCGTCTGAAAGAAGCAGCTGAGAAAGCCAAGATTGAGCTCTCGAGTGCGACCTCCACAGAGATCAACCTGCCCTATATCATGCCGGTGAACGGAATACCCAAGCACCTGGTGAAAACGCTTACCCGCGCAAAATTCGAGCAATTGATTGACGACTTGTTGCAGAAATGTGTGGCTCCCTGTCAAACGGCCATGAAAGATGCCGGGCTGACAAATTCAGATATAGACGAGGTGATCCTCGTGGGCGGATCAACCCGCATCCCCGCAGTTCAGGAACTGGTGGAGAAACTGTTCGGCAAGAAACCGCACAAAGGGGTGAACCCCGACGAGGTGGTAGCCATTGGCGCCGCCATCCAGGGTGCCGTACTTACCGGTGAGGTGAAAGATGTGCTGCTGCTCGATGTGACCCCGCTTTCACTCGGAATCGAGACACTGGGTGGGGTGATGACCAAGCTGATCGATGCCAACACCACCATCCCGACCAAAAAATCGGAGACCTTCTCTACCGCGGCCGACAATCAACCATCGGTACAAATCAATGTACTACAGGGCGAACGTGCCCTGGCACGCGACAACAAGCAGATCGGCGTCTTCAACCTCGACGGTATCCCACCCGCACCGCGTGGTGTACCCCAGATTGAAGTCACCTTCGATATCGATGCCAACGGTATCCTGAATGTATCAGCCAAAGACAAGGCAACGGGCAAGGAGCAAAAGATCCGCATTGAGGCCTCATCGGGACTGAGCGAAGATGAGATCAAGCGGATGAAAGAGGAGGCCGCTGCCAATGCCGAGGCCGACAGGAAAGAGAAAGAGCGGATCGACAAGCTAAACCAAGCCGATTCAACCATCTTCCAGACCGAGAAGCAGTTGAAAGACCTGGGAGACAAGATCCCTGCCGATAAAAAGGCACCGATAGAGGCAGCACTCAACAAACTGAAAGAAGCCCACAAGGCACAGAACCTGGCGGACATAGACGCTGCCACCAACGAGCTGAACGCTGCTTTCCAGGCAGCATCGCAGGAGATGTACAACGCATCGAACGCGCAGGCAGGTGCACAGCAAGGGGGTCCCCAGGACTTCGGCGGGCAGCAATCCGGAGGCAACCAAAGCGGGAACCAGAACCAGGAAGGTGATGTCACCGATGTGGACTTTGAAGAGGTGAAATAATCATTCATCATTTCATACATGCCTGTTAATTGGTGTAACAACCCCGCCACAGATCTGTGTGCGGGGTTGTTCATTTAAAAAAATGAGTTTCACGCTATTGAAATGAAAAAAAATATTTATCTTTGCAGCCCAAACAGAAGGGAGGTTATTGATTACCCGGAAAAAGAGACAAAGAGACATCAGATAAACAACCATTTTCCGTCACAAGGGAGCAATTCTCCCTTGTGGAAAGAATCAATGCTATCCAAAAAAGCTGAAAGAAGCTGAGTGCCGATAAAAAACTAAAACAACAAAAAATAATGATCGTAGTACAACTGAAAGAAGGCGAAAACATTGAAAGAGCCTTGAAAAAATTCAAACGTAAATATGAAAAAACAGGTGTGGTAAAAGAACTGCGCAGCCGTCAGGCATATATTAAGCCATCAGTTGCAAAGCGTAAGAGGAAACAGCACGCCATTTACGTACAACAGCTGCAACAAAACGAAGAGTGATCATCTGCAGCAAGCAGATGAGAGATATCATCAAATAATTTCGTTTTTGTGAAGTTTTTTCCTATCTTCGTAGCACCATCAACTGAACAGTCGCAGTGCTATGTGGAAAGAGAAATTCATAGATTATCTCCGCTATGAGAAGAACTACTCCTCTCAAACGGAGATTTCTTATTACAGGGATATCTCTCAGTTTGAAACATTCATCATAGCCCAATCCGGATCGTTCGACCCGGCAGCAGTGGAGAGCGACCAGATCCGCGACTGGTTGATCCACCTCATGGATGAGGGGGTGAAAGCCAGATCCGTGAACAGGAAGCTAAGTGCCGTGAAATCATTCTTTCGCTACCTGAAACGCAAAGGCTTTATCAGCATTAATCCCGCAACGGGGATCAATGGACCCAGAACACCCAAAAAACTGCCGGGGTTTGTCAAAGATCGCGAGATGTCGCAGGTTATCGACGGCCCGGAGGAGTTCAGCGATGACTTCACTGGTCACCGCGACCGCTTCCTCATGGAACTACTTTATCTCACCGGTATGCGTCGTGCCGAGCTGATTGCACTGCGCGACAGCGATATTGATTTGGAGAATTGCACGCTTCGGGTCACCGGTAAGCGAAACAAACAGCGCATCATCCCTTTCTCGCCCGATACGGGAAAAAAAATAAAAGATTACATTGGGAAAAGAGAGGCGGAAGTGGAAAACAAATCCCCTTTTCTCTTTGTTAAGAAAGATGGAACCCCCTTATACCCGAAGCTTGTGTACAACATCATCCACTCACACCTGAACAGCATCCCCACCCTTTCCAGGAGAAGTCCTCATGTGCTGCGCCATTCATTCGCCACGGAGATGCTCAACAACGGGGCCGATATCAATGCAGTGAAAGAGCTGCTGGGACACTCCAGCCTCGCTTCCACCCAGATTTATACCCACGTGACACTGGAAGAGATGAAAAAAACATATGATCTCGCCCACCCCAGGGCACATAACAAAATGAAGGAGGAATAGTATGGAAATGACGATTCAATCTGTAAACTTCGACGCCACTGAACAGCTGAAAGCTTATGTGGAGAAGAAAGTAAAAAAACTGGAACGCTTCTCTGACGACATCATTCTGGCAGAGGTAATCATGAAAGTGATAAAACCGGAAACAGCCAACAACAAAGAGGTCTCCGTAAAGCTAAACCTCAGACACAAAGAGGCATTCGCCAGCAAGATCGCCGACACATTTGAGGAGGCCGTGAACCTGTGCTTGATGGCACTTGAAAAACAAATCCAGAAGACCAAAGAAAAAAAAGATCGGTAATCCAAAAAACCGATCAAATATTTTGGCATCAAAAAAAATATCACTACCTTTGCGACCGTTTCTCCCCCAATCTGGGGCAGAAACGGTTAAAAGTAAGTAAATAAGCCTCTTTAGCTCAGTTGGCCAGAGCACGTGATTTGTAATCTCGGGGTCGTTGGTTCGAATCCGACAAGAG
>WOYT01000102.1 GCA_011620695.1 Proteiniphilum sp.
GCAAAGCACTTGCAATGGTAGCTTTAAAAGCTGCCGGATCGGAGAGATCGAGGGTGATGGTATAGGTGCCTCCGGTTGCGGGGATGTTGTCACCACCATAACTGAGGTTGTTCAGGTCCCCTCCCAGGTTGATGTCCCAGCTGTTGTTGGCACGGAACTTGAACGCACCGTCAACCAGTGTGGTGGTCACACTCCAGAGTCCGGTTGCGGGATCGTAGGTCATCGGCGTGGAGTTGTCCCACCCTCCTTCAGTCGCATCACCGATGAGTCCCCATTCGGTTTTGGTCATCGTGTAGCTGTTTGCGGTGAGATCGACGTCAATCTTATACATACCGGGCTCGCTCACAACAAGGTTACCGGCTCCACCATCGTCAGATAGCATGCCGTCACCTCCGTCACCATAATTGGTTCCCTCCCAAGCGGGTTGAGCGGTGAACTTGAACTCGGTATTGGGCTCGCCGAAATAGACATAACCGCTGTACCTGAAGTCGAAGTTGCGGCTGTAGAGAGTGGGGGCCTCTGCCGGGTTCCATCCCTGGTGTGCACCGGGCACATAGAGGGTCAGGTTCATCTCGCCGATGATCTCGATGGTGTAGGTGTATTCCATCATGTTGAGGGTGATCTTCACCCATCCGGGTTCATCTACCTTCAGGTTACCACCGTCAGCTTTAAGCTCGCCTTCTAAAGCGGTTGCATCGTAAGTGCCAAGCACGCCATCCCAGGAGGCTGCCTCCTTACTCGATTTGGGTACAATCTTGAATTCTCCCTGCAGGTTGTTCACCAGGATGGTGAAGATGGGATCTTCATAGACATCTTTTCCGCTGTGGCTGAACTGGTAAGCCTCAAGGTTGGCGATGTCCCAGCCGTTGATAGCCCCGACAAGATAATATTCTGTTTCGATCACCGGTGCCACGGGGGTGACAGTGATCGGTCCCAGTACCACCTCCCCGGGGATCCGCACCGCGGAGCTTCCCTCACGGATGAAAGCGGCCACACGCAGGTAGAGTTCTCTCGCTTCGGGCGCTTTCCCATAGAGGCTTTTGGTAGCCTCGTTGAGGGTGGCGGCAGTTACGAAAGCACTGTTCTGATCACTTGTGGAGGGCAGCTCCACCACCTGGGTGAATGCTTCCGTATCGGAGGCCTCCAGGATGAAGGTCACGGCTGCACCTTCAGCCAGCTGGGGTGTGGCGGTTGTCTTAACGACTTCCAGAGGGGTTTCGTCGGCCAGCGATTCTTCATCTAAGACAAGAGGAGCACTCACATCCGCTCCAGGGGCAAAGGTGAAGCCGCTGACACTCTGTTCGGCTTCCTGTTCATAAGCCTGCGGCGGTGCAGCCACATGGTCGTACACATCCTCACATGCATTCATCAGGATGAAGGCAAGCAGTGTGGCAAATAGGTATATTTTTTTATTCATGTTGTGTAATATTTTAATGGAAAACCGCTCTCCTCTGAAAGAGGTTCTCCGGTTCTGCCTGTTTATTCAATCTTACCGGTATTGGTGGTGAAGTTAATGTAAAGGCGCTGGCCAGCATTGCCGGTTACACGATCCTGGTCATCACCTGCGCCGCGGGGTACAAAGACACCGTCAAATACCAAGAACTCGGTATGCCACCACTCATGTCCCGGCAGCTGGATGCTGGCGCGAATTTCACCCGTGTTGGTGAAGGGTGGCGAAACAAATGCAGCATCGGCCCCCAGTGAGAGATCGGGTACGGCAAAGCGGTAAGCTTCGGCGGTGGTGCCCCAGTTGCCGCCGGCAACGTTCCCCTGCAGGTACACGTGCGGCGGGTAGAAATCCACGGCGAACTCGTATTCACGTTCGTTGATGGTGGTGGTTACCACTACAATGTACCATCCCGGATTACCGATACCGATGTTTCCTCCAGCGTCTGATGCTCCCGGATCGGCGGTGCCGCTGCCATTGATGGTTGCCTGTCCGAATCCGAATTCGTTGCCGTCCCATGCCTTGGCGTAGTTGAACTTGATCTCCGCGTTCGCACCATCGCCCGTCTGTCCCAGGTACTGCATCGCCCAGAACTTGCCGGGAGTGCCCCATACGGGAATCATCACGGTAGCGCCGTCCCAGCTCCAGTTGCCGGCTACATTGCCAATGATATACATGTTCTCCGGCATCACCATCGGGTCAAGGGCGAAGTAACCCTTCACCTGTGGGAGGGTGATCACGTTGGAGAAGACCTCGCCCGCACCTTTCTCGTTCAGCCTGGAAACAAGACGTACATAGAGCGGATGGGGATCAGTGGGATACTCGTTTTCATCGGTGACCTCATGCATCTCTACCAGAGCCAGTGCCAGGTCGGCAGCGTTGATCGCAAACCTGGCGGTGGTGTAGCTGCCGGGCAGCGTAACGGGGTTTGAAAAGTCGGGATTGAGCGATACCTGCACGCTGTAGATGGCGGCAGCGGTGAAGCCGTAATCGGGTTGAGAAGTGGTGAACTCAATCGATTCGGTATTCTTCAGGTCATAGATGGCGGAAGCATATTTCGGCAGGTTGAGTACAAAGCTTTCCGGCTGCTGAAGCACTACTTTCTCATCTTCCTGGCAGGACCAGAACAGTGAGATGCCAGCCAGCAATAGGATTATATGAATGATATTTTTCATTGTCTGTAGGATGTTTAATTGGCGTTACTACTTGATTCATATCCGCTGTTTTGTACCAGGTTCGCGTTGGCACCCAGGTCATCAGCAGGTATGGGGTAAACGTTGAAGTGATCGGCTACGGATCGCCCTTCGGGAACACTTCCTTTCCAGGGCCAGATGTAGGCAGAGCCGGTAAGTTTGCCGAAACGAACCAGGTCGCTGCGTCGCTGCCCCTCGTAGAAGAATTCGCGTCCCCGCTCATCCAGGATATAATCGAGGGTCAGTTCACCGGCGGTGATGGTTGCGGCATTGTCGTTGTTGTAACCCCGTTTTCGAAGGTTGTTCACCAGCTGCAGGGCGGTGGTTGCGTCACCTCCGGTGCCACCCCTGAGCACTGCCTCGGCATAGTTTAGGTAGATCTCACCCAGGCGGAAGAGGGGGAAGTCGGTGTAGGCGATGTTACTCGGGGGGAGTGTGCCGTCGCTGTTGCGGTTGTAGTACTTCACCACGGGGATGCCGTTGTTGGTGAAAAGGGAGGGATCCACGATCTCCACATTTTCGGTGTAGTCGAGACGTAACATGGAAAAACGATTGTCTTTCTCATGCTGGTACTCCTTTTCGAATGTTTGGAGCACTGCCTTGGTAGCTCGGTTCCCCTGCCATGCACCCACTGCGTTTACTTCATCTTGCAGGTCGGAAGGCTCCATGGCGCTCAACAGGAAGGTCATTCCTCCCCAGGTCTGGGTATCGGATCCTTCGTAGCGGATCGGGAAGATCATCTCCGTGGAGTTGTGGTTGTCGGCCTTGAATATATTTGCATAGACCGGATCCAGCTGGTAACTTACATCCATCACTTTCTTGCTGTAGGTGATACTCTCGGTATATTTCTCCACGCCGATATAGGTTTCGGCATTGAGATAGAGACGGGAGAGCAGTGCCCAGTTGGCAGCTTTGTGCGCGCGGCCGTAATTGGTTGCATTGTAACCCACGAAGGGTTCGAGCATATCGGCTTCGCAGTCAATCAGTTCTTTTTCAATGTAATCGAACAGGTCGGCTGCCATGATCTGGGGAGGCAGCGTGCTGCCCACCGGACTCTCTTCGTTTACGAAAGGAACATTGCGGAACATGTCGAGCAGGTAGAAGTAGGCGAGAGCCCTGTGGAAGCGTGCCTCGGCCCTGAATGCCCGGATTTTATCCTGATCTGCCTGGCTCACTCCACGTGAGGAGAGTTTCTCTTCCGATGTCTCCCTCAGGAGGGCATTGGCCAGGTTGATCTGGTAGTAGAGGCGATAGTAGAAGCCCTTGATGAACACGTTGCTGGAGGTCCAGGTGATGTAGTTCAGGTCTGGGATGCCCACATCATTCCAGGCACAGTGTGCCTCGTCGGTGGGCAGCTGTTGCAGGTTCCAGAGACCTCTGAGGAAGGATGCCTGGCTACCGCCATCCACGCCTGCCACATCGGGATCGCCGTCGCCGCCACTGTTACCGCTGATGGCCAGGCCGGCGTAGATCTTGGCCAGCAGTTCCTGGTAGGGTCCCAGCTCACTGCCAAAGACCACATCTGAAACCAGCTCCTCCTCATCCAGCGGAATGGTGTTCAGATCATCGACGCAGGAGGCCAGCCCCCCGGTCATCATGATGATCGCGATGAATATTCCTATTTTATATGTTGCTGTCTTCATAATTGTCTGATGTTAAAAATTAAGATTGAGTCCAAGGATAAACACGCGTGGGTGGGGATAGATGTTGTTGTCGATGCCGTTGTTGGTGAATTCCGGATCGAGCCCGCTATAGTCGGTCAGCACGAGCGGGTTCTGCACGGTGAAATGAATCCTGCCCGATTGCTGGCGGTTCAGCAAGTGTGTGAAGTTGTATCCCAGGGAGACATTGTCCACCTTCATGAAAGAGGCATCCTGGATGTAGTAGCTGGATTGATAGTGCACCGCATCGAAGTTGGTGTAGGTGGCACTGTTGACCCTGTTTTTAAGCCAGCCCGAGGGGTCGAAGGTGGTATTTTTCGACTCACGATTGGATTGGATGTTGTTGTAGGCGTAATTGCCGAGGTTACTGCGAATAGAGAAGTTGAAATCCCAGTTCTTATAGGAGAGCTGAGAGGATAAGCCCATGTAAACATCGGGTGAGGCATTCTTCCAGGGAATCATATCCTGCTCGTTAATGGAGCCATCGGCGTTCTGATCCACAAAGACCCCTTCCAGCGGTTTGCCGGCCTCATCGTACACCTGTTCATAGACATAGAATGAACCGGCCGGATAATCGACCGCATGGATGGCAATGGTATTGCCCGTACCACCATCGATACCGCCGAAACGTACCCCTACATAGTTGGGATCATCATTGATTGTCAGTTTGGTGATTCTGTTCTGGTTATAGGTCACATTGTAGCTCAGGTTCCAGTTCCAGTCCCTGCTGACTATCGGACGTCCCGTGATGGTGAACTCAACTCCTTTGTTCTCCAGCTCACCCACGTTGGTCAGTAACTGGTTGCTGAAGTTGGTTCCGGCAGCGATACCGACGGTATTTAGCAGGTCTGTGGTCTTGCGATAGTAAACATCGAAAGCTCCGCTGATACGGTTGTTCAGGAAACCGTAGTCGAGACCGGCGTTATAGGTGGCTGTCTCCTCCCATTTCAGGTTCTCATCATAGGCCAGCGGACGAATGAGTGGGATCATCTGGTCGCCAAAGAAATAGTTGGCCCCTGCCTGGCTGTAGCTGTAACGGCCCATCCAGGGATAGTCACCGCTGCCCAGGTTCTGCTGTCCCGTGACACCATATCCCAGACGCAGTTTGAGGTCCGACATCACGCTGCCTGCATCCTCCATGAACGGTTCATTGATCACCTTCCATGCGAAGGCGGCAGAGGGGAAGAGGCCCCACTTGTTGTCGGGACTGAAGCGCGACGACCCGTCGTTACGCAGGGTGAAGGTGAGCAGGTAACGATTCAGCAGCGAGTAGTTCAGACGGCCGAAGAAGGAGATCACGAAGCTCTCGCTGGAATAGTCGTTCCCTTCCCGGTAGAATTTATTGCCGGTTTCGGCAGCCATGGCTGCTGAGTAGGGGTAAGTGTTCTCTGTTTCGTTGTAAAAGCGTTGCCAGGAGTAACCGCCCATCGCGTCGAAACGATGTGCGCCAACCTCTTTCACGTAGTTCAGGTAGAAGTCGAGCAGGGTGTTCTGCTTGTACTGGCTGTAGGTGCTGTTTTCGCCCCATCCTGACTTGTAGCTGCCCCAGGTGTAGCTCATGGGAGAGTTGTCTTCCACGATCACATCCCCCTCACTGTCGGAGATGTCGTATCCCAGGTTGAGGTTGGCTCTCAGCCCTTCGAGGAAAGGTATGCTGTAATCGATCTGCATGTTACCGATGCTCCGCATCACCTCTGAGTTGTCATGCTTCTGCATCAGGATGGCGACAGGGTTGGCCAGCGCGATGTCGATGGGTGTGCCGTCAGCTTTGAGGGTCATGTGATAGCCATTGCCGTAGGGTGATCCCGTGGTGTCATATACCGGCATGGTGGGGTCGAACTGGGTGGCCGAGTTGATGGCTCCCTGGTCGGCAAAACGGTTCTTGTTGTACATCCCGCGTGCGTTGAGTTGCACCCTCAGCTGCCCGTCGAGGAAGCTTGGAGAGAGGTTCACGCTTCCGGTATATCGTTCCAGCTTGGATGTTTCCAGGATACCGTTTTCATTGGTGTAGCCCACCGAGATGCGATAGGGTAGAAACTCACCGGCGCTGCCGGAGAGGCTGATGTTGTGGTCGGTGCTGGCAGCTACCCGGAAGATTTTCTCCTGCCAGTTGGTTTCGGTATCTCCCAGTGCGGCTGCCTGCTGGCTGTCAGCACCGAAAGAGTTAATCACATAGTTGCGGAAAGTGGCGGCATCCATCACATCCACTTCACCCGTGCGGGTGCTGACGGAGAAGTTTCCGTTATAGGAGAGTTGCATCCTGCCCGACTTTCCCTTCTTTGTCGTAATGATGATCACACCGTTTGAAGCGCGGGAACCATATATGGCGGTTGCCGAAGCATCTTTCAGTACGGTGAAGGTCTCAATGTCGTTTGAGTTGATGGTGCTTAACGGGTTGGCCATCCCGCTTATGCCTGTGGCATTATCCACCGGCACTCCGTCGATCACGATCAGCGGGTCGTTACTGGCCGACATGGAGGATCCGCCGCGAATACGGATACTGGCGGCCGAGCCGGGAGCTCCTCCCGAGGAAATAACGCTCAGGCCTGCTACCTGCCCCGCCAGCAAATCGGAGGGAGATGTAGCCAGACCTCTGTTCAGCTTGGTGGCATCCACCGCTACTACCGAACCTGTGGCGTCATCTTTTCGTACGCTACCGTAACCTATCACCACCAGTTCCTCCAGTAACTCCGTGTCTTCTTCCATCACGATTTGAATATTGGTCCGGTTGTTGACTGCGATTTGTTGCGGACGATAGCCGATATAGCTGACGTTCAGCACCGCATCTGCCGGGGCCTGCAACTGGAAATTACCTTCGTAGTCGGTCACGGTTCCTGTTGAGGTCCCCTCCACAAGGATGTTGACCCCAATAAGCGGTTCACCGTTCACGTCCGTTACCGTTCCCCTTACATTTATCGGAGTACCGGTTTGGGCAGTGGCCGATAAAATCACCAGCAATCCCGACAAGATTGTCAGGAAAGCCTTCCTACTTTTTTTTAATTTTCGATACATGTTGTTAACGTTATAAGATTAACTGATTAATACTCTCTTCATTCTCAATATAAATCACAAAACAGATAAACAGATGAATGGTTAATCTATCATCCGTACATCTCTTGCACTTCCATAACAAAGTTATCTGTTCTGTGGGTTTTAGGTTCCGAAAAGTGTGTAATTAACCTTGATTGTCCGTGCAATCGATTGCATTTTTCAGGGCATAAAAAAAATATTATCAATTAGTTACCTGCCGGATGGCGATGATAAAAAATTGGTAATATTTCTTTATTGTGTGTTAACCAAGTGGGTTGGAAAGGGGTTATTCCTTACTTTTTGATATCTGGTTACCAGGCTTGTTCTTTCCCTGCACGCTTTTTTTTCGCGGAATTGCAATCTTTCTTTTGGTCGTTTGTGAGGTGATGATTCGCTTGAGCCGAATCAGAAAACGCTTGCTTGGTTTGCTCTTCATGTAGGAATCGATGTGTCGTGCTCTCTTTTCTTCCAGAATCTGGTCGATGCGAATGAGGATACCCGATTCTTCCACCTCTCCGAACTCATCGTTGATAGCCGTACCGAAGAAGCGCATCGTTGGCGACAGACTCATGTAAGCATTGATGAGGGGCGGAATGTTATATCCCAGGGCGCGTACCTCCTTGTGGAGGATCCTGTAATCCTCTTTGAAATTTTTGCCCTGGAACAGTTGTTTCATCTCTTCCCGGTTGGTTCCGGTAACCAGCGGATCAATCGGTGTGACCAACCTGAGCGGGTCGGGAAAGTGCTTGTGGAGGAAGTAAAGGATCATGTTGCGCGCATCCTTGTTATAGGTGCCATACATCGTCACTTTCCCGAAGAAATATTCAATCTCGGGGTCGATGACCGTGAGCGCTCCCAGTCCGTCCCATAGGTTGTCGAGGGCAAAGATACCCTTTCTGCCGAGCAGGGTGGACTGGTATTCGAGCGATACGAAGGAGCGCCCCAGCTCTACCGTGGTGGGCAGGAAATCATCGATGAACTGCCGCGAGAAGTTGTAGAGATGAGCGGTGGCCAGCATCGGTTTGCCTTGTTCATCGAATTCCACATCCGACCCATAAATGAACCGGTAACCCCCGAGGATCTCCTCATTCTCGGGATCCCATACAATGAGCTGGCGGTAGGGTATCTCCATGGTGTCATACTTGTCGATATCAGCTCCCAGTCCGGTACCGCCCCCGTAATGACGAAAGGCGATCTCCCGCAGCCGCCCTACCTCCCGCATCAGGTTGGGTGAGTCGTGGGCGGTGAAGACATATATCTCGTTGTTCGCCTTGTGAGTCACTCTCACCCGCTTCTGGACGGTCAGCTCACTTTTGATCAGTTCCTTGCTTACCGGATCAATAATCTTTTCCATGCTGCTGTTTCTTGATTTTTTTGAATGGGATCACTTCAGTGAATAGACCATCTCTTTTACGGTCTGGGCCCACGCGGCTGCAGTCTTGCTGTTATCGAAAGTTTGCCAGGGTATCGGCTTGCCAAAGGTGATGGTGAAAGTCTGGTTGCTGTTCTTGAACATCTCGTCTGGGAGATAGACCAGCTCGAAATTGAACTTGATGCCGGATGCTTTGCGCAGGTTGGCCAGGTTGTAGAAGAAACGGGAGTTCTTGGCATCGAAGTGCACCGGGATCACATCCCGCTGAAATTCCACCGCCTTGATGATAAAGCTTTTCATCCATTCCAGATCACGGATCTTGCCTCCCACTTTGCGGGAACAAAGCCCCGCCGGGAAAGTGATCACCTGGTCGTCCGACGCATATGCCTCGTTGATCGCTCTGACCGATGATTTGGCCTGAGCACCATATTTGTTGATGGGGACGAAGATCGGTTTCAGCGGATCAATATAGTAGAGGATGTCATTCACCAGATACTTGATCCTGCCATTGAACCGATCTCCCAGTACGGAGGAGAGACAGATCCCATCGAGACCCCCCAGGGGATGGTTAGAGGCAAAGACAAACCGGCCTTCAGTGGGAATGTTTTCTTCACCCCGCAGCTTTAACGTCAGATTGAACTCTTTCTCCACCAATGCATGCATGAAGGGGACACCTTCCAGATCCCCGTTTCGTTCAAGGATGCCATTGATCTCTTCCTGGTGTACAAGGCGTTTGAGATAGCTGATCACAAATCGGGGGATTTTCCTGTAATGTCTTGGAGCCTTGCCACGCAAAACCTTATCAAGATCAATCCTAAATGCATTGTTTTGGGTCATTGCATTTTACTCTGCTTGCTAATTTGACGCAAATGTACAAAATTTAAAATGTCAAAGCAATAATCTTCCAGGTGGAAAAATTGATCATGCTCATTCGGAAGCCTCTGCACACCACTCATGGAGTGGAATATAAGACGCAGTGAATGAGGATAAAATGAATTAAATGGTCTCTGTTGATAACTTTTTTAAAAAATATCAGGGGGAAATGTGGGGAGAAGTGGATAATTTTGTACTTTTACAGCGTATATAGCTCTATTCAGTTGAAATTGACGTAGTAGTGATACAGTTTTTGGGAAATATTGAAGCCAGGGCCGATGCAAAGGGACGGATTTTTGTGCCGGCAGTTTTTCGCAAGCGTCTGCAGAGCGAAGGAGAAGAATATCTGGTGCTCAGAAAGGATATTTTCCAGGATTGTCTGGTTCTCTATCCCGGAAGTGTGTGGGAGAAAGAGGTGGAGTTGCTGCGCAACAGACTGAACAAGTGGAATCGTGAACAACAACAGCTCTTTCGCCAGTTTGTGCTGGATGCCGAAAGGCTGGAGATGGATGCCAATGGAAGGGTACTGATCCCGAAGCGTTATCTGCGTATGGCCTCCATCGATACTGATGTCCGTTTTCTCGGGGTGGATGAGACCATTGAGCTCTGGGCAAAGGAGAGACTGGAGAACCCGCTGGTGGAGCCGGATGAGTTTATGTCAAAGTTGCAGCAACTGATGGAGAGTAACCCCTGACAGGGGTTTCGGGGTTAGAGCAGGGTGTTTTCTCATCCTGCGGATAATAAGGATTTGTGATTGGCTCACATCATACTATAGAGGATGTCGAATAGCACAGAGGCAGAAGCATATCATATACCGGCGCTGTTGGCAGAGAGCGTGGATGGGTTGCAGATCGTTCCCTCGGGGATCTATCTGGATGTCACCTTTGGTGGCGGAGGACATTCGCGTGAAATTCTGAATCGCTTAGGGCCGGACGGACGTTTGATTGCCTTTGATCAGGATGAGGATGCGGCTCAAAATGCACTTGCCGATCACCGTTTTATGCTGATCAGAAGTAACTTCCGCTATATGAAGAATTTCCTCCGTTACTTCGGCATTGAAGAGGTGGATGGTGTGCTGGCCGACCTGGGGGTCTCCTCGCACCATTTTGATGATTCGGAACGTGGCTTCTCATTTCGCTTTGAGGGAGATCTTGATATGCGTATGAACCGCAGCGCAAGAAAGAGTGCGGCTGATATTCTGAACAGCTACACGGCAGAGCAGCTCTCCGATATTTTCTACCACTATGGGGAGCTGAAAAATGCCCGAAGCATCGCGGCTGCAATTCTTGCTGCCCGTGAAAATGGCCGGATCACGACCACCGGACAATTGCTTACCATTCTGCGGCCTTTTACCGGCAGGGATAGAGAGAAGAAAGTGCTGGCGCAAGCTTTTCAGGCGTTGCGCATTGAGGTGAACGGCGAGATGGATGCCCTGAGGGAGATGTTGCTCCGATCGCTCGAGATGCTGAAACCGGGTGGTCGCATCAGTGTGATCTCTTACCATTCGCTGGAGGATCGGCTGGTGAAGAATTTTTTCCGGAGTGGCAACTTTGAGGGCAAGTTGGTGAGAGATTTTTACGGCAATGTGGAGACGCCTTTTGAACTGGTGAACCGCAAGGTGATCGTTCCCTCTGCAGAGGAGCAACAAAAGAATCCCCGCTCCAGAAGCGCAAAACTAAGGATCGCGAAAAAGCTGTAAGCCGTAAGCAACAGGTTGAAAGTAAAAGCTATGATATGAAACTGAAGTTCGATAACATCCGTAAATCGTTTGTCCATGTTTTTGGAGGAAGTGTTCTCACTGAGAATTTCTTCCTCCGGAACATGCGCTTTATACTGGTTGTCGTATTGATTATGTTTCTTTTTATCAGCCACCGGTACACTGTCTTGCAGAAGATGTCTGAGATTGAGCGCCTTGAGCGGGTGTTGAAAGATGCACGCTACGAATCGCTCACCATCTCATCTGCTCTCACCGAAGCCAGTCGACAGGGTGAGATTGAGCGTCGTGTGGAAGAGGCGGGTCTGGAGCTGAAAGTGACGAACGAGCCGGTCTATCATATCGGTAAATAGTCAATTGAGATGATGAACGAGAAGCAAGAGCAAAACAAAAAAACGGAAAAGGTGTTGCTGGCCCGCTACGGCGTGATCGTCACCCTTTTGATGTTGTTTGCCGTGATGATCATCTTCACTGCAGGCAGACTCGCGTTTAGCTCTGAAGGCAGGAAATGGCGGGAGGTGGGTGAAAAAGAGACAGTGATCCGTGACCGGGTGATCCTGCCCGAGCGAGGCAGCATCTATACCTACGATGGCAGGCTGCTGGCTACAACTGAACCACTTTACAGCATATACATGGATTTCTGGGCCGACGGAATGGAGAAAGATACACTCTACAAATATGTGGGCGAGCTCTCCCATGCCCTGGCAACTAAGTTCCCCGATCGTACCGCTGCACAGTATAAGCGTGTGATCCTGAATGGCTGGAAGATGCGTGAAGAGGAGCAGCGCCAGATCCGGGAGAACCGTGAGCGGGGTATCGACAAACGGGTGCCCATCCGCTCCCGCTACGTGAAGATTCTGCGCCACGACATCTCCTATGTTGACCTCAAGGAGATACGTACCTTTCCTTTCTGGAACCAGCGCTCCAACCGCAGTGGGTTGATCGCCGAGGAGCGCAATGCACGCAAGAAACCGTTTGGTAACCTGGCCACCCGTACGGTGGGGAACGTTTTCAAGGATCTCGACAAGGGAGGTGCCAGCGGTCTCGAACTGAAATATGACTCGTTGCTGCGGGGTGTGCCAGGTGTGAAGTTCCGCCAGAAGATACAGGGTAAGTGGATGGATGTGGTTGAGAAACCGGCCGTGGCTGGGTGGGATCTTGTTACCACCCTCGATGCAGAAATACAGGATATCACCGAACGGGCGCTCAGGGAAAAGCTGGTGGAGACAGAGGCCGAGTCGGGTACCGCCATTATCATGGAGGTCAAGACCGGGGAAATAAAGGGAATAGCCAATCTGGACCGTATGAGTAACGGTGACTATGCCGAGGGAAACCCTAACGCATTCTCCTATATGAATGAACCGGGATCCACGTTCAAGACGGTGACCGTGATGGTGGCGCTCGACGATGGTGTGGTCACCCCCACCGACTCATTCCATGTGGGCAACGGATTGTTCCAATACAACCGCCGTTGGGTGAGAGATCACTACTGGCGGCGCGGACAGGATCGTGGTTATTTCACCGTTGCCGAAGGGCTGGCTATTTCATCGAACGTGGTGATGAGCAAGATTGCCCTGAAAGGATATGAGAATAACCCGAAGAAGTTTGTAGAGGGGATCGACCGAATCGGACTGCGAAAACAACTGCAATGGGATGTCCCTCTCAAGGGGATCGAAGGCACCTCCTCCATCCGTTTTCCGGACGACAAGAACAACTACTGGTCCAAAACAACCCTTCCCTGGATGTCGTTCGGTTATGAGGTACAGGTGCCACCCATCTACCTGTTGATGTTCTACAATGCCATTGCAAACAACGGAAGGATGATCAAGCCTTTCATCGCGAAGCAGTTGGTGAAAGATGGAAAAGTGCTGAAAGAGATGAAGGCAGAGGTGGTGAACCCGATGATCTGCAAGGAGACCACCCTGCAGCAGATACATGAAATGCTGGTGGGCGTGATCGAAGAGGGTACAGCCAGGGTGGTGGCTTCCGACTATTTCCCGATGGCCGGTAAGACCGGCACGGCTCAGATCGCCTCAGGTGGAGGTTATGGTGGCTATTATGTCTCTTTCTGCGGCTATTTCCCTGCAGATGAACCCCTGTATACCATCTTCGTGGGGATACGCAAACCCAGGGGTGTCCCCTCTGGCGGCGGGATGGCCGGTATGGTCTTTAAAAAAATTGCTGAGCAGACCTACATCCGGAAGGTACAGCTCACCGTAGAGGATTGTCCCGTGGACTCACTGCTCAGCAAGGAACCGCCCCTCAAAAACGGGAACTGGACCCACTGCCGAAAGATGCTTACACTTCTGGGATTGCCTGCCGGTGAGACGGAAGAGCCCTCGGAGTGGGTGAAGGTGGTAGAAGATCGTAACGCTTACATACCGCAGCCCCTTTCATTGAACGGCTCGCTGGTGCCCGATGTGCATGGCATGGGAGCCCGTGATGCCCTTTACCTGCTTGAAGAGGCAGGGTTGAGGGTGCAGCTGAACGGTGCCGGCAGGGTGGTTTCGCAATCGATCTCACCCGGCAGCAGGCTGGTGAAAGGGCGAACAATCGCAATCACATTAAAATAAACGGAAGATATGAGACTCACCACACTGATTGAATCATGCAGGATCGTTTCCATTCGTGGCAACGAAGCGGCAGAGATCACCACCGTCACTTCCGACTCACGTCGTGTGGAGCCGGGAGCACTCTTTGTTGCAGTGGAAGGGATCTGCACCGACGGTCATGCCTACATCGGTAAGGCTATCGAACAGGGAGCTGTCGTGGTGGTGTACGACAAGCCGATGATCGAGGAGTATTTCTCACGGGTGACTTATGTGCAGGTGGAGAACAGTGCCGTAGCACTGGCACATATTGCCGATACCTGGTACGGTCATCCGTCGCGACAGCTCAGGCTGGTAGGGGTGACCGGTACCAACGGAAAGACCACCATCGCCACCCTTCTCTGGCAGCTCTTTCGTAACCAGGGATATGCTGCCGGACTCATCTCTACCGTAGCCAACTATGTAAACGGGGAGAAGCATCCTACCACACACACTACACCCGATTCGCTTACGCTGAACGCGTTGCTGCGGCGTATGGTGGATGCCGGCTGCGCATACGCGTTCATGGAGGTGAGCTCACATGCCATCCATCAGAAGCGGATTGAAGCGCTTCATTTCTCCGGCGGTATCTTCACCAACCTCACTCAGGATCACCTGGACTACCACAAGAACATGCTGGAGTATCGCAATGTGAAGAAGCTCTTCTTCGACAACCTGCCCGAGGAGGCCTTTGCCCTGACCAACATAGACGATAAGAATGGGTTGGTGATGCTGCAAAACTGTCGTGCTGTGAAAAAGAGCTACTCAGTGAAAGGGATGGCCGATTTCAAAGCACGCATCTTTGAGAAACATTTCGATGGCACCGATATCGAGATCAATGGCCGGGAACTGGTGGTGCAGTTTGTGGGTGTCTTCAATGTCTATAACCTGCTGGCGGTTTATGGAGCTGCAATCCTGCTGGGATTGAACGAGGAGGAGGTGCTTCGTGAGCTCTCCCTGCTGCAGCCTGTCGCCGGCCGCTTTCAGACATTTCGCTCACCGAAGGGATACACCGCCATCGTTGATTATGCCCATACACCCGATGCCTTGTCGAACGTGTTGAAAGCCATCCAGGAGGTACTCGGCAACCGGGGGCGGATCATCACAGTGGTGGGCTGCGGTGGCAACCGCGACCGTACCAAGCGTCCCATCATGGCACGTGAGGCCGCAGAGCGAAGCGACAGCGTGCTGCTCACCTCCGATAACCCACGGTTTGAGGAGCCGGAAGAGATCCTGCGGGAAATGACAGAGGGTCTCACCGAGGAACAACGGCAGGCTGCGCTCACCATCGTGGACCGGCGCGAAGCAATCAAGACGGCCTGTGCCCTGGCCAAAGAGGGTGATGTAATCCTTATTGCCGGCAAGGGGCATGAGGATTATCAGGAGATAAAAGGGGTGAAATATCACTTCGACGACCGGGAGGAGGTAGAGAAGATTTTCGCTTCACACCGCAATCCGTAACAACATAAACAAAATCTTATGCTCTACTATCTTTTTGATTATCTGGATACGCTGAATGTTCCCGGCGCGGGCATGTTTCAGTATGTGATGTTCCGATCGGCAATGGCTGTCATCTTCTCTCTGCTCATCGGGATCGTCGTGGGCAAAAAGATCATCGACAGACTTCAACGGATGCAGATCGGGGAGACCATCCGCAACCTCGACCTGGAGGGGCAGTACAGCAAACGAGGCACCCCCACCATGGGAGGGGTGATTATCATCTTCTCCATCCTGGTCTCTACCCTGCTCTTCGGCAAGCTGGAAAATACTTACATTATCCTGATGCTGGTGAGCACCCTCTGGCTGGGTCTGCTGGGTTTCGCCGACGATTACATCAAGGTGTTTAAAAAAGATAAAGAGGGACTGAAAGGCAAGTTCAAGATAGTGGCGCAGATTGGTTTGGGGTTGATCGTGGGGCTCACCCTCTACTTCAGTCCCGACGCGGTGGTGCGCCAGAATATGGAGGTACGGGTCAACAACGTGATAGAAGAGGTGACCTACCAGACTGAAGATGTAAAGACTACCAGCACCACCATCCCATTTATGAAGAACAACAACTTCGAATACCGCTGGCTGGTGAGCTGGATGGGCGATTATGCCGATAAAGCGGTATGGGTGGTCTTCATCCTGATGGTGATCCTGATTGTCACCGCCGTCTCCAACAGCGCCAACCTGACCGACGGCCTCGATGGCCTCACCTCCGGCTCCTCTGCCATCATTGGCGTGGCCCTCGGTATTCTGGCCTACGTTTCAGGACGGGTCGATTTTGCCTCCTACCTCAACATCATGCACATCCCCGGAAGTGATGAGTTGATGGTGTTCGCCTCTGCCTTCGTGGGCGCATGTGTCGGATTTCTCTGGTACAACGCCTATCCGGCACAGGTATTCATGGGCGACACCGGCAGCCTCACCCTGGGTGGCATCATCGGCGTCTTTGCTGTGCTGATCCACAAGGAGCTGCTGCTGCCCATCCTATGCGGTGTCTTTTTTGTGGAGGCACTCTCGGTAATCATACAGGTCTCCTACTTCAAATATACCAGGAAGAAATATGGTGTGGGCAAACGTATCTTCAAGATGACACCGCTGCACCACCATTTTCAGAAGCCGGGTGACGGCAGCATCGATGCCTACTTCCAGCGGCCAATTGTACCGCTGGCGGAACCTAAGATCGTGAGCCGCTTCTGGCTGGTTGAGATGATCCTGGCAGTGCTGGCAGTGGCCACGCTGAAAATGAGATAAGGAGCATGTTTTTAACGAACAAAATGGCGTGCAGGATGAAAGGTGAACGACTGGTGATACTGGGTGGCGGAGAAAGCGGGGTGGGTACGGCCATCCTGGCACAACAGAAAGGATTGGAGGTGTTTCTCTCCGATAGTGGAACGCTCAGGGCTGACCACCGGGAGACGCTTTGCAGTCGCCAGATCGCTTTTGAAGAGGGAGGACATACCGAGGAGCGGGTGCTGCAAGCCGATGAGATCGTAAAGAGCCCCGGGATACCCTACAGCACACCACTGATGCAGAAGGTGCTGGCAAAGGGAATCAGGGTGATATCCGAGATCGAGTTCGCCGGCAGGTACACCAATGCGAAGATGATCTGCATCACCGGCAGCAATGGCAAAACCACCACCAGCAGCCTGATATGGCATATCCTCCGCTCTGCAGGGCTCAATGTGGGACTGGCTGGCAACATTGGCAAGAGCTTCGCCCGCCAGGTGGCTGAAGAGAACTACGATTGCTATGTGCTGGAGCTCAGTAGCTTCCAGCTGGAGGGTGTGTACGACTTCAAAGCCGATATCGCGGTGCTGCTCAACATCACACCTGACCACCTGGACCGTTACGACCACAACCTGCAGCACTACGTGGATGCCAAGATGCGGATCATTCGCAACCAGAAAGTGGAGGATGCTTTCATCTACTGGATCGATGATCCCATCATCACTCGTGAAATTGAGAAACTGAAACCGGCAGCTACCTGCTACCCTTTCGGGGAGAAAAAAACAACAGCCACTGCCGGCTATATCGATAACGGGAAAATGTATATTCACACCAAAGAACATCAATTTGATATGGAGCTCGAACTACTGGCCCTTGAGGGTATGCACAATGTTTACAACTCCCTGGCTTCGGGTATCGTGGCCAAGCTAATGGATATCAGCGATGAACAGCTGCGCAGCTCACTTGCCGATTTCCGCGGGGTGCCACACCGCCTCGAAAAGGTGGCTACCGTGCGCGGCGTGCAATATATCAACGACTCAAAGGCTACCAACGTGAACTCCTGCTGGTATGCCCTGCAGAGCATGCGATCCAGGACGGTACTGATCCTTGGGGGGACAGACAAGGGAAATGATTACAGCGAGATAGAGGAGTTGGTGCGCACCAAAGTACGTGCCCTGATTTTCCTGGGTGCCGACAACAGCAAGCTGCATGCATTCTTCGATGGGAAGGTAGAGACTATCTGTGATGCCTCTTCCATGGAAGAAGCTGTGAATGCCGCTTACCGCCTGGCCCAAAAGGGTGATACCGTACTGCTTTCTCCCTGTTGTGCCAGCTTTGACCTTTTCAAAAACTACGAGGATCGGGGTGACCAGTTCAGGGAATGCGTCAGAAAGCTTTGAAAGTTAGGATGTTACAATGTTACAATGTTTGAAGTTTGATATTCTATGGTAAGCATATAGGAACCAGGAACCAGGAACCAGGAGCCAAGAGCCAAGAACCAAGAGCCAAGAGCCAGGAACCAGGAACCAGGAACTAAGAACCAAGAACTAAGAACCAAGAACCAAGAACCAAGAACCAAGAACCAAGAACTATGAACGAGGAACCAAAGTTGATCGAT
>WOYT01000128.1 GCA_011620695.1 Proteiniphilum sp.
ATACTATAACACTTCTGTTATAAAATTGTTCGCATGAAGATGGCAGAAATGGCATCAATTTCCCGTTTAATACGCTATCTGCTTCCGCTGAAGCAGTTAAAATTAAGTTTACAAATATAAAACTTAAATATTATATAATCTTGTTTTTCTGATAGTTTTTTCAATAAATCTGTCCAAACGACCATTTTTCAACGCTTTCTGTCATTTTCCAGACAGTCAGTCGTCTCGTTTTAACCCAGGTAACTCTTCAGAAGCTTGCTTCGGGAGTCCTGACGCAGCCTTCGAATAGCTTTCTCCTTGATCTGTCGAACCCGCTCGCGGGTGAGTTGAAACTTGTCGCCGATCTCCTCGAGTGTCATCTCTTGACAGCCGATGCCGAAAAACATCTTGATAATTTCGCTCTCTCTTTCAGTAAGGGTTGAGAGCGCACGGTCGATCTCTTTCTGCAACGATTCGTTGATCAGTGTGCGGTCTGCAATGGGTGCATCGTCGTTTACCAGCACATCCAGCAGACTGTTGTCCTCACCTTCTACGAATGGAGCATCCATAGAGATATGGCGTCCGGATACTTTCAGTGAGTCGGTTACCTTATCCACCGTGATATCCAGCTCTGTAGCCAGTTCCTCTGCAGAAGGACGCCGTTCGTTCTCCTGTTCAAATTTCTGAAATGCCTTGTTGATCTTGTTGAGTGAGCCCACCTGGTTGAGTGGCAACCGCACGATGCGCGACTGTTCTGCCAGGGCCTGCAGAATAGACTGGCGGATCCACCATACCGCGTAGCTGATGAATTTGAAACCACGGGTTTCATCGAACTTCTCCGCGGCTTTGATCAACCCCAGGTTTCCCTCGTTGATCAGGTCGGGCAGACTGAGCCCCTGGTTTTGGTACTGTTTGGCTACCGACACCACAAATCGCAGATTCGCCCTGGTGAGTTTTTCCAGTGCCTGCCGGTCGCCTTTCTTGATCGCCTGTGCCAGCTCAACCTCCTCCTCCACAGTGATCAGATCCTCACGTCCAATCTCCTGAAGATATTTGTCGAGTGATGCGCTCTCACGATTGGTGATCGATTTTGTAATTTTTAGTTGTCTCATCTCTATATTTCGATTCTACTGTATTTTTTTTTACTGAAGCATTTGGGGGCGCAAAGGTACGAAAAAAAATCGTATAAACGGGTATCCTGCTCCCCCGATGCCAGGCATATAGCAAAGGAATCTGGCATTGAAGCCTAATTCCTTTGCTATAGAAACGTTATTTGGTTCCTTTTTGTTACTGAAATGCGAATGATTAACCTTTGTTAACCATGGCCTACTTCTCTGAGAGATCGATGGCGATGTATTGCGTTCTGCCGTTGGGATAGAAACCGGCGATCAGTACCACTTTGTCTTCACGGGTGCGTGTGGCTGCCACGATGTTATCAACATCCTCCTGACTGTTCACCGGCAGGTTGTTCATACGCATGATGATGAATCCTTTGTTGATTCCCTCCTTACGGAACAATCCTTTGCTGTCCACACTCACCACTTCGACGCCACTGGAGATGCCCAGGGCACGTTTCTGCTGATCGCTTAACGGTTTGAACGTAGCTCCCAATAGCGTGGCTGCATCTGTTCTGGGGGTGATCTCTGTGCTTCCCTCATCGTTTTTCAGCACCACGTTAAAAGAGCGTTTTTCGCCGTTGCGGTCTACTGTCACGCTGATCTTGTCACCCGGGCGGTAACGGTTCAGCTGGCTCTGTAGTTCGGCGAAGTTGCGGATGGGCACATTGTTGATGGCAGTCAGCACATCTCCTTTCTGAATGCCGGCAGCCTTGGCAGCGCTTCTGTCGGTGAAATCCTCCACCAGCACCCCTTTAATTTGTGACAGCTCTCGTGCCCGCTCGGGATCTTCCCTGCGGATGTTTTCGATGTTGGGTACCTGGATGCCCAGCACGGCGCGTTGTACTACTCCATATTCCTTCAGGTCAGCAGCAACCTTGCCTGCAATGGAGATGGGCACGGCAAAAGCATATCCTGTGAAATTGCCGGTCTGGGAATAGATGGCGGTGTTGATTCCCACCAGCTCACCGCGGGTGTTGACCAGCGCCCCCCCGCTATTGCCAGGATTAACAGCCGCGTCGATCTGTATAAATGATTGGATGCCGAGGCTGCCACCCATCACATTGCCTCTGTTCTTCGCACTGACGATACCGGCAGTGACGGTAGAGGTGAGGTTGAAAGGATTACCCACCGCCAGTACCCATTCTCCCACCTTCAGCGCATCGGAGTTGCCGAAAGTGAGGTAGGGAAACTCATCTCCATCAATCTTGAGCAGAGCGATGTCGCTCATTCGGTCGGTACCCACCACCTTGGCGGTGAACTCGCGGTTGTCGTTCAGCGTGACCGATACCTCCGTGGCGTCCTCCACCACGTGGTTGTTGGTGATGATGTATCCATCTTTCGAGATGATCACACCGGAGCCGAACCCTATCTGTTCACGTGGCTGTGCCGGCAAACGGTCACCAAAGCCGAAGAAGAAATCGAATGGGTTGATGTATTGTTGCTGGCGGATGGTCTTGGTCTTCACATGCACCACACCATCTACCGAGCGGGCAGCAGCCTCCGTGAAGTCGGGATATCCTTCATCTGTGGTGAGGCTGGTAAGTACCACATTATCCTTATCCTGACCGAAAGAGTTGGCAAGCATACCCATCTCCTTCGTTACAGGGTTGTCAGCGTTGTCTGAGACAGCTTTTCCTCCTTTTTCGCTGATCATGTGGTATCCAAACAGCGTGATGACTGAACTCAGAATTGCAACCAGGACAATTGCAACTACGTTTTTTGTGTTATTTGTATTCATATTGTTGGGTTTTAAGTTTATTGCTGTTTCTCATTGCAGCAAATGTAACACAAAAATTATACAGAAAGAGAACCATCGGAATAGCTTTTAACACTTTTAACGGAAAGATAATCCGATTAACCCGATTTAACCGGGCTAAGGGGATCTTTATTGGGTTGCCGCTGACAAGATGACATCCTTATGCTCTGTTCAACGCCGGTATCTGTTTCTCTTGTTGGCATATCGCCGGAAACGGAAGTTGTTAAAAGGCTGGAAGAGATCGTACAGCAGCAGGTTTAGATGGTACCCCATGCCATCCAGCAACCTGCCGGCTCGGTTGAGCACCCGCAACTGAATCCCGTAGCGTATCAGAAAGAGGAGAAGAGCGATAGCGGTGAGCAGCCAGGTGCCGCTGTAGATGCCCAGAGCAATCGTGAGTGTCAGAATCAGATAAAAAGCATAGCGAGTGAAGCTCTCCAGGCTTAGCAGTAGGGGGGCCACCCCGCGATAGTATTGTTTCGTATAGAGATACTTCGATTTCAGCGAGCGCCAGGTGAAGAAGTTCTCCACGCCCTCCGTTTCGGTCACGCTCTCGGGTGAAAGCACCACACCGGTGGGTACACCACGGGCAATCCGGTTGATATAGAGATCATCCTCACCGCCATCAATGTGTAGAATGGAGGAGAATCCCTTGTGGCGGAAAAAAAGCTCTTTTCGATAGCCCATGTTGCGTCCGATACCCATAAATGGGTGGCCCAGCAGTGCCATGGAGAGAAATTTGAGGTGATGCATCAGATTGTCGAACCGAATGAACCGATGCATCTTTGTCTTCTTGTTAATCTTTATCCGGCTGAATCCCAGTAGGATCTCCTTTCCTTGCGCAAAAGCTCTGCCATACTCCCTGATCCAATGAGCTGTGCAGGGTCTGCAGTATGCCTCGGTGAAGAGGAGATGCTCATACTTTGCAGCCTTGATGCCGATTGTAAGCGCCAGCTTCTTCTCGTAGAGACTGTCTGCATCTTCCGGGACATAGGTGTGGTAGAGGTGTGGATATTTGAGGGAGGCAGCGTTCAGCACCATGTCGGTCTCATCGGTGGATCCACTGTTGACCACAATCACCTCGTAGTCGGGATAATCCTGTTCCAGAATGAATGGCAGGTTCTCGGCCAACTCCTCCGAGCTGTTTTTTGAAGAAATGATCACCGAGATGGGAGGCAGTGCGGCATCGGTTTGTGGTGAAGCTTCCTGTTTTTTTTGATGACGGTAGGGTCTGTTGTAAATCACAAGGTAAAAGAGTATCTGTACCAGAAAGAGGAGAAACAGCAAACCCGTGAGGATCCACTTGGTAAGCGTAAACCCGGCAATGAGCTGGGAGAGGTATTCCATGTGACTGGGTTTATATTTTGTCAGAGAAACGTGAGGCAGGGATCTCTCTGCAGTTGTACGTGGAGGCCATGGTCTCACCGTAGGCACCTGCCGAGCGGATCGCAATCAGATCGCCCCGTTGTGATTCGTTCAGCAAGAAATCCTGCGCAAACACATCGCTCGACTCGCAGATGGGGCCTACCACGTCGTAACGGGTATATGGCTTCTCCGAACTGATGTTTTCAATGTGATGGAATGCCTGGTAAAGTGCCGGGCGGATCAGATCCGTCATCCCGGCGTCCACGATCAGGAACTTCTTTTGAATGCCCTCTTTCAGGTAAACCACCCGTGTGATCAGGGAGCCGCAGGGGGCCACCACCGAACGTCCCAGCTCGAAGTGGAGCGTTTGTTCCTCTTCCAGCTTCAGGTACTTCTCGAACAGCCGGAAGTAGGACTCAAAATCGGCTACAGGACAGTGGTTGGGATGCTGGTAGTTGATCCCCAGGCCACCTCCCACATTGATCACCGGCAGCGCGATACCCTGTGTGTGGAACCACTCCCGCAGCTCCAGTACTTTGACACATAGATCCTCAAACGAGGAGAGGTCGGTGATCTGGGAGCCGATATGAAAATGGATGCCGATCAGGTTGATGTGGCCACTCCCGGCTATCATCCGCAGGGCGGCAGGCAGGTCCTGTTCATTGATGCCGAACTTGTTCTCGTTCAGCCCGGTGGTGATGTAATGATGGGTGTGGGCATCTACGTTGGGATTGATGCGCAGTGCCACCGGAGCACGCTTACCTCTCCCGGCAGCCAGTTGGTTCAGCACCTCCAGTTCAGCCAGCGACTCCACGTTAAAGCAGAAGATGTTGTTGTCGAGTCCGATAAGGATCTCCCGGTCGGTCTTACCTACGCCGGCAAAAGCAATCTTTTCGGCCGGGAAGCCACACTCCAGCGCCCGCAGGATCTCGTTGCCACTCACACAGTCAGCGCCGAAGCCGTAGGAGGCAATCAGTCGCAGGATCTCCGGGTTGGCATTGGCCTTGATGGCGTAGTGGACGTGATATGGCTTGCCGTCGGTCTCTTGCCTGATGATGTTGAGCGTCTCGCGCAACAGTGTCATGTCGTAATAATAGAACGGCGTTTCGAACGCTTCAAATTGCTTTGTGGGAAAGATTCCTTTGATCATCTTGATAGGGTCTGTTTGGGGGTTATTGCGCACCGGGTGGACAATACCAGGGATGTACGCCACTCATTGGGTGACAAAAATAGCGCTTTTTCTTCGATTTTTTACATTCCGGTCAAAGAAATTGCCTCTGACAGCTTCTCTTCCATGGGCAGGGTGGCATCGATCCAATGGATGGTGAAGCCGCGTCGTTCCATTCCCCTGAACCAGGTCATCTGCCTTTTGGCAAACTGATGGATGGCAATCTCCAACTGGCGGCTCATCTCCTCACGGGAGAGAACCCCGGTCAGATGGAGAGTGACAAATTTGTACTCCAGGCCATAGTAGATCAGGTCGTTGGGTGTGATTCCCTCATCGAGCAACTGCTGCACCTCTTCGATCATCCCCTCCCGGAGACGTGCCTCCAGGCGGCGGCTGATCTTCTCCCGCCGCAGCTCGCGATCGATCTGCAGCCCGATGATGATGCTATCCATGGGCGGGTAGGCTGCCTGGCTGGGATCCTGCCGTGACCGGTAGTCGGCAATCTCGATGGCGCGGATGGCTCGTTTCTTCGTATCAATGTCGGTGCTGTTGTGAAGCGGACCGTAACTACGCAGGATCGCTGTCAGTTCGGCAAGTGATTTCTGTTCGAGGCGCTCTCTCAGCTCCCTGTTGGGAGGCACATCGGGGAGATGGTAGCCCCTCAGTACCGACTCAATGTAGAGGCCGGTACCGCCACAGAGGATGGGCTGCCTGCCGCGGCTGCGGATATCCTGACAGGCGGCATGGAAGTCCCGCTGATAATCGAACAGCGTATATTTGTCGCCCGGCTCCCGTATATCGATCAGGTGATGGGGGATGGTGTGGCTACCGAGGGTATATTCACCCAGGTCCTTGCCGGTGCCGATATCCATGCGTCGGTAGAGCTGGCGCGAGTCGCCGCTGATAATCTCACCGTTAAGAATGGCAGCCAGCTGTGCGGCAAACGATGTTTTGCCGCTGGCGGTGGGACCAAGGATGGTGATCAGTTTCTGCTGCATGGCGATTGCCGGGAGTGCTGCTTACCAGCTCCCACCGGCGCCTCCTCCGCCGAAACTGCCACCACCGCCTCCGCCGAAGCCGCCAAAGCCACCACCACCGCCGAAGCCTCCAAAGCCTCCTCCGCGGCGGTTACCACCAATGATCGGTGGAAAGAAAACAGGCGGGTTGCTGCCTCCGTGGTGACCCTCGCTGTCGATATGCTGGTCACCCCCGCCGGATATGAATGCAAACAGGACAAGGATGCCGATAACCAGGATGATGATCCCCAGCAGGGGGATCCCCTCTTCCTTCTCTTCCTCCCCGGCGGAGAACTCGCCCGAGAGGCGTGCAATCATCTCATCCACCGCAGCATTGACACCTCCGAAATAATCCTCCTCCATGAAGTAGGGGATCATCACGTTACGCACGATGCGGCCCGCATAGGCATCGTTGATACGTGCCTCCAGGCCATAACCTGTCGCAATGAACGCCTCACCACGGCTGTTGCCTCGTTTCGGCTTGATCAGGATCACAGCGCCGTTGTTCTTGCTTTTCTGTCCCACCTGCCACTTCTCTCCCAGCCGGAAGGTGAAGTCGGAGGGCGCATACCCGCCAAGGTCATCTACCGTCACCACGTAGATCTGTGTGGAGGTGGAGTCGTGGTAAGCCCGCAGCTTCTGTTCCAGAGCGCTGTTAGCAACATCAGTGAAAACTCCCGCAAAGTCATTCACCAGCCGGTAGGGAACCATCGGCTCCGGGATCTCCTGTGCTGCCAGTGACCAGGTGAAGAGGATAAAGAGGGGGAGGATACGCGCACTACTCTTCCAGGATAACATCATCGCTCAGTTCATTTATGTCGTTTTCCAATACCGGATATTGTGCCCTGATCAGTTCTCCCACCTTTTCCACACCACGGCAAATGCCGTCGGCGATTCTTCCCTCACGGAAGAATGAGAGCATCTCTTTCAGCACCTCATCCCAGAAATCTTTTTGTGTGGCATCATGGATGCCGCTGTCACCCCAGATCGCCGCCTTGTGGTCGGTCGGAGAGACAAAAATCAGCACCCCATTCCGCTGCTCGGTCGTTTCCATCTTCAGCCGTGTGAACTTACGGAAAGCCGCTTCCAGCGGGTCACCTTTGCATTGCCGGGCTACACATACGCGGATCTCTCCCGAGGTATTGCGTTCGGCACTGCGGATCGCTTCTCTGATCTGTTCCAGTTCATCTTTGTTCAGCATGGCGTTCTCTCTCTTTTTTATCTGTGGGTTCAAAATTGCACCTGAGGGGCAGATTGTGCCTCAGGTATCGCCTCGAAATAGGCTTTCGGCTCAAACTTGAACCATTTGGCATAGATTACCTGCGGAAACTTACGGATATAGGAGTTATAATCCTGCGCGATCTGGTTGAACTTATTGCGTTCCACCGAGATGCGGTTTTCCGTGCCGGCAAGCTCATCCTGTAAAGCCAGAAAGTTCTGATTGGCTTTCAGCTCCGGATAGTTTTCCTGAATCAGCAGCAGCCGCCCGAGTGCCTGGCTCAGTTGGTTTTGTGCCTGTTGGTACTCCTGCAGGCTCTCTGCCGTAAGGTTTTCAGGGCTCACAGTGGTCTGTGTTGCTTTTGCCCTGGCTTCGGTTATCTGCGTGAAGGTCTCCTGTTCGTGGGTGGCATATCCCTTTACTGTGTTCACCAGGTTGGGAATCAGGTCGGCCCGGTGCTGATAGGCATTCTGCACATTGCCCCACTGGGCAGTGACCGCTTCCTGTTTTTCAACCATGTTGTTATAACCCTGGCATCCTGTCAGTGAGATGGCACCGACAAGGACCAATAAAATAATGTAGAATAATTTTTTCATCTTGTGCTGTTTTAATAACTCTGTCTCTTTGCCTTTGGATTGGAAATGAATTGATGCAAAGATATGAAAATAATTGAGGCCATCCTACCTCTCCCTGCTTCACTATTTCATGATCATTCCCGAACCAGGGGGTTGTTACATCAGGAAAAGGTTTTGGAGTCCTGATTTTTCAGGTGATGCTTTTTTATATATCTTTGTAAACCTGTAGAGGGTTCTATTTGTTTTCTAACTTCCTGAGATAAAATGAAAAGAGTATTTTCCAGTCAAAATAATGCTTATGAGAGTTCACAATTTACTGTTGACAATCACACTTTCACTTCTTACAGTTTCTGTTGTCAGAGCCGGAGAAGCAGTTGACGTTGCAACTGTCACGCTGGAAAGTGCAGACAGCACCGATCTGTTTTATGACATCACCGACATCAGCCGGCAGATTGAGCAGCAAACCACCAAGCAGTTGCAGGAGCGTGGGGATACAGCTCTCCGGAATCCGGTCATCGGGGTGGAACTACCGCAATCGGGCATCAATCGGGATTCACTTCGCTTCGCCAATCCCCTTGATTCACTCTATTCACGAAATGAAAATGGCACTCTGATGTTGCCACCGCCTTCCAACACAACTTTTTCATTGGCCGGGATGACTTTTCGTGATACCCTCTTTTACAACCCGCTGTTTTTACCGATGATATTCACCGGCAAGATACTGCCTCGTGACCTCTCATTCTACGCTGCGGATGAGGAGCCTTACCGGGGTTTGCTGATCCCGAAAGAAAAAACATTTGCTCCTGCACTACAGCATGCCGATTTTGTGCAGGATGTGCGGCGCAACTATTACCGGAACTATCCCGACAGGATCCGTTATTCGGTAGCCAGTTTCGATACCATTCCGCGTGTGGAGAGTGATGATGCGATTGTCCGGGAGACCTTCAACCCTTTCAGGGAACTGATCAAAACAGAGACCACCTATTCCCTCAATACACCGGGGGTTGAGATGGCTACCATTGCCAGGAAGTACTGGATTTATGAAGGGGAACACTCCTTTCAGTTTGCACAGAACTACTTCTCTGATAACTGGCACAAGGGTGGTACCAGCAATCTGAATTTCAATAGCTACCAGGTGATAAAAGCCAATTACCAGAAAGATAAGATACGATTCAACAACACGCTCGAGTGGCGGCTTTCTCTGTTCAATGCCCCCGATGACACGGTGAGGAGCTACCGTATCGGTAACGATCAGATTCGTTACTACAGTGATTTTGGTTTTGACTCATTTGTGAAGAGATGGTCCTACTCAATGAACATGGAGGTCAAATCGCAGTTGTTCAATAATTTCAATTCCAATTCTGTTGATCTTCGCTCCTCCTTCCTGGCTCCTTTATATGTAAATGCGGGTGTGGGTTTAAAGTTTGACCTGGACAAGAAACCGAAGAATTTGCGCCACCGCAGTGTGAAGTGGGCGCTAAGCCTGTCACCGGTATCTATCAACTACAAATATGTGGGGAATGATGCGGTGGATGTGAAACGTTACGGTATTCCGGAAGATCGCAAATCACTGCTGGATATCGGATCCACCATCACCTCCATCTTAAAGTATAACTTCAACCGATATGTTTCATGGGATTCCCGTTTCACCTATTTTACCAGCTACGAGAAAGTGGTGTCGGAGTTTGAGAACAGCCTGAACATGGCACTGAGCAATGCATTCTCCACCCGGGTATATGTCAACGTCCGTTTCGATGATGGTGTGCCTGCAGATCCCGATTTCAAATATTGGCAGGTGAATCAGACGCTCAGCTTTGGCCTGAATTACAAGTGGTGATCTCAAAGGAAATAGCTGTTCTCCGGAAAAGAAAATCCATTGAGGAAGTCTCTGATCCTCATTCTCTTTTTGCCTTGTAGCTGCAGCTCTGTGATCCGTATGAAACCGTCGCTGACCGCAACATCCAGGAAAGAGCTGTTGTCGGTACGAATGGTCCCGGGCTTCAGTGTGTGACGTTCCCCAGTCACTTTCTCGGCGGTAAAGAGCTTGAATCGAAGGGGTTCCGCTTCATTCAGTGCGGGTAACTCGGTCCATGCCGCGGGGTAGGGCGAGAGACCCCGGATCAGGTTATATACCCTTTCCTTGCTGCTGTTCCACTCTACGCGGCAGGTTTCTCTCTCAATCCTGGGCGCACTCCTGAGCTGTAGATTTTCCGCCAGCAACTCATTTTGTGGTATCGTATGGGCTTTACCCTCAACGATGGCCTCGACGGTTCTGACTACCAGATCAGCACCCATCGCCATCAGCCGGTCGTGCAGTGAGCCGGCATTCTCCTCTTCCGGAATAGAGGTCTTCTCCTGGAAGATGATCTGGCCGGTGTCAATCTCATGCGTGAGAAAGAAAGTGGTGACGCCGGTCTCTTTCTCCCCGTTGATCAAGACCCAGTTGATCGGTGCGGCACCCCGGTATTGGGGCAGGAGAGAAGCATGCAGGTTAAAGGTCCCCAATGGTGGCATGTTCCACACCACCTCAGGCAGCATCCGAAAGGCGACCACGATCTGCAGGTCGGCTTTCAGTGCTTTCAGCTGCTCCAGGAAAGTCGGATCCTTGAGGTTGATCGGCTGCAGGATGTTCAGTCCCCTGCTCATGGCATATTGCTTTACCGCCGATGATTGTAACTTGTACCCCCTGCCTATCGCCTTGTCGGGCATGGTGATCACCCCCACCACGTGATAGCTGTTTTCAACCAGGGCATTGAGCGACTCCACCGCAAATTCGGGCGTGCCCATGAAGACGATTCGCAACGATTCTTTCGTGATAGTGATAGGTTTCATACGCTTATTCTTCGGTGTCTGAGTAATTTTGTAGCAGTACCTCGCGGTAGGAGTTGAAGACAGAAGATTGCGAGAGGATGCCCATGTAGATCCCCTTGCTGTCAACCACCGGCAGGTTCCAGGCTTTGGTGTTTTCGAAACAGGCCATCACCTCCTCCATGCTAGAGGAGATGTTTACCTTCGCGGGTGCTCCAACCATGAACTTCTCCACCGTGAAGCGGTCGTACAGTTCCGGCCGGAACATAATGTTACGGATGTCATTGATCAGAACCATCCCCAGCAGCTTGCCGTTATCGTCAACAACAGGGAAGATGTTGCGTGTTGAGTTGGAGATCACTTTCACCATCTCCCCGAGGGTATAGTTCGGCTTCACTGTAGGGATATCTCTTTCCAGCAGATCCTCCACCTTCAGGAAAGTGAGCACCGCCTTGTCCTTGTGATGGGTGATCAGCTCACCTCGCTTTGCCAGACGGATGGCGTAGATACTGTGTTTCTCGAACATCAGAATGGTCACGTAGGAGATCAGTGAGATAATCATCAGGGGGAGAAAAAGGACGTAACCACCGGTAAGCTCGGCAATCAGGAACGTACTTGTGAGAGGTGCATGCATCACACCAGCCATCACACCAGCCATCCCCATCAGTGCAAAATTCTCCTGCGGCAGGTAGTTGGTGTATCCCAACTGGTTCAGTGTGTATGAGAAAATAAAGCCTGCAATACAACCCAGGAAGAGGGTGGGAGCGAATACTCCGCCGGTACCGCCACCACCGTTGGTAGCAGTGGTTGCGAACACCTTGAAGAGGATCACCAGCAGGAGGAATAGCACGATGGTCCAGCGGCTCTCGAGATTGTAAAAGAAGCTCTCTTTGGTGAGCGTGAGATACCCGTCACCGGGCGCCAGCAAGGTGTTAATGGTGTTGTACCCTTCCCCGTAGAGCGGAGGAAAGAAGAAGATCAGCAGGCTCAGCATCACCCCTCCCAGCAGGAAGCGCTTCCATTGCTCCAACCCCTGGAAGATGGCTTCCAGCCAGCTCATGACCCGTATCACATAGAGGGAGAGAAAGCCACAGAGGATACCCAACACGATCACATAGGGGATGCGGTTCAGCAGGAATGGTTCCATCTGAGAGTAAGCGAACATGGCATCCATGCCGTTTAGGAGGTAAGAGACGGTGGTGGCTGTGACAGCGGTCACCAGCAGTGGCAGGATGGATGACATGGTGAGGTCGAGCATCAGCACCTCGATGACGAAGAGGATGCCGGCAATGGGTGCTTTGAAGATGCCGGCAATGGCACCAGCGGCACCGCAACCCACCAGGATCATCAGGCTGTGCTGTTCCAGCCTGAAGAGGCGTCCCAGGTTGGAGCCGATGGCTGAGCCGGTGAGCACGATGGGGGCCTCAGCACCCACCGATCCGCCGAATCCGATGGTGATGGAGCTGGCTATCAGTGAGGTGTAGATGTTGTGTGGTTTGATGCGGCTCTTGCGTTGCGAGATGGCATACAGTATCTTGGTCACCCCGTGACTGATATCATCCTTCACCACATACTTCACGTAGAGGCCGGCAATCAGGATACCCACGATGGGTAAGAGCAGATAGGAGAAGTTGAGGTTCTCACGGCTGAAGTTCTCGGTGAGGAACACCTGGAGGAAGTGGATGGAGCTTTTCAGCAGCCAGGCTGCCACTGCCGTGATGCTCCCCACCAGGAAGCTGACAAACAACAGGAAGTGACGCTCCTTGATGTGGGAGTCGCGCCACAGCAGCAACTGATTGAAGATTGTCCTGATTTGCATCGGCAATGACTATACTATTCTGAGTCCGGATGCAAAGATAAACAAATTCTTCACTTTCGGATAATCTGAATGGTGCCGTTTCGTGCCAGTCGGATAATGGAGGAGGTTTTGGTATCGGTTTGCTCCTTTTGTCGGTATTTGACCACATAGTCCACCCCATCAATGATTTCTCTGCTGATCTGTGAGAAACGGGCGGGTGCAGGTTGACCACTGATGTTGGCCGATGTGGAGACGATCGGCTTGCGGAACTGCCTGCATAGCTCGCGGGAGAAGAGCTCACCGGTGATGCGGATGCCGATGGTCCCATCAGCAGCGATCAGTGCTGCTGCCAGGTTGCGTGCTCCCTCATAGATGATGGTGAGCGGTTTGTCGGTCAACTCTATCAGATTCCAGGCGATCTCCGGCACATCGGTCACATAGTACTGCAACTTGACCGGATTGTCGAGCAGCACCAGCATCGACTTGCTGTCGTCACGCTGTTTGAGCTTGTAGATTTTTTTTACGGCCTCCTCATTGGTGGCATCACAGCCAATGCCCCAGATGGTATCGGTGGGATAGAGGATAATTCCGCCGTTTCTCATCACCTCACACGCTTTTCTGATATCTTCCTGCATGCTTAACTTTCTACAATAAAAAAAATGACAACAATATTTTAATCGTGGTTGATCAGTTGCATCACGCTCACATCGGTAAAAGTGTCGTCCTCCCGGATCCAATCTTTCAACACTCCCGCCACCTCGAACCCTGCTTTTTCGAACAAAGCTTCACTGGCAAGGTTGTGAATCGGGACAAAGGCATAGAGCTGCCTGAGATGGAGAAAACGAAACGCATACTCCTCCAGGAGTTGCAATGCCTGAAGCCCGTAACCCTGTTGTCGTTCAGATGCTTCCACCAGGATGCCTACGGCGGCTCTGAAGTGAAAAGGGTCAAAATCGTAGAGATCGGCTGCACCGATGGTTTTTTCCTGTTCCTTGCGTGTGATCATCAGACGCAACTGACGGTCACTGTATATATCCTGATTCGATTCAGCCAGGTATTGCCGCAGGGTATATCGCGAGAAAGGAACGGTTGCATTGCCCAGGGGCCATTGCAGGGTGTCGTTCTCCCAGCGGTAGAGCAACTCCAGGTCCTCCGGCTCGGTCGCCCGCAGGCGAATATTGCTATTTTCCAATAATGGGATCATTGTGATCTGGATCATTCTGTTTTTTTCCCCTCGTCTTCCTCTTTTTCCGGCTCTACCAGGAGGCTCTCAATCTCCGGGATGGAGGGACGGCAAAAAAGGAAAATGATGAACAGCACCAGGCTAAACCAGAAGAAGTTCAGGTTTCGTGAGATGCCGAACAGCAAGATATGGGTAAGGGTCACCGCAGTGAGGATATAAAGCCGTATGAAGTATAGCTGTCGGTAACGTCTGCTGGCATCCTCCCACATCAGGGGGCGGGGACTCTTTTTCAGGCGCGTTGCAAACCATTTAAGGGTAGAGGGAATGGCGATCAGCGTAAGCATGATGAGGTAGCGCTCAAGGGTGATACTAACCGGCTGGCTATCCTGCCAGAAAGGTAAAAGATGAAACAGGAGCAGCAGGAGCAGCAACCCCAGGAGTGAAATGCTGACAAAGTAGTGACGGTACAGATGGCGGATGGCAGTCTCCATTTTGACTCTCTGGCTCATTTGGACATGAGTTTATAGGATTCGTCGAATGGGGTTCGGTTCAGGATGGAACGACCCAGCGTCACCTCGTCGGCATACTCAATCTCGTCACCGATTGAGACGCCCCGTGCAATGATGCTCACCCTCACCGGGTATCTCTGCAGTCTCCGGTAGATGTAAAAATTGGTGGTGTCACCCTCCATGGTGGCACTCAATGCCAGAATCACCTCTCGTATCTCACCTGCTTTTACCCGCTCTTCGAGGCTGTTGATCTCCAGATCGGAGGGACCGATGCCATCGATGGGTGAGATGATACCTCCCAGCACATGGTACAAGCCCCTGAATTGTACTGTTTTTTCAATGGCCATCACCTCCTTCACATTCTCAACCACGCAGATCAACGAGCTATCACGGCTGCTGTCGGCACAGATGCTGCAGAGCGGACGATCAGAGATGTTATGACAGACCGAACAGTAGGTGATCTCTCTTCGCATTTTGAGAAGAGCCTCTGCAAAATGGTCCACCTTTTCCTCTTCCTGCCGGAGAAGGTATAGTGCCAGGCGGAGCGCTGTCTTTCGTCCGATACCGGGCAACCGGGCTAATTCGTTCACTGCATTTTCCAGCAGTGTCGATGGATAAGAGCTGTTCATATCGGGTCAATGGTTGTTTCAGCGCAAAGATACGATGATTCAATTTATCGCACAAATAACTTTTTCTCAGCGCAAATTAAAAACCAGAGGCGTATTTTTAATCCTATTTCCTTCTTCGTTTGATATAAGTTTGTAATTTTGTGTTTCCATTTTCAGGAGATTATTTTTTATATAGCGCAATCAAACTATGAAGGTACTTTTAGCGACAAGTAAGCCATTTGCCAGACAGGCAGTGGGGGAGATAGCGCAGATCATTGAATCTGCCGGTCATCGGCTCGAAAAGCTTGAGAACTATACCGATAAATCCCAATTACTTGAAGCCGTAAGAGACGCGAACGCCCTGATCATCCGGAGCGATATCGTTGACCGTGAAGTGATGGAGGCCGCTCCCCATCTGAAAGTTGTGGTGCGTGCCGGTTCCGGTTACGACAATGTGGACCTGGAGTGCGCCACCAGCCGTGATATCTGTGTGATGAACACCCCGGGACAGAACGCCAATGCAGTAGCGGAGCTGGTCTTCGGGATGATGATCTACATGCTGCGGAACCAGTTTGACGGAACCGTAGGGCGTGAAATCTCGAACAAACGACTTGGACTCTATGCCTTCGGCAACGTGGCGAAGATGGTTGCTAAAATTGCCCGTGGGTTCAGTATGACCGTCAACGCCTATTCTCCCACGCTCACCCATGATGATCTTCGGAAAGAGGGAGAGTATGGCGTGATCTCCGTTTACAGCAACAGTGAATTGTTCGAGAACAGCGATTTTGTTTCCCTGCACATGCCACTGCTGGAGGAGACACGCCACTGTGTGAACTATGACCTGCTCTCGCGGATGCCCCGTGACGGGGTATTGATCAATACCGCTCGCAAGGAACTGGTGGTGGAGGAGGATCTGCTGCAGATCATGGAGGAGCGCCCCCGTTTTCAGTACATCACCGATGTGAAGCCGGAGCGACATGAGGAGTTCGACTCCCGCTTTCCCAAACGCTATTTCACCACACCGAAGAAAATCGGGGCTCAGACTACCGAGGCCAACATCAATGCAGGACTGGCTGCTGCCGAACAGATCGTTTCTTTCTTCCGGAATGGCGACGAACGATTCAGAGTGAACAACAAATTATAAAATGGTAAATCGTATGAAGAAGTACAATTTCAACGCCGGACCGTGTGTACTGCCCCGGCCCGCAGTAGAATCAGCTATTGAAGCGATACGTGATTTCGACAACACCGGCATCGGTATCCTGGAGATCTCACACCGCACACCGGGGTGGGAAAGGATCATGAAAGAGACGGCCGATCTGTGGAAAGAACTGCTCAATATCCCCGACAACTACCAGGTTCTTTTGCTGGGAGGAGGTGCGAGTACCCAGTTCTTTGCGGTACCGGCTAACCTGATGCGAAAAAAGGCAGCCTATCTGCAAACAGGTGTGTGGGCCAAGAAGGCGATTAAAGAGGCAAAGTTCTACGGGGAGGTGGAAATTGTGGCTTCATCGGAAGATAAAAACTATTCCTATATACCCAAAGGATATACCATTCCGGCCGATGCCGATTATTTTCATATCACCACCAACAACACCATTTACGGGACGGAGATACACGAAGATATTGACAGTCCGGTTCCACTGGTCGCTGATATGTCGTCCGATATCATGAGTCGTCCGCTGGATGTCTCCAGGTATGGGATCATCTATGGCGGTGCCCAGAAAAACGTGGGACCGGCAGGCGTCGCTTTTGTGATTGTCAGAGAGGATATTCTCGGGAAAATCGATCGGCCCTTGCAAACAATGGTGGACTACCGTACCCATATCGGAGCGGCAGAGAAAGACCGTTCCATGTTCAATACCCCCCCTGTCTTCCCCATCTTTGTGATGCATGAGACCCTCAAATGGATAAAAGAACTGGGCGGCGTGGAAGCGATGCAAAAGCTCAACCGCGAAAAAGCGGCGCTGCTCTATGAGGAGATCGACCGTAACCCACTCTTTGTGGGGACAGCAGCCAGGGAGGACCGCTCCCTGATGAATGTATGTTTCGTGATGAGCGAAGAGCACAAGGATAAAGAAGCTGCATTCCTTGAATTTGCGAAAGAAAGGGGCATGGTGGGTATCAAAGGGCATCGCTCCGTGGGCGGTTTCCGCGCCTCCATCTATAACGCCTGCCCGAAAGAGGCGGTAGAGGCTCTGATCCAGTGCATGCAGGATTTTGAGAAACAAAATTAAGGATTAACCAGAAGATAAAGGGATGGGGTTCACTGTAATCTCATCCCTTCTTTTTTAATCTCTGGCGACGAAAAGTCGGCCGTTTCCCATGCGTTTATATTTATTTAACTATAAAAAATGTCGAAACTGCTTGCATATTACGAAAATATCGTAGATTTGCGGTGTAAAAACAATAGTCAAAGTTGCAAACAATTCAGATTATGGAACGACTGACTCCCCAGGAAGAGAATGTGATGCTGCTGGTATGGCAGCTCAAGGAGTGCGCCATCAAGGATGTATTAGATAAGATGGAGGAACCTAAACCACCCTATACCACAGTGGCCTCCATCTTTAAAAATCTTGAAAGTAAAAAATATCTCGAGAAAAGAAGATTCGGCAATGTAAAGGTTTTCAAACCGCTCATTTCCGAAGCGGCCTATAAAAGGCACTTTTTGTCGGGAGTAGTGAAAAGTTATTTTGATAACTCCTATAAGGAACTGGTCTCCTTTTTTGCCAAAGAGCAAAAAATTACCCCGGAGGAGCTCGCAGAGATTATACGCCTGATTGAAAAGAATCAGAAG
>WOYT01000065.1 GCA_011620695.1 Proteiniphilum sp.
AAGGAAGAGACGCTGTTAACCGAGATCCGTGATCTGCTGAAAAACAAGTAACCTAAAGCTGTTATTCATTCATCAGTCTTTCTCTTGCTTCAGCAAGCAGCTCCGGCGACTCGGCTGGCGGATAGTGAAGGTCGAGAGAGCGAAAGAGCTCCAGGATGATATCTCCCACCGCCACGCGGGTGAAAAACTTCTTGTCGGCAGGTATCACATACCAGGGAGCATGTGGCTTAGAGGTCTTCTCCAGCATCTCCTCGTAAGCCTCCTCGTAGGCATCCCACTGTGCGCGTACCGGCAGGTCGGCGATACTGAACTTCCAATTCTTGTGCGGTTCATCGATACGGGAGAGAAATCGCTCTTTCTGTTCCTCCTTTGAGACATTCAGGAAAAACTTGAGAATCCGCGTACCATTCTGATGCAGATGCTTTTCAATGGCGTTGATCGCCTCATAGCGATCGTCCCAGAACTGCCGGTCAATCTTCTCCACCGACTCATAACCGGGTATCCGCTCATTGAGGATCCACTGGGGGTTTACCCTGGTAGCCAGCACGTTTTCGTAGTGCGACCGATTGAAGATCTCGATCATGCCACGCTGCGGCAGTACCTGGTAGTGACGCCAGAAGTAATCGTGCTCCAGTTCGTTCTTGGTGGGGGTCTTGAAGCTGTGTACGCGGCATCCCTGAGGGTTGATGCCCGACATCACATGGCGGATCACTCCATCTTTACCTGCCGCATCGCGCGCCTGCAGGATGATCAGCAGTGAATAACGGTCGTCGGCATAGAACATCTCCTGTAGCTCCCTGAGCTCCTTGATGTTAGCCTTGACCTCCTTCTTCGCCGATTTCTTGGTGAAGCCACCATCCTCGCTGGTGGCATAATCCTTCAGGTGAACCTTTTTACCAGTGTCAACACGCAGTTTGGCGTAATCGTAATGCATATCGTACCTGATTTATTGCTTGACATAATTGCTGCTGGCACCTTTCAGAAAACCCCGATACCGTTGTTCGTCGGATATGATCCGGAGTCCCTCGCGGAAGATCTCATTCTCCTGGTTCACAATCCGGAAAAATGCAGAGGAGTCGTACAGGTCGCGGGCGATCAGCGCCTTGAGTTGCAGCAGGATCAATGAGCGTGACTGCTCATACTGTTCCTCATCCCATTCCACGCTGTCGGCCACCGCCTGTTCCTGAATCCTGCCGGCTAATTCATCAGAGACCTGATACCCCCGGGCGAAAGAGAGCGCATCGGGATAGCTGCGCAGCAGCTCTTCCCTTTTCCTGTCCACCTCCGCGATAGCGACCTTGTTGATCACCCCCTTTGCATTGAGATGACCATGCAACATGGTTCCCGTGGTATCCATCGGCACAAAGCAATCGGGCATGATCCCGCCCCCACCATAGACCGTTCGCTTGTTCACCAGGGTGGTATATTTGAGCGAGTCGGGGAAGCGGATGCTGTCGGCATCGAAGAGCTCACCATGTTCATATCTGTTCATGAAATCCTGTTGGTAGCCATCGGGGTCTCCCGGCTTATAGGGTTTCTGGATGCTTCTCCCGGTAGGGGTATAGTAGCGGGCCACTGTAAGCCGTATCATGGTGCCGTCGGGCAGCGGCAGCTGGCGTTGTACCAGCCCCTTACCAAAGGTTCTCCGCCCCACGATCACCGCACGATCCCAATCCTGCAGGGCACCTGCCAGTATCTCGCTGGCCGATGCAGAGTTCCTGTTGACCAACACCACCACCCTGCCTTCAGTGAGCTGACCTTTGCCACTGGCCTGCATGGTGTATCGGGGCTGATTCTTCCCCTCGGTGTAAACGATCAGCTTCCCATCCTCCAGGAACTCACTTGCGACCTCATTGGCTGTTTGCAGGATACCACCTCCATTGTCGGTAAGATCGAAGATAAGGTGTTTCATCCCCTGCTTTTTGAGTGCCCGTTCAGCTTCCCGGAACTCTTCACCGGAGCTGATGCCGAAGCGGCTGAGACGGATATAGCCTATCTCATCGGCTACCATGTAAGCGGCGTCAATACTGGTGATGGGTATCTTGTCGCGCACGATGCGGAAAGTGATTAGTTCCGGCACACCCCGACGCAGCACTTTCACCTCCACCGAGGTGCCTTTGGGACCACGCAGGCGACGGATCACATCCTGGTTGTTCATCTTCACCCCCGCGATCAGTGTATCGTTCACGTAGATGAATTTATCTCCCGGCATGATACCCACCTTCTGCGAGGGACCGCCGCCGATCACCTCCATCACGTAGAGCGTATCGGTTAACATGTTGAAAGAGATGCCGATTCCCTCGAAGTTGCCCTGCAGCGGCTCATTCATCGCTTTCACCTCTTCCTCGGTGAGGTAGGTGGAGTGAGGGTCCAGCTCCCTGAGCATCGCACGGATGGCGGTCTCGGTAAGCTTTTTCGTATCCACATCATCCACGTAGAGTCCTTTGATCATCTGGAGCGTTCGTTCCAGCTTTAACCCCTCGGGAGAGGGTCTGAATTGTGAAAAAGCCCTTCCCGGTAGGAGAAAGAGACTTAGCAAAGGTATCAGGAGATATTTCTTCTTCATATTATTTTTCTAGTGTTTGGGTTTGAGCTTCATCCCCCTGGGGATGAAGAGATGCACGTCATGCCCGTATCGAAGCAGTTCTCTCACCTGAGTGGAGCTGACATGTGTGAGTGCAGGCTCTGTGAATAATAGAAACGTTTCAATTCCCGAAATGGTTCGGTTCATGTCGGCAATGGTCTTCTCATACTCGAAGTCGAACACCGAGCGGATGCCCCGCAGGATGAAGCCGGCACCCACCTGTCGCGCGAAATCGATGGTGAGTGATTCGTAGCTCTCTACCCTCACGCGGGGTTCCTCGCGGTAGAGATCACGGATCATCTCCAGCCGCTCCTCCAAAGTGAAGAATGATTTCTTCGATTCGTTGATGCCGATAGCAATCACAATCTCATCCATCAGCTGCAGACCACGGCGTACCAGCGACTCGTGACCGATGGTGAAGGGATCGAAGGTTCCCGGGAAAAGGGCAATTCGCTTACTATTTGTTTCCATCGTGCAGATTTATTGAGATTGAAGCTGGATGCCAATGGCTATATGCTGAATGCTGACAGCTGGCTATGCGACCCCCTCCTCTTCAATTACCAGGTTGTCGATGATAAAGTTCTGCCGTTCAGGGGTGTTCTTACCCATATAGAACTCCAGCAACTCTTTCAACAGATCCTCCTTGCGCATGGTCACCCTGTCGAGGCGGATATCCTCGCCGATAAAATGACGGAACTCATCGGGCGAGATCTCGCCCAGCCCCTTGAAGCGGGTGATCTCCGGGTTGGGTCCCAGCTCATCGATGGCGCTGAGCCGCTCCTCCTCTGTGTAGCAATATAGCGTCTTCTTCTTGTTACGTACCCTGAAGAGCGGTGTCTGCAGGATATAGACATGTCCTTTTTTGATCAGGTCAGGGAAGAACTGCAGGAAAAAGGTGAGCAACAGCAGGCGTATGTGCATCCCGTCGGTATCGGCATCGGTGGCGATGATCACCTTGTTGTAGCGCAGTTCGTCCATGCTCTCTTCGATGTTGAGCGCCGCCTGCAGCAGGTTGAACTCCTCGTTCTCATAGACAATCTTCTTGGTGAGTCCGAAGCTGTTGAGCGGCTTGCCACGGAGGCTGAAAACCGCCTGGTAGTTGGGATCACGACTCTTGGTGATGGATCCGCTGGCTGAATCACCCTCGGTGATGAAGATGCTGCTCTTCTCCCGCTGATCGCTTCGCATATCGTTATAGTGGATGCGACAGTCGCGCAGCTTCTTATTGTGCAGGTTGGCTTTCTTGGCCCGTTCACGTGCCAGCTTGGTGACACCGGCGATCGCCTTTCGTTCTTTTTCCGAGTCGAGGATCTTCTTCTGCAGTATCTCTGCCACATCGGCATGTTTGTGGAGGAAGTTATCCAGCTCTTTCTTGAGGAAATCGTTGATGTGTTTGCTCACCGACACTCCTCCCGGGCTCATCTCCTTTGAACCCAGCTTGGTCTTGGTCTGCGACTCGAAGACCGGCTCCTCCACCTTGATGCTGATGGCGGCCACAATACCGTTGCGGATGTCTGAATATTCAAAGTTGCGATTGTAAAACTCCTTGATCACACGTGCCGTGGCTTCACGGAAAGCAGTGAGATGGGTTCCACCCTGGGAGGTGTGCTGTCCGTTGACAAAAGAGTAATATTCCTCTCCATACTGGGTGGTATGGGTAATCGCCACCTCGATATCCTCTCCATGAAGGTGGATGATGGGGTAGAGCTCCTCCAGGGTGAGTTTCTCGTTGAGCAAATCCTCCAGTCCGTTCTTGGAGAAAAATTTCTTCCCGTTGAAGAGGATGGTGAGCCCTGTGTTGAGAAAGACATAGTTCTTCAGTAGGGGCTCGATATGTTCCTCGCGGTAATGATACTCCCCAAAAATTTCCGGATCGGGTGTGAACTCCACCCGGGTGCCGTTTGGCTGATCCGTGGGAATCACCTCGCTCTCTTTCAACAGGATACCCTGGTTGAAAAAGACCTCTTTGGCCTGTCCCTCGCGGTAGCTCACCATGAAGAAGTCAGACGAGAGCGCATTCACCGCCTTGATCCCCACCCCGTTCAACCCTACTGATTTCTTGAACGCCTTGGAGTCATATTTGGCGCCGGTGTTCATCCTGGAACAGACATCCTTCACCTTGCCCAGAGGTACACCACGGCCATGGTCACGCACTGTCACCTGCTTGTCGTTGAGGGTAATCTCAATGGTTTTGCCGAAGCCCATCATGTACTCATCGATGGAATTGTCGAGCACCTCCTTGAGCAGCACGTAGATGCCGTCGTCGTAGGAACTGCCGTCACCCAGCTTGCCAATGTACATGCCGGGACGGCGGCGGATATGTTCCTGCCACTCCAGCGTTACAATGTTATCTTCCTGATAGTTATCCTGTAGTATCTGTAGCTCTTTTTCCGTTTCGTTCACGATCACTCTCTGCTCCTCTTACAATTTTTTGATAAAAGCTCTCCGCCGTTTGGTCTGCCGGGCTTCCAGGTTATTCCACATCGATTTCATGCGGTGGTTCAGATCCAGCTCAGGATTGCTCTCTGCATAATCAAAGCCCAGGCGGTTGGCTGCAGGTATAAATTCATTGAATATAAGCGCGTTCACTCCTTTTCCCTGATACTCCGGGTCAACCGCTACCAACAACAGGTCCAGGACATTGTTATCTTTACCTTTCAGCGCACGATAGAGATGATACCATCCCAAGGGCATGAAGCGACCTTTGGCTTTCTGCAACGCTTTGGCGATGCTGGGTAACCCGATACCCACCCCGATCAGTTTGTTGTCCTCCTGACGAACCACCAACGTGAGGAACTCGAGTCGCAACATGGGGATATACATATCCACGTAATAGTCGATCTGTCGCTCCGTCAGCTCCACGAATCCGTATAGATCCTTGTAGGCACGGTTGATCAGCTTGAAGATCTCCCTGGCATAGGGATAGACATCCTTCTTGCTCTCCAGGTGCTTCACTGCCAGACCAGATCGTTTCTTCACGATCTCGGTGGCACGCAGGAACCGTTCGGGTGTCTCCTTGGGAATGGTGATGAGAAATTCCACCCAGTCCTGATCCTTCACATACCCCAAGCGGTTCATGTGATCCACGTAGTAGGGGTAGTTGTAGATGGTGGAGAAGGTACTCATCTGATCGAACCCTTCTACCAGCATCCCCTCATGGTCGAGATCAGTAAAGCCCAGTGGTCCGTGCATCTGCTCCATGTCTCTTGAGCGTGCCCAGCTCTCAGCCGCACCGAAAAGTGCGTCCACCACCTCGTTGTCATCGATGAAATCAACAAATCCAAAGCGGGCGTTCTTCTCTTTCCATATCTCGTTGGCCTTGTAGTTGATGATCACCCCTATCCTGCCCACGATCTCACCGTCGCGGTAAGCCATGAAGTAATTGGCATCGCAATGGTCAAACGCCGGGTTCTTGCTCCTGCTGAGGGTAGCCCGTTCGTCATAAATCAATGGCGGCACAAAATATTCGTTGCCCTCATAGAGATCGATGCCGAACTGAATGAACTTCCTCACGTCATCTTTCGTATTGACTTTATGGATTGTAACTGACATATTGCTCGCTTTCAATAGGTTTTACTGTACTAGCCTGGTTTTGATACTCCTGATGGAGACAGATACAAAGATACAATTTTTTTTATTCACCCCATCAGTAAGGCTCTATTCTTTCACAGCCTGCCGGTACTGCTCCCATCGGGCCATCACCTCCCGCACGTAGTTGATGGTCTCATCGCCGCGGAAGTAACCGTTGCGGCAGACTGGGTCAGTGTAGTACTGCTCCAGGCGCTTGAGCTGTACAAAGCGTTCCACGTTGCCCTCCCAGACATCCTTGTCGGCTTTATACTTTTCTGCCAGTGCACGGGCATCGGAGATATGGCCGATGCCACCGTTATAGGCCGCCAGGGCGAACTTGATCTGCTCCGTGCTCTCCTTCACAGAGGAAAAGAAGGAGATCAGCTGCTTCAGGTATTGTGCTCCCGCCCGGATATTGTGCTCCGGGTCATATAGCTGGTCACCGGTGACTCCCAGCGAGGCTGCGGTGGCCGGCATCAACCCCATCAACCCCACCGCACCGGACCATGAGCTCTCTTCGGTGCGGAACGTGGACTCCTGGTAGGCCACAGCGGCCAGCAAACGCCAGTCGAGCCCCAGTCGTTTCCCCTCCTGCTGAAAATAGGAGTCGAAAGGGGAGATCACCCCCGGACCCAATATCTCGCTGTAAGAGAAACGATCCACCTCGTAAAACCCCTTTGTCTCTTCAAAATAACGCTTCATGATCCGCAGAAATAACGGCTCTTCGCTCTTACGCGCAAACCAGCTGTCAAGCGAATCGGCCAGCACGGGCGTGTTGCGGCGCACCACCCAGGAAGAGCGCTGGTCGAAACTGATCTCCAGGTCGGTGTTCAGATTGCGGAAGTAGGTCTGGTTGAGTCGTGCCAAATCATCATCAGCCACCGTATAAGCGATCTCGCCTCGCGACACCATCCGAATCAGGTCCTCCGGCAGGATGGAGTCACTCTCGGTAACTTCTATCCGGATCCCTCCCCCCAGCTCCTCGTTGAGGTGTATCAACCGCTGGTGGTAACGCGACCCACTGGTGACCGTCACTGTTTTGCCGATCAGCCCGGTAACATCATCTACCAGCGTATCACCCTGCATGGCCCGCTGTACCAGCACCTGGTGGTTGATCTGTTGCAGGCCGCAGTAGATGACCGAGTCACGTCTCTCCCGCGTCACCGGGATATGATAAGCAATCACGTCGCCAACCTCATCCTGCAGCATATTCATCAGGGAGGCAGTGCCGGGAGCCACGATGACCTCAGGAATCAATCCATGATGGCGACAGAATTCTTGAATCATGTCATAATGGTACCCCATCGGCTGGTCCCGATAGATGAAATAGGAGGTGGAGGTGTTGAGCGTCAGTATCCGCAGGGTATCGCTCTCCAGGATGCAGGGCAGGTCGCAGATCTGATCATCCTTTTTTAAGAAAAGGGTGCATGCCGGGAGCAGGATAAACAGAAGAGGTAAATAACGGGCACTTTTCTTCATACGGTCTGTTCCGATAATGAGTGATGGCTGCAAAGTTAATAAAAATAACCGTCACATCGTTCTATCTATTTTATACTCATTTATTTGAAAGATTCCGGGAAAATATTTAATTTTGCCACAGAGATCAATGCCAACCGAATCAGTGTAACCATCATGAAAAAGCAGTTAACTGCCTTTCTCCCGATCCTCCTGTTCGGTTTGTTCAATGGATTGTCCGCACAGGAAGCTGCCTGGCACACCTATGTAGAGCAACTGGCCGAAGAAGAGGGGATCGATGAGGCTACCGTAGAGAATATCTACACGGAGCTGCTCTATCTTGAGAGCAACCCCATGGATTTGAACGGTGTGACAAGAGAACAGTTGGAACAATTCCCGCTACTCTCACCCACACAGATTACTTCTCTTGTGACTTTCCTTGAAAAAAACCGCCCTCTTTACACGGTGTACGAACTGCGCAATGTGCCCTACCTCGATTTTCAAACGGTGGAGCGAGTCCTCCCTTTCTTCAGGGTGGGTGAACCGAAAAAGGAGCGTGCTCTCTCAGCGCGGGAGCTCGCGAAGAATGGCTTGCATGAGCTACAGCTGCGGCTTGACAAGACCCTCACGCCGCGTGCCGGGTACAAGACCTATCCCGACTCGGTGCTGGAGCGCTACCCGAACCGCAAGTACGGGGGTGAGGATTTCTACACCTCGCTGCGCTACTCTTACCGCTACCGTGATAAGCTGCAGGCGGGATTCACCGCTGAGAAGGATGCCGGTGAACCTTTTCTCCGGGATGGCTATCCCAAAGGATATGACCATTACGGTGTACACCTGCTGATGCACGATATCGGCCCCCTAAAGACCTTGGCCCTGGGAGACTACCGTCTCTCTTTCGGTCAGGGACTGATCCTGAACAACGACTACGGGGTAAGCAAGAGCTGGGGCAGTGATCAGGTCGCGCGTCGTACCCAACAGCCCAAGCGTCACTTCTCTACCGCCGAAAGTGGCTACTTCCGCGGTGTGGCTGCCCTGGTAACAGTTGGTAATCTCTCATTCACCCCTTTCTACTCCAGCAGGAAGATCGATGCCAACCTATCGGAAGAGGGAGAGATCACCTCTTTCAAGACAGATGGTCTCCACCGTACCCCACTTGAGATGGAGAAGAAAGGAAACAGCCGGGAGCAGGTGACAGGCGCCAACCTCAACTACAGGAGAGGAGCTCTGCAAGTAGGGATCAGCGGTCTCTACCATTCATACAGCAGGATGTATAATCCTGTGCTACAGGAGTACAATCGCTACTACCTACGCGATTCCACCCATCTGAACGGTTCTGTGGACTACTCTTACCAGCTACCAGGGTTCCTCTTCGCGGGAGAGACGGCCATTGCCCGCAACGGAGCAGTAGCCACCCTCAACATGGTGCAATACCGATCGTCCGGCGGCAGCACCCTCACGCTGCTGCACCGAGACTATCCTGTCTCCTATAATGCCCTCTACGGGCAGGCGTTCTCGGAGAGCAGCGACCTGCGCAACGAGAGGGGTCTCTACCTGGGGGGCAGCATCTCACCTTTGCGGGGAGTGACACTCGATAGCTATATCGACCTGGTACGGCATCCCTGGTTGAGATATGGGGCAAACGCTCCCTCCTCCACGATCGATTGTTATCTCCTCACCAGCTGGCGCATTAGTCGCCGCACCTCGCTTGACCTGCGCTATAAGTACAAGCGAAAGGAGAAGAACATCACCCTGCCGGGAGAAGAAGAAAAACCACTCTTACCCTACGCGACCCATAAGGTGCGCCTCCGCTGGATGCAGTCGCTGCTGGGCGGCTGGGATCTGCGCACCACGGCAGATATGGCGATCTACAAAGAGCAGCCTTTCCCCGCGGAAAAGGGATTCATGCTCTCCCAGAACATCAGCTACAGAGGAGAGGGAGCACTCACCGGTGATGCATTCATTGCTTTCTTCAATGCCGAGAGTTATGATGCCCGCCTCTACTCCTATGAGCGCAATCTGCTCAGCTCCTTCTATATGCCCTCGTTCTACGGAAAAGGGTTACGGATAGCTCTTTCCGGAAAATATGCCCTATCTCCTGCCCTTACACTCTCGCTCAAGGCAGCCCACACCTGCTATTGGGATCGCGACACCATCGGCAGCGGCACGGAGCAGATCAACGGAAACAGTCGCACCGATCTCTGGTGCTATCTGCGGTGGAAGTTCTGATCTATCTCGATAGTTTTTTGTACTTTTGGGCCTAAAATCAAACCACGATGGCTCATCCTCTCCTGCAGATAGACACGCTGACGAAAAGCTTCGGTGACCTGCTGCTCTTCCGCGACATCTCGTTCGGCATCGCCGAGGGAGACAAGATTGGTCTGCTGGCTCCCAACGGTTCTGGCAAGACCACCCTGCTCAACATCATCGCCGGCAAGGAGGGTTATGACTCCGGACGGGTGGTGTTCCGCAACGGCCTGCGCTACGCCTGCCTGGAACAGTCACCCGCCTACGACCCGGAACTGACCGTGCTGGAGGCCTGCTTCACTGCCGACAATGAAACGGTACGGCTAATCGCCCGCTATGAGGAGATGCTCACCTCCGGCAGCCAGGAGGGTCTCGATGAGTTGCTGTTGCAGATGGAGCTGCTCAAGGCTTGGGACTATGAACAGCGGATCAAGCAGATCCTCTCACAGCTGCGCATCACCGACTTTCACCAGAAGATGGGAGAGCTCTCGGGGGGACAGGTGAAGCGGGTGGCACTGGCCAACGTGCTCATCAGCGAGCCGGAGCTGCTGATACTGGATGAGCCTACCAATCACCTCGATCTGGAGATGACCGAGTGGCTCGAGGAGCACCTGAACCGCGGCAAAATGAGCCTGCTGATGGTGACGCACGATCGCTACTTCCTGGATCGCATCTGCACACAGATCCTGGAGATTGACCAACAAGAGCTCTACAGCTACAAGGGAAATTTCTCTTACTACCTTGAGAAGCGCGATGAGCGTCTCGCGGCACAGCAGAGCGAGGGGGAGCGTGCCCGCAACCTGCTGCGCAAGGAGCTGGAATGGATGCGTCGCCAGCCGCAGGCAAGGGCCACCAAGGCCAGGTCGCGCATCGATGCTTTCTATTCGCTCGAAGCGAAAGCGCAGCAGCGGCGCAATGAGGAAGGGATCCGCCTGGCGACGAAGGGGAGCTACATCGGTAAGAAGATCTTCGAGGCGAAGCATGTAAGCAAACGGTTTGGGGATGTGCGGATCACGGATGATTTCAATTACGTCTTTTCCCGCTATGAAAAGATGGGTATCGTGGGTAACAACGGCACCGGCAAGTCCACCTTCGTGAAGATGCTGCTCAATGAGGTGCAGCCAGACAGTGGCAGCTTCGAGATTGGCGAGACGGTGCGCTTCGGCTACTACAGCCAGGAGGGCCTCCGGTTCGATGAGCAGATGAAGGTGCTGGAGGTCGTGCAGGCGATTGCAGAGGTGATCGACCTGGGCAACGGGCAGCGGCTTACCGCCTCCCAGTTTTTGCAGCACTTCCTCTTCACGCCTGAGAAACAACACAACTACGTCCACAAGCTGAGCGGAGGCGAACGACGACGCCTCTACCTCTGCACGGTGCTGATCACCAACCCTAACTTTCTGGTGCTGGACGAACCCACCAACGACCTGGATATCCTCACCCTCAACATCCTGGAGGAGTACCTTCAGGCCTTCAGCGGTTGCCTGATCGTGGTGTCGCACGACCGCTTCTTCATGGACAAGGTGACGGACCACCTGCTTGTGTTCCACGGCAATGCCCGCATTCAGGACTTCCCCGGTAACTATACGCAATACCGCGAGTGGAAACAGCAGGAGGAGAAGAAAGAGGCCGCGGAGGTTAAGAGCAGTCGAACGGAGATGGAACCGCGCCGCATCCGGACGGAAGAAAAGGCAAAGCTCACCTTCAAGGAGAAGAGGGAGTTCGAGGGACTGGAACAGGAGATTGAACAGCTGGAAGCGGAGAAGGAGCAGATCTCCGGATTGCTCTCCTCCGGTACCCTCACAAGTGAAGAGCTGACGGAGCGTTCAACCCGTCTGTCGCAGGTCATGGAGCTGATCGACGAGAAGACCATGCGCTGGCTGGAGCTGAGTGAGAAAACAATTTAGAAAGATTATAAATAATTATCCCTGAACCCCCTTTTTTCACATCGAGAGGGGAAATGATTATTTTTGCATATTCAAATCGAAACCAAAATCATCAAACCAACCACTATGACAAGTATCAAAGGCACACAAACCGAACTGAACCTGCTCAAATCTTTCGCAGGTGAATCACAGGCCAGAATGCGCTACACCTTCTTTGCCAAGGTCGCAAAGGATGAGGGATATGAACAGATTGCGGCCATCTTCAGCGAGACCGCCGACCAGGAGATGACACACGCCAAGCGAATGTTCAAATACCTGGAGGGAGGTATGGTTGAGATCACTGCCACCTATCCGGCCGGCAAGATCGGCACCACGGCAGAGAACCTGAAAGCAGCTGCCGAGGGTGAGAATGAAGAGTGGACCGACCTCTATCCCCATTTCGCCGAAGTGGCCGAAGCAGAGGGATTCAAGGAGATCGCCACCATGTACCGCATGATCACCAAGGCCGAGGCGGAGCATGAGGAGCGTTATCTGAAGCTGCTGGCACGCGTGGAGAACGGCACCGTCTTCGCCCGTGAGGAGGCCATCGAATGGCAGTGCCGCCACTGCGGTTATGTCTTCACTGGCAAGAAGCCACCGAAGAACTGCCCCACCTGTCTGCACCCGCAGGCTTACTTCGAGCCGAAAAACAACGCATTGTAAACCGGCATTTGCAGTACAGCAATGAGGCGCATCCCCTCGGGGGTGCGTAGGGAGCAGGTATGCTGAAGGCCTGGTCATTCAGGATATTGTGCAGAATGTGTAAACATTCTTCCATTTTGCTTACCTTTGCGCTTTCAATCAGCAACTGCAATTATGCAAATCGAACAGATATTACCGGATGCCGTTTCCGGCGCCATCAAAGAGCTATATGGGGTCGATGCCGGAGCATCACAGATCACGCTGCAGAAGACCAGGAAAGAGTTTAAAGGCCACTATACGCTGGTCACTTTCCCGCTGCTGAAGATATCACACAAGAGTCCCGAGCAGACGGCAGGGGAGATTGGTGCCTGGCTGGCGGAGAAGTCGCCCGTGATCGCCGAATACAATGTGATCAAGGGATTCCTGAACCTCACCATCTCCTCCCGTGTGTGGGGGGAACTTTTGCAGACCATCGATGCGGTGCCGGACTATGGCTTCACGCCGGTTGCAGAGGATGCACCGCTTTATATGGTGGAGTACTCTTCCCCCAACACCAACAAGCCGCTGCACCTGGGGCATGTGCGCAACAACCTGCTGGGGCATGCGCTGAGCGAAGTGCTGCGCGCCAACGGCAAAAAGGTGGTGAAAACCAATATCGTGAACGACCGCGGCATCCACATCTGCAAATCGATGCTGGCCTGGCAAAAGTGGGGCAATGGCGAAACGCCTGAATCGACCGGTAAAAAGGGGGATCATCTGATTGGCGACTACTATGTGCTGTTCGACAAAAAATACAAAGAGGAGCTGGCTGCCCTGCAGGCGCAGGGGTTTACCAAAGAGGAGGCTGAAGCGCGGTCGCAGCTGATGGAGGAGGCGCGCGAGATGCTCCGCAAGTGGGAAGCACACGATGCCGCCACGGTGAATCTCTGGAAGATGATGAACGACTGGGTTTATGCCGGTTTCGATGAGACCTACCGGCAGATGGGTGTCTCGTTCGACAAAATCTACTATGAATCGCAGACCTATCTTGCCGGGAAAGAAGAGGTTCTGCGTGGATTAAAGGAAGGACTCTTTTACCAAAAAGAGGATGGATCGGTCTGGGCCGATCTCACATCCTACGGACTGGATCACAAGCTGCTGCTCCGCGCCGACGGCACCTCGGTTTACATGACACAGGATATCGGTACCGCCAAGCTGCGTTACGACGATTACCCCATCGACACGATGATCTACGTGGTGGGCAATGAGCAGAACTACCACTTCCAGGTGCTCTCCATCCTGCTCGATATGCTCGGTTTTGAATTCGGGAAGGGATTGGTGCACTTCTCCTACGGGATGGTTGAGCTGCCCGAAGGAAAAATGAAATCGCGCGAAGGAACCGTGGTGGATGCCGACGACCTGATGGCTGAGATGATCGCTACCGCTCGTGAGACCTCACAGGAGCTGGGCAAGCTGGAGGGAGTATCCGAAGAGGAAGCTGAAGCCATCTCCCGCATGGTGGGACTGGGTGCGCTCAAATATTTCATCCTGAAGGTGGATCCGAAGAAAAACATGACCTTCAACCCGAAGGAATCCATCGACTTCAACGGCAACACCGGACCGTTCATCCAGTACACCCATGCCCGCATTCAATCGGTCCTGCGCAAGGCAGATGAGCAGGGCATCGCAATCCCGAAAAAGCTGGAGGGTGCGGTCTCCCTGTCAGAAAAGGAGGAGGGACTGGTACAGCTGCTCAGCGAATTTGCTGCGGTGGTGCAGCAGGCAGGATCGGAATACAACGTGTCATTGATCGCCAATTACGTGTATGAACTGGTGAAGGAGTACAACCAGTTTTACCACGACTACCCCATCCTGAAAGAAGAGAACAGCGCCCTGCGCGATTTCCGTCTGCTGCTCTCGAAGAATGTGGCACGCACGATCCGCAAAGGGATGTCGCTCTTCGGCATCGATGTGCCGGAGCGGATGTAACAGAGAGGAGGAAAATATTCCTCCTCTCTCATTGCATCAGTTGTACGCTTTCTCCCCATGCTCGAAATAGTCGAGCCCGATCTCCTCTTCCCTGCTGCTAACACGAAGGCCGATCGTATACTTGAGGATTGTAAATAGAATGGTACCTGTGATGGCTGCCCAGACTGCGAAAGCCAATACACCGATGGCCTGACTGCCCAGCACACCAACACTACCGCCGTAGAAGAGTCCGGGCAGTGCAGCATCAGCTGAGAAGAAGCCCACCATTAGGGTCCCGAAGGCCCCACAAACACCGTGCACCGAGACGGCACCTACCGGGTCATCCACCTTCAGCTTCCTGTCGATCAGCTCCACCGAGAAGACCACCAGCACCCCTGCCATCAGCCCGATAAGGACTGCTCCGCCGGGGGTGACCACATCACAGCCAGCGGTGATAGCAACCAATCCTGCCAGCACACCGTTGAGGGTCATGCTGAAAGTGGGTTTGCCATAGCGGATCCAGGTGGTGACCAGCGTGGCGAAACCTCCCGCGGCAGCAGCACCGTTGGTGGTCATGAAGATGTGCGCCACCAGATCGGGATCACCAAGGCCGAGCGTGGATCCGGGGTTGAAGCCGAACCAACCCAGCCAGAGAATGAAGACGCCCAGTGCTGCGAGGGTGAGGCTGTGACCCGGGATGGCATGTATCTTTCCATTCTTGTACTTACCGATGCGGGGGCCAAGGAATGCAGCGCCGATGAAGGCGAGCCATCCCCCCATGGAGTGAACCACCGTGGATCCGGCAAAATCATGGAACGGTATCTCCAGTTGCGAAAGCCATCCGCCACCCCAGACCCAGTGACCGGAGATGGGATAGATAAAGGCCGAGATGACCACGCTGTAGAGCAGGTAGGACTTGAACTTGGTCCGCTCTGCCATGGCACCGGAGACGATGGTGGCAGCGGTGGCGGCAAAGACCAGCTGGAAGAAGAAGAAAGCACTGTTGGAAATACCCAGCTCAAGGGCATGGTTCACCTTCGATAAGAACTCCAGCTCACCGAAGAAGCCGTTGCCTGCACCATACATGATGCCATAACCGATAATCCAGAAAGCGAGGGAGCCCATGCTGAAATCCATCAGGTTTTTGAACAGGATGTTAGTGGTGTTCTTGGTGCGGGAGAAACCCGCCTCTACCAGAGCGAACCCGGTCTGCATGAAGAAAACCAGTACTGCAGCGAACAGTACCCAGAAAGTGTTGAGAGCGTAAGTGGTTGTGATTGTATCCATAGTGTTTTGTATTATTATTCTTTGATGTACAATGATTCGGGACCTGTTTCGCCCGTTCTGATCCGGATGGACTCCTCTACAGGGGAGACAAAGATCTTGCCGTCGCCCATCTCACCTGTCCGGGCCGCATTGATGATAGCCTGACAGGAGGTGTCCACATAGATCTCACGGCATACGAAAGTGATGTGTATCCGCTCAATGAGTCGTGTCTCATAAACCGTGGAACGGTAAATCGAGCTGGATCGTTCGTTTCCGACGCCGGTGACCTCCCAGTAGGAGAGGAAATCGATTCCTATCTCGTGAAGGGCTTCCACCACCTCATCGAGTTGCGATTTGCGGATGATCGCTTCAATCTTTTTCATATTCATCTTCTTGATTGTTAAATATATTTATACTTATTTTTACTTGCCCACCAGATCAAGAGGTTTAGAAACTAACCGCCGCCACCAGATAGAATTTCTCTCTATCCGGATTAAGAATAGCACTACAGGTGAGCGGAAGCGTAAAAGAGGGCGTTATCGTCAGCTCCTTTGTTACGCCAATCCCGATATTGGTAATGTTAAAATCACCATCTTCCGTTTGCAGACCATCACCCCCTCCCACAAAAAGGTTGATGTTCCTGTAGGCATAACCCACCTCAAAATAGGTATCCCCACCTGCCGAGCCGGCACCGCCCGCTTCGTTCAATACATAATTGGCAGCCAGCGAAAGTCCGGAAATCTCATACCCACCGTTCAGCTCCAGAATATGTGCGCCTGTGGCCTTGTCTGTGTCAAAATAATCATTCCCCCCTTCGATACTCGGGAAATAATAATCGGTTGCGCCAAGCGTCAGTCCAAAACCAAACGTGTAAGCGGCATAAAGATCGGCTTCCAGCACGCCATCGAAACTGGCCGATCCCCATCCTCCAATAGTAAAACCTCCCGCTGAAAAACTGAGACCCGGCTGCACTGCCGCATTCGACAAATAGAGCCCTCTCCAGAGGTAGGAACTGACCAGATCAGCTCCGGCTGTCCATTTAGATTCCGCCTCCTGCGCCGGGAGACTCCATGCTACAGATAGCAACGTGATTGCAACGATAATTTTCATTTTCATAACCTAAAGCAATTTAGTTATACATAATGTAAGTTTCACGCTGCAAATATAATCATTTTGTTTTAATTAAAAATAATTTCAATACATTTTATCGCAATAAGATCAATTTTATAAACTTTATGAGTTTACCACTTCATCCAATGAGTGATTCAGTGAACACTTTTTGGTGCGTTCACTTTGCAAATTCTGCACAAACGCAATGCTGTTTCCATTTGATTGGAGCCCCTGAAAATTCCGGGGTTTTTCTTTGTTCATGATAGTATATTTACTATCTTTGTAATGTCAAACAATAACAAGATACAATGAAAAAATTAGTAGCAAGAATAGGATACGCAGAACATAATTATAGTGCCGTTTTAGAACTTCCGGACGAAGTGATAGTGGTAACGCATAAAAATTTTGAGGGTATCAAACAAGCAGTAAAGGATTCACTTGATTTCTCAAAAGAAGGTCACCTGGAAAGTGGTGATCTTGTTCCCGATTGGGTAAAAGATGGGTATGAGATAGATTATAAAATGGAAATTTCAGCTCTTTTACAATACTTTGATGGAATTCTCACCCGGTCAGCTCTCTCCCGTATAACGGGTATAAATGAACGCCAATTGGGTCATTATGCTACCGGCCACCGGAAACCACGTGCTAAACAGCGCGAACGGATCATTGAAGGATTTCATCGCTTGGGAAAAGAATTCTCATCCGTTGTATAGTTATTGTTTGACAGCTTAATTTTACAAACGGTACCGCCCCGGCATTTCACTGCCCGTGGGCGGTTTTTTACTATATACCCGGCGTATCTGAGAAATCTTCCAAGTTACAAAGCCGACACCTGTTATTGTCTGATTGGACAATACAGGTCAACGTGATCGAGCTCTTCAGTCATTATTGCTATACCGCACAAACGCAATGCGGCTTCCATCGGGCGACCAGCTATGCACGTTGATTGTGCCCTGGCCACCGTAGAAAACGGGTGTGA
>WOYT01000071.1:0-2007 GCA_011620695.1 Proteiniphilum sp.
GTGACTGCCTGCAAGATTCACGGTGAAAATGGTGTAACAACATGGGCGGCCTACTTTCGTAACCCGCCCCTGTAAAAAGCTTATCGCTTGTTTTGTGGAGATTACCGGACTCGAACCGGTCACCTCAACACTGCCAGTGTTGCGCTCTAGCCAGATGAGCTAAACCCCCTTACATAATTGTGGTGCAAAGTTAGAGATTTTGTTTATATTTGCAATTGAAATTGCAGAGAAAAAAAATAAAAAAACACCACAGATGATTGTCTTCAACACCACTTTCCATGTAGATGCGGCTCTTCACGAAGAGTTTGTGGATTACATGCTGGAGGTGTTCATCCCCATTGCCACCCGCAGTGGATTGCTCACCTCACCCCGTCTCTCACGGGTCTTCGGTGAGGAAGGGGAGGAGGGTTACTCCTATGCCATGGAGTTCACTGCTGCCGATCTGGCAACACTGGAACAGTGGAACAATGAAGAAAGCAATCGGGTAGTTACCCCCTTGCTGGAAAAGTTCAGGGAGAAGGTGGCTGGCTTCTCCACCGTGATGCAGACCATATCCTACTGACCGATGCAGAAAGAACGAATCATTATGGGGATCGACCCCGGTACGCAGGTCATGGGTTATGGTATTCTCCGTGTGCTGGATAACAAACCGTCGATGATGGCCATGGGAGTCATGGAGCTGGGCAAGTATGGCGATCATTACCTGAAGCTGGCGAAGATCTATACACGTGTGATCGGTCTCATCGATGAGTTCCTGCCCGACGAGCTGGCCATAGAGGCTCCTTTCTTCGGAAAGAATGTACAAAGCATGCTCAAACTGGGACGTGCCCAGGGGGTGGCCATGGCGGCCGCCATCTCGCGTGACATCCCCATTCATGAATATGCTCCACTTAAAATCAAAATGGCGATTACCGGTAATGGTAGGGCAGCGAAAGAGCAGGTGGCATACATGTTGCAGCAGATCCTGAGGATACCTGACGAACAGATGTTGCCACAACTCGATGCTTCAGACGGATTGGCTGCCGCTCTGTGCCATTTTTACCAGTCGGATATTGCTACCGGTGACAGGAAATATAGCAACTGGAAAGATTTTGCCAACAAAAATCAGGACAAAGTGCGGAAATAGATCTTTTTTTTTTAACTTTGCTTATCTGATCAAAATAATGACCTTTTTCAATTCATTGAGATCAGGTGTGACGGTCACCAATATATAAACAGATTGTATGAAACGAGCCTTAACATGTTTTGCACAAAGGAACATGATTAAAGCGAGTTCTATGTGAAACATTTGAAAATGAAAGTTTTAATCAGATGAATGAACTTGTTTCGCATATTGAATTTCTGCTGCATGATCACAACTGCGTGATCATCCCCGGCTTTGGTGGTTTCGTGGTAAACACCACGCCGGCACGCAGAGACGGGATCGCCACTTTCTTCCCGCCCTCGTGTGAATTGGTTTTCAACCGTGATCTCACACATAATGACGGCTTGTTGGCGCAATCCTACATGAAAAGCGAAGAGATCCCCTTCGAAGCGGCAATGACGAAGATTGAACTGGCAGTGGAGGAATTAAAGCACCGGCTGAGAGATGATCGACAAGTTGTCTTGGGCGAGCTTGGACAGTTTATCATGAACGATGACAAACGGTTTATATACAAACCGTCTCATTTTGTACAGCCTGCTTTTTTCGGTCTGTCAAAGGCTGCGCTCAAGCCGTTGATTCAGATGCAGTCTCCTGCAGTTAAAGTTTCTACGGGGGAACAGAGACAACCACGTTACCGCTCAGTAGGTATCGCTTCAGCCGCAGCATCGATTCTTCTGTTGATGATGTTCCTGCTTCCGGTGGGTGATCGCACCATCGTGAGACAGTCCGCGCAGATTCTCTCGGAGAGCGATCTGTTTGGCAGTCCCTTCCAGCGCAACGTCACTGCTGAAAACACATCGGAGGGCGTTGCAACAAATGCAACAGATGCAACGGAGGTGGCAGAGATGACCACCACAGATGAT
>WOYT01000071.1:2107-3566 GCA_011620695.1 Proteiniphilum sp.
TGCAACAAATGCAACAGATGCAACGGAGGTGGCAGAGATGACCACCACAGATGATAACATTCAACCGGAGCTTACAGCTCAAACACCGCTGGCAGTTGCTGCAGCAGATGAAGACCAACCCCGCTATTACATCATTGTGGGTGTATATAAAGTGAAAGAGGTGGCAGAGAAGATGATGGAGAATCTTCTGAAGGATGGATTCTCTGATAGAGGATGGATGAGACGTCCCGGACGGATCGATGTGTATGCGCGCTCTTTTACTGAAAAAGAGGATGCGGTAAGCACTTTGAGGAAAATACACAAGGAATTCCCTGATTACAGGGATGCATGGATTTTAAAACGATAAACGGTTATGTCATTCAAAAGCAAAGTAATTGCAGGATTTCTGCTCTATTGGGTTTACCAGATTTATAAGGCAAGAAAGAAGCTGGTCCCCCCGGTTGACAGGTATCGCTTCCCTGATTTTCAGTGAAATACAGCAGGACCCCGGCTTCAAAGAGAGGTTGGGGTTTTTAAAATATCTATCGGGTTGCTGACTTCACCAGAATTGAAAATGTGATCACTTGGAGGCAGCCGGGGTGATCATTTATTTTATCTTGACAATCAAACAATTATCAGATGAAAAAAACAACACTGCTTTTCCTGACGTTTTTTCTTACGGCAGGTCTGCTATACCCACGTCAGATACGCTTGCTGACTATTGGCAACAGTTTCTCTGAGGATGCGGTGGAACACTTCCTTTACGGCCTCGCTGCCGCTGAAGGCGATACCATTGTGATCGGTAACATGTACATCGGTGGATGCTCTTTAGAGACACACTATGCAAATGCATTGAACGATGCACCTGCCTATTCTTACCGCAAGATTGTGGGTGGCAGGAAGCATATTATACCAAATTACAAGCTTTCAGAAGCCCTGGTTGACGAAGAGTGGGATTATATCTCTTTTCAACAGGTGAGTTCCCTGTCGGGTAAGTATGAGACTTATTTTCCCTACATTACTTTCCTGAAGAAATATGCGGAAGATCATCTTCTAAACAGGAATGCAAGGTTCATTTTGCATGTTACCTGGGCTTATGCCGGAGACTCTACGCACGAAGGATTTGCAAATTATAACAGGGACCAGCTGACCATGTACCACGCTATCATCGATGCCACCAAACGGGTTGCTGAAACAACGGGTATTGCTGTTATGATTCCGGCGGGTACTGCCATTCAGAATGGCCGAACCAGTCCACTGGGTGACAGTTTTTGTCGTGACGGTTACCATCTTCAACTCACCTATGGCAGATACACCGCCTCTTGTACCTGGTACGAGATCCTCTTCGGTAAGTCGGTAGTGGGGAACAGCTACCTGCCCCAGGAGATCACTCCCTGTCAGGCACTGATCGCGCAGTTATCGGCTCACTACGCCGTGCGGAATCCGTTTGAGATCACCCCTGTGGTACTCTGCGAAGCAT
>WOYT01000053.1 GCA_011620695.1 Proteiniphilum sp.
TATGCATCATCTATTTAATTCTTCTCACCACCATCATATCGGAACGCAAACAATAAAAGCTGCTTTTCTCAGTTATATAGTGGAAACCAATCAAGGAACAGAGCAGGGTGAAACGATGGATCATCAGCTACCGGGGCATATCATCTGCCCTGATCATGTTGTTCTTTCTCTGCGTGGCATGCAGCACCGGGAGAAACAATAGCCTGACGCGCGCCTATCACGAGCTGACCACCCGTTACAATGTCTATTACAACGCTGAACAGGCCTATCAGAAGATCCTGGAAGAGCAATCGCGTAACTTCATCGACCACTACGACAGCCTGTTACCCCTTTACCCGCATGTAATCCCGGTGGATAAACAATTGCCGGGGGGACCATTTGACTTAGTGGTGGAGAAGACATCGAAAGCAATCAGGGAGCACTCCATTACTGCCAAACCACGCCGCGACCCTACCAAACGACTAACAGCCGAACAGAGAGAATGGCTTCAACAGGATGAGTTCAATCCCTTTCTGCACAACGCCTGGATGCTGTTGGGCAAGGCACACCTGCAGAATGGCGACCTGGAGGAGGCACTGGCTGTTTTCTCCCATATCATCCGCCGCTATCGGCAGGATGAAGCGATCATGAACGAAGCTGCCATCTGGATGTTGCGCTGCTACACGGAACAGAACCGTCTCTACCAGGCTGAACAGAGCGCACAGATGTTACTGATGATCAACCTGCCGGACCACCTGCAGCAGCTTTTCGCGGAGACCTATACCGGCTACCTGCTGAAAAGGGGCGACTACAGGGCGGCCATCCCCTGGCTGAAGCGTCTCATCAGGAACGAAAAAGAGCGTTCAAGAAAAAAAAGAGAGCAGTACCTGCTGGGACAACTGCTGCAACACACCGGCGAACAGGAGGAAGCCTACAGGGCGTTCGAAGCGGTGAAAGGTCTCTCAACTCCTTTCGATCTACAGCTGCAGGCCACGGTGAGCCAGCTACCTCTGGCCCCACGAGAGAAAGAGAAGAAAATAAGGCGAGCACTGGCAAAGATGAAACCCTTGGCGAATGAGGAGCAGCTGCGACGCATTGAGCTGGCACTGGATGGCAGAGCGCCCGAAAGTATTCCTGACCGAGCCGCAATGGCAGAGAAGCAACCGGCTGCTCTCGAGGTAAACGATTCGCTGCTCAGGATCTCCGGGCTGCATGACTCGCTCTACCAGGTAGTCTATCATGCATTCATGGAGGGCGACACGGCAAAGGTGATTACAACGGCATCTCACTTCATCAAAAGATTTCCGGAATCAGCCTGGCTTCCGCAACTGAGGCAGATGCAATCACTCACTCAGAGTGGCAAGTTACCCCCGGGATCACCGCCCGGCGCTGCCTGGGAAAGCCTTTCTGAAAGCAGCAACGTAAAAAGAGAGTCATCCGTACAGCCCTTTCTGGCAGAGTTGCAGGGTCCCCATCTTTTCCTGCTTGCTTTTGAGCGGCTACACACTGATCGCAACAAATTGCTGTTTTCCACTGCCACATTCAACTTTTCACGCTTCCGGCTTCGCACATTCGACCTCACCTTCTTCCCGCTCGGGGTCAGAGAGGCATTGGCAGTCAGCACTTTTTACTCCTTCGATGAGGCCTGTCAATATGGAGAGATGCTACTCTCAGACAGCCTTTTCATCGCGTCACTACCTGACGGCGTGATACCGATTGTGATCTCGGAAGAGAATGCCGGCAGACTGAGAAGAAACGGTAGGCTGGAGGATTACCTCACCTTTCAGGAGAGCCATCTGACAAGTCTGCCGCCACGCTATCTGCCCGCGGAAGTGGGGAGAAAAAATGAAAAGAGCAGTAAGAAGCAGCACAAAAAGATTGTACCTTTGGAGACCGATCGCACAACTGAGAAGCAAACGGATGACGCCTCTGTGGAAGCACCGCCCCTGTATAAAGAGCAGCTCACCCCCGACGAGTTGCTGCAGAAGCTGGAGCAGAACGCCCGAGAGGCATTGAAACAGTCGGAAGAAAAGGGTGACACTCAAAAAAGCAGAGAGGAACAGCTGAAAGAGCGGGAGCGGAAAAGGGAGGAGCGGATCCGGCAACGGGAGAAAGAGCTGAAAGAACGGGCTCGCAGAAGAGAACAGCTACTCAGAGAACGGGAAAAAGAAAGAGAACAAAAAATAGACAAGAGATGAAGAAGATTGTCTTTGCCACCAACAATCGCCACAAACTGGAGGAGATACGAAAGATCACGGAAGGGTCACTGGAGATACTGAGCCTCTCCGACATTGGCTGCCACGAGGAGATCGAGGAGACAGGCAGTACCCTCGATGAAAACGCAATCATCAAGGCAAGCTACGTGCATGAACGATATGGGTACGATTGTTTTGCGGATGATACGGGATTGGAGGTGGAGGCGCTGGGGGGAGCACCGGGTGTCTACTCTGCCCGCTATGCCGGGGAAGCCTGCAAAGCTGAAGACAATATACGGAAACTGCTTGCCGAAATGGAGAACAAGGAGAATCGCAAAGCTCAGTTCCGCACCTCCATTGCACTCTGTTGCAATGGAGAGCAGCACCTCTTTGAGGGGGTGATCCGTGGAACCATCACCCGTGAGAAGAGAGGCAGCGACGGCTTCGGATACGACCCGATATTTATGCCGGAAGGATACGACCGCACCTTTGCAGAGCTTGGCAGTGAGGTGAAGAACCAGATCAGCCACCGGTCGCAGGCAACCGAAAAACTGATGCAATACCTGCTGGATCGGTTTAAGACAGTTAATCAAGGCTGAACGCTTCAGGTTCAAAAATAATAGTGTATCTTTGGGTGCTAACCCATATAAAATAATTGAACCTATGTCAACCAACATCCGCACGGGCATCATCGGCTACGGTCTCTCCGGCCGCGTGTTCCATGCCCCTTTCATCGACGTGGTGGAGGGATATGATCTGACCAAGATCAGTACCTCCCGTCCCGAGAGCATTGCCATGATTGAAGAGCGTTACCCGGTTACCGCTGTCGTCCCCGACGGCAAGAGCATCATCGATGACCCGGAGATCGATCTGGTGATCGTCACCTCACCCAACACCGACCACTTCCGCTGGTCGCGCGAGGCGCTGCTGGCCGGCAAGCATGTGGTGGTTGAGAAGCCTTTCACGGTGAATGTGGAGGAGGCAGATGAGCTGATTGAGATTGCCCGCAGACAGAATAAGATTCTGACGGTTTACCATAACCGTCGCTTCACGAGTGACACCCGCACGGTGAAGAAGTTGCTTGAGAGCGGACTCTTGGGTGAGATCGTGGATTATGAGTCCCATTTCGACCGGTATAGAATTGCACCACGTCCCAATGGTGGCTGGCGCGAGGAGCCACTGCCCGGATCGGGCATCTTCTACGACCTGGGATCACACCTGATCGACCAGGTGCTTTGGTTCTTCGGCATGCCCCAGGCAGTAACGGCTGAGATCAACATGCAAAGGGAATGGGCAAAAGCGGATGATCATTTTGATCTGCGGCTCCACTACCCTTCCTTCACCGCTACGCTGAAATCGGGTATGATCTGTCGCAT
>WOYT01000019.1 GCA_011620695.1 Proteiniphilum sp.
CATCACCGGAATCATGTCAGTGCTGAATTTCAGGATCATCGGATCCTCGGTCCCATCCGGCAGGAAACCGGCAATCATGCTCACCTTGTCCCGCACGTCGTTCATCACTTCGTCCATGTCGGTACCGAATTCAAACTCCAGCATAATGACCGACATGCCGTCCTTCGACTGGGAGGTGATCTCATCCAGATTCTCGGTCGTGTTCAGCACATCCTCCAGCGGGCGGGTGACGTTTGCCTCCACATCCTCGGCGCCCGCACCTGAATAAGAGGTCATCACAGAGACGATGTTCACGTCGATATTGGGGAAGAGATCTATCGGCAGCTGCAGGTAAAACATTACCCCGATCAACACGACACCGATAAATATCAATGCTGTTCCCACGGGATTTTTCACCGCGGTTTCAAATGGTTTCATCTGTTCGTTTGTTTTTGACTGTTCATATTTACTGAACCACTTCCACTTCGGCTTCGTCTATCAGGCCGCTGTTGCCCTCCACGATCACCCTGTCACCCTCTTCTAGTCCGGAAATGATTTCATACTTGTCGTTGATTCTGACCCCCAGTTCAACCACCCTATATATCGCCTTGCCATCCTGTTCCACGAAGACATAACGCTCGTTGGAGCCCACCTGTTTCAGGACAGCCTTATCGGAGAGCAGGGGACGATCATAGGTGCCGAAGTTCATCTTCGCCCGGGCAAACATACCGGGACGAAGACGCAGTTGGTTGTTGGGCACCGTGATCTCCACGGTGAATGTATGGGATACCGGATCAAGTGTGGGATGAATCAGCGAGACTTTGCCCTGAAAGAGCTCATCTTTGAGTGCATCAACAGTCACCTCCACCGGCATATCCTTTACCACACTGCTGTAGTATGACTCCGACACATTCACCACCACCTTCACCGGATTGATGCTCTCGATGGTGAGGATCGGCAGTTGCATTGCCACATCGCCCGGATCATAGTTGCGGGCAGTCACCACGCCACTGATGGGGCTCACCAGGGTGGTGTTCTCCTCCAGGTTCTTCAGCGCCGACTCAGCCACCTCCAGCTGGGTACGTGCCTGGTCGAGCTGCTGCCTGGAGATCCCCCCCACGGCAAACAACTCCTCGTAACGCTCAACGTCTTTACGCAAGGTAGCCACCTGCGTCTCCTGCTGTGAGAATCTGGCATCATCCATGGTTGCGACAGCCTGCCCACGGCGTACCGTGGAGCCCACGTCGACAAAAATTGCCCGGATACGCCCTCCCGTGGCGGGGGCTATGTTGTTCACCTGATCGGCTTCCACCGATGCCGTGAAGGTTGAAATCTGATCCACCGGTACCATCTGCACGGTCTCCACCCGTACTTTCTTCCGGGATGACTCACTTTCGGTTCCTTCCGAAGTCCCTTGTCCTGCACAGGAGGCAAGCAATGCCACTGCCAGAAGAGGAACAAAATGCATTAAGCTGTACTTTTTCATCTGAATTTCTGTTATCTGTTTTGTTTGTTCATTCATTCGTCTGCAACGGGTAGATGTCATATCCCAACACCTTCTCCAGGTCGGCCTTTGCAGCCAGGTAATCATAGATCGCGTTGCGGTACTGCAGCTCGGCATTGATCACCGCCAGCGCAGCAGCGTTCACATCGAGGATGGTACCCATGCCCGTCTCATACCGCTTCAGGGAAATCTCGTGTCCCTTACGGGCCTGTGCCACCGACGACTCGGCAGCCACCACCTGCTCAATGTTTTTGTTGATCAGGTTGTAGTTGTTGCGGATGGAGAGCTTAAGACCCCGTTCCAGTTCCTTGCGTTGCTCCTCCATCTGGAAGAGCTGCAGCTCAGCCTGCTTCACGCCGTGGTAACGCTGTCCTCCGCTAAAGAGAGGTATCCGCAGGGTGAAACCGAGCATCGAGTAGGGATCCCACCGGTAATCACTAAATTTGAAGTCGTTGTTCTGGCTCGTGTAGCTCCAGTTGAAACTGGTCACCAGCGAAGGGGCGAACTGCAGCTTCTGCATCTCGTAGGCGTTCTGTGCCTGCTCCGCCTGCAGTTCGAACTGGCGGATGTCGCTGTTGTTGAACAACGACGTATCGGCAGGGATGATCACATCGAACATGGATGCGTGATAATCCTCCAGCGACCCCATCACCTTGAGGGGCAACTCATTATCCATTCCCATCAGCATCTTGAGCTGCAGCTCTGCAATCTTCATCATGTTCTCAGCCTGCAAGATGTTAGGGATGAGGCTCTTGAGCCGCACATCGGCGGTGATCACGTCATACTCGGCCACCACTCCCTGGTTGAAGCGGTTGCGGATGTTCTCCAGGTTGAGCGAGTCGGTCTCGTAGGTCTTGCGAAACATCAAATAGCTATCCTGTGCCAGCAGGAGACTGTAGAAAGCTTTCTTCACCTGGTTCACCAGGTCGATGCGGGAGGCGCGTGCCTGCTCCATGGCCAGGCGGATATCCACCTCGCTCATCTGGATGTTCTTCCAAAGGGAGGGCATCACCAGCGGCATGCTCACGTTCATCCCGGCCGACCAGACGTTGAAACGTCCCATCTGGATCCCATCACCCGCTGTTTCCGGATCGGGCGCCATCACTTTGTTCAACACCTCCAGCACCTGCAGCTCTTCAGGGGTATATTGAGAGGGATCAACATCCCCTCCAAAGCCGAAGCCTTCGTCGAAATATACCGTTTGCCGTTTAATGGCACGCTGGTACTGCCCGATCAGGTCGATCTGAGGCATCAGTGCACCATAGGCCGATTTATTGGCATACTCTTTCTTGGTGATCTCCATGTCGGCTATCTTCACCCTGGGATTCTCGCTCAGTGCGATCTTCAGTGCCGTCGACAGGTCAATGGAGAGGGTGTCGGACGACTGGGCATGGAGGCCGGAGATACCGGCAACAGCCATCAGCAGTACAACCAACAACGATCGGATTGATCTTTTCTGATTCGTTTTCACGCTTTTCATCTTTATTTAGTTTTCTGTTTTCTTTTTCTGATTGGCCAGGTACTCATCAATGATCCGGATCCCCTTCTCAGTGGAAATTCCCCTGATGAAGTTGATCATCATGGTGAAGAACAGATCCTGAAAGGAGAAGGGAGGTTGTTCCAGGTAAGAAGCCCGGATATAGGTATAGGTGCTATCCTCCAGCAGAAATGCAGCCACCTCCACATTCAGGTTCCCGCGAATATATCCCTGTTCGATACCTTTGCGGAGGAAATCACGCAGAAACGCGTTGTTTCGGTTTATCTCCTCCTTTATCAGTTTTGCGGCACAGGGATAGTACCTGTTTATATCCTCGAAGAACTTCACATTGACCATCGGCAGGTTCTGTTGCGCTTCGATGATTTTGAGGAACACCTCGATCACATTGTACTCATCACAGAGATAGGCATAGCGATCGCCCCACGTTTTTTTCAGGAACGAGATCAGCAGATCCTCCTTATCCCGGAACGTTTCATAGATGGTTCGTTTGGAGATGCCCATTGATGCAGCAATCTCATCCATCGAACTATTCTTGATCCCAT
>WOYT01000107.1 GCA_011620695.1 Proteiniphilum sp.
CCACATCAACCAGTGCTGCCTTCACCGATGAACTTCCGATATCATATCCCAATAGATACATATGATTAACCTCCTATTTTAATTAGAGATGATCTTTTTAATGCCAGATAATTGAATCTCCTTTGCCAATACCTCCCCGCTTTCAAGCGCATTTGGGAAAGGTTGTTGACCTCCAACGGTGACGAGCACTTTTCCGGGTTCTACACAGCGTTGCATCAAGGCATCGATACTTGAAAACTGTTCCGGTGAAAGGGTGAACTCTACCTTACACGATTCACCAACCTGCAGTTTTACACGTTGTACACCCTGCAAAGATCGAAGCGGTACTGGAACTTTTCGATCTAAAAGAGAGACATACAACTGTACCACTTCTTCTCCATTGCGTTTACCTGTATTGGTAACCAATACCGATACCTTCACTGAATCTCCCGTTGCCACGGTTTGGGGGAGCTGAAGATCAGAATAGGTAAACTCGGTATAGCTTAAACCATGCCCGAAAGGATAGAGGGCTTCGCCGGTAAAGTAACGGTAAGTCCTCCCCTCCATACTGTAATCTTCATAAGGCGGCAGATCGTTATCCGAAGCATAAAAAGTGACCGGTAGCCGGCCAGCCGGATTATAATCCCCGAAAAGCACATCTGCTAAGGCAGTCCCCGCATCCTGTCCTCCGTACCAAGCATTGATAATGGCCGGAAGATTGTCGTCCTCCCATTTAACCGCCAGAGCGCTCCCGGTAAGCATCACAAAAATCACGGGTTTTCCCGTAGCTTTCAGGACTTTCATGGCCTCAGTCTGTACCTCGGGTAGAGCTATCGAAGTACGGTCGCCTTTATTGAAGCCGGATACATTTACGGGCATTTCCTCTCCCTCGAGGGAAGGGGATATACCTCCGACAAATACAATTGCATCGGCAGATTTGACAGTCTCAGCCAATGCATTAAGATCGCTTTTTCTACGCTCAACCGCCGAAAGGCTTACGCCGCCCCCTTCATTTTCCTGCGCAAACTCAAAACGCAGTGTGTATTTTTGTCCTGCTTTTACCGGAATACGGCAATATTCCACACGCGCCTCCTGATAGGAAAACCGGTCAATCAATATTTTATCATCTACGAACAAGCGGAAACCACTGTCGTCGCTTGTTATTTCAAACAGTATCACATCGTCTTTCGTGGAAGTAAGGACGCTCGTCCAACGCACAGCAACCATCCCTGGATTCAAATTCGATAAGATTTCATGCTGTCTTGCTCCGAAAAAGTCAATATCCTTCTCATATTGCACGAATACCGGATCCCCTTCAAATTTCCTGTTGTTAAAATATTCAGCTTTGAACCCCACCTTGCCATCTGCTTTCAAAGCTTTTCCCAGATTGACTGGTATGGATATTGAATCGTCTGTCAGCCCAACTCCCGGATGATAGATAACTTTTGTCCTTTCGCTCACTTTGCGACGTATTCCCTCTAATGGGGTTACAATATAAGGAGGAGAGCCATTATAGTTAGCCAGCAAACAGGTTGGATTATCGGCATTGGGCCCAACAACAGCAATGGTTTTGATGTCCTTTTTAAGTGGTAAGGTCTGATGTTCATTTTTTAACAACACGATGGATTTCCGGGCCATTTCGAGCGATTGTTCACTGTGTTGCTTTGACCCTACGACAGAGTACGGTATCTTACTGTAAGGCACCAGATCGTCTGGATCGAACATTCCGAGTTTCATTCGTGCTTTAAATAAGCGGGAAACAGCAGTATCAATTTCCGTTTCACGAATTTCCCCCCGTTTTACAGCATCCAACAGGGCCCTGTAACTATTCCCGCATTCAAGATCGGTACCTGCTATAACCGCATCGGCAGAAGCTGCTGCTGCATCGGGTGCAGTTTTATGGGTACGATAAAAATTGTCAATAGCACCGCAGTCGGAGACTACGTAACCTTTAAAACCCCACCGGTTACGCAGTATGTCAACCAGCAGTTCATCGCTTCCGCAACATGGTTCGCCTTCGAAACGGTTGTATGCACACATCACCGAATAGGCATGGCCGGTCTTTATAAGTTTTTCAAAAGCCGGTAGGTAAGTATCCCAGACATCCCGCAGCGGCGGACGAACGTCAAAAGAATGGCGGTTGTATTCGGGTCCGCTATGCACGGCATAATGCTTGGCGGTGGCGACGGTCTTCAGGTATTTTTCATTGTCTCCCTGAAGTCCTTTGACGAAAGCTGTCCCCATTTCACCTGTCAGATACGGATCCTCCCCATAGGTTTCCTGTCCCCTGCCCCAGCGTGGATCCCGGAATATATTGATATTGGGAGACCAGAAGGTAAGGCCAAAGTACTGTTTATGCTCCCCATTTGATATAGCGTGATGATACTTGGCTCTTGCTTCGTCAGAAATAATAGTAGCCGTGCGATACATGGCATCGGCATCGAAAGTTGCCGCCATACCTATTGCCTGGGGAAAAACAGTGGCTATTCCCGCCCGGGCGACCCCGTGCAGGCATTCGTTCCACCAGTTATAAGCGGGAATACCCAAACGATCTATAGCAGGGGCATTGTTCATCATTTGGCTGACCTTTTCGTCCAGCGTCATCCTGCCAATGAGGTCTTCTACCCGCTGATCGACCGGTAAGCCAGGATCCTGAAAAGGATAACGTTGCGCACTGACATGCACTATTTGTACAAATGCAGATATGAGTATGAGAAAGAAATAAATCGTTTTCATCTGTTCATTTATTTTTTTCAACATCAGTAGATTCCACTTCATTGATCCGGATTTTCAAATGACGTTTTCAAGGAATGAATTGGTCAACCTAACTCAGGAAAATACAGATTTTTTACCGGATTTTTTAATCAGCATACACCGGATTGATCCATGATTCCGGTTCTTCATATAAACTCACAACTGCCCATCTGATGCCTCGTTTCATTATTTCTAATGCTTCAGGAACATCGAAATCTTTAGCAACATGGCCAAGAGAAGTGTAAAATACCCGGCCTTTGCCATACATTTTCTTCCAGACAACAGGGATAACACATCCATCTATCCACGAGGCATGATCACCGCTAAAAGTGGTTGTTGCCAGAACTTTTACGTTGGGATCCACATGCATGTAATATTGTTCAGAATTCATGTGAAAATCCTTTAATCCATTTGTAACCTTATCTTTGTGATCGATAATATGTACATCATAGGGGATAACACCGCCCGGGTGAGCAACCCACTGACCGCCCACCATAAATTGATATTCAACATTGTTTCTAAATGCATCACCAAGCCCTCCGTGCCAGCCTGCCAATCCAACACCACGCTTTACAGCTGTCAGTAAACCTCGTTCCTGCTCATTGCTGATTTCGCCCATGGTCCATATCTGAACAATCAGATCTGTCTTACTCATTAAAGCTGAATCAGTATAACAATCCAAATTGTCACGTACGACAACCTCGGCCCCTTCCGACCGCATCCACGGTACAAAAATATCCCTGGTTAAAACCGGATCATGTCCTTCCCAGCCTCCATAAACAAACAGTACTTTCTTCCCTTTTAAAGGGTTTGTTGTTTCTTGTGCAAGGATCGAAGAAGAGATAAAAAGTCCAACGATTATGAGGAAAAAGGCAATTATTAATCTTTTGTTGATGTTCATCATTTAATTTTAATTTTAAAGTGGTTTAATTCCCAGACCATTGGGTCGGAAACAAATAACAAATAATATGGTTTCATATACCTAACCTTATCCGCATAATTACCAATACGGTAGTTTATATGGGTTTCTGTAATCATACCAATACAATCTATGAGATTGTGCTTCCTTATCATCACCAAAACTATGTGTTACGGGATCCCATTTTACCGGTCTCTTCAACTCGGTTGCAATGTTAATTAAACAACAAAGGATGTTTGTGCTGCAACCGGCTTCCACAGGTGCAATCGGGTTTTGACGGGAACGCATGGAATCCAGAAAATTCTGCATATGGGGAGCACTTACCTCAAAAGCTCCTGCTTTAATCTCTTTCTCCGATTTTTCCAGAAGTGAGGGGTCTGAACACTCTATGTATCCGCGAGCTACCTTTATCCATCCATCAGTTCCTATAAATTGTATACCCTTATCATCCGGTTTGTCTTCACGAAATGGTTGCTCCGTCATTACTATGCCATTCGCATATTTAAGCGTTGTATATTTTGTTCCGTTGTAACCTGCCGGAATATACTCAATTGGTCCCGAACCATCCAGTCCAAGAGCCCATTGTGCTATATCGAAATGATGAGCACCCCAGTCTCCGGTGAAACCGTTTCCCGTTTCCCGATAATAACGCCACGTAGCCCAATCTCCTTTTTCCTGATAATCGGGAGGTGCTATCGGAGGGCACATAGCAGGATGATAATGTACCTTAGGGTCATTCAACGGCCCCAGCCATTGTCTGAAGTTCAAATTTGAGGGGACTGGCATTTCAGGTAAATCAAAAGGTTTAGGGGGTTCCCCGATGCGAACATACACTTTTTCAATATGCCCAATCTTACCTTCTCTCACTAATGAGACAGCTTTTTGGAACTCTGAGCTGGAGCGTTGCTGACTACCTACCTGAAATACACGTTTATGCTTTCGGGCAGCCTCCACCATGGATAGACTTTCAGATATTGTGTATGACAACGGTTTCTGACAATAGACATCCTTCCCTGACTGACACGAATGAATAGCTGTCAGTGCATGCCAGTGATCCGGAGTTGCAATTGAAATAGCATCAATATCTTCTCTTTCCAGCATATCTTCATAAAATTCATAGGTTTCACATTTACTTTGAAGTCGATTTTTTTCTTGCCATCCGGTAACTACATTTTTGAACCGGTCACGTTTCATTGAATCAACATCACTCCCGGCTAAAACTTGTACTCCGGGGCATTGTGAGAATGCATGAAAATCCCCGATTCCCTGTCGCCCGAGTCCAATAAAGCCTAATGTGATTCGATCACTTGGCGCTATTTTCATTCCATTTATCGTCCAGCTGGGTAAGATGGTTAATCCTGTCAATCCCAATGCTGACATGCCCAGGAACTCTCTACGCGTAACTTTTTTAGATTTTTTTTCCATAGAAATATAAATTTATGAATTATAATGTTGTGAATGGTTTATTGAATTCATTTACATAGGTGCTGCAGGATCTTTACCAGCAACCAGAACTCTTCCCTCATGGTAATCCGGTAACGGACCCATTTCATAATGCGCTGGTCCATATCTCAAGGGAGAAGCCAAAATTTCATCCCAGGAAATTGCTTTTCCGGTATACGCAGCTTCTCTTCCCAGAATTGCCACCAACGTTGAATAGGCAAGGTCTTCTGCCTGGTTTATTTTCTTGTTTAATCGAATGGATTCGACCAAATGTATATGTTCCTGATTGTATGGATTTTTAACGGGCTTATTTTTATAATAATTATAAAAAAAGTCTTACTCAACCCATTTTACCCATTTCGGACCGTCACGCCAACCCGATTCTACGACTGTTTCAATGAATTGCATCCCCCGTACGCCGTCGTATACATCCGGGAAATCCAGCATTTCGGAAGTGGGCTCATCGCCTTTCATTTTAGCCATAACAGTGAGCGTGAAATTGCGGTAAATATTGCTAAAAGCTTCGATGAAGCCCTCAGGATGGCCTCCCGGGGTCCGTGTGTTCCACAGGGCATTTTTCCCCAGATAAGGGTGGTTCCTGCCCATATGTATAACTTCCTCGGGACTGTTCCCTTTTTTCAGGAAAAGCAGGTTGGGATGCTCCTGAACCCATTTCATTCCTCCCTTTTCTCCATAAACGCGAATGTTTATGTTATTGGCTTCACCTACAGCAACCTGACTAGCTGAAAGCAAGGCTTTCACCCCTTCCTCCATTCGCATCATGGCAACGCCGTCATCATCAACCGGACGCCCGGGAACGAAAGTATTCAGTTCGGCGCAAAGTTCCACGACTTTCAGTCCGGTTACGTATTCACACAAATGCCAGGCGTGAGTTCCTATATCGCCCATACAGCCGGCTTTCCCCGATAATAGCGGGTCGGTACGCCATCCTGCATTGTTCCCTTCCAGAAGCTCGATGCGTTCTGCCAGCCAGCCTTGCGGGTATTCCACATATACACGGCGCAACTTGCCCAGCTCTCCTGCGGCAATTCTCGCTTTCATCTCCTTTACGGCGGGATATCCGGAGTAAACGTGGGTTAATGCCAGTACCAACCCTGTTTCTTCCACTTTCTTCTGAAGCGCTTTGGCTTCTTCCAGAGAAAATGTCATCGGTTTATCCAGCACCACGTGGAACCCTCTTTCCAATGCCATCATGGCCGGTTCGAAATGATATTTGTTGGGCGTAACAATCGCCACGAAATCCATCCTTTCGTTTTCAGGCAGATTCATTTCTTTTTCGAACATCTCCTGATAGGTGTTATAGATGCGATTGTCCGGCAAGAAATAAATTCGTCCCGATTCTTTCGATACCTCCGGCTTTGAGCTAAAACATCCGCAAACCAATTCTACCATGTTTTCCATCAAGGCTGCGCGCAGGTGGATGGCGCCAATAAAACCGGTAATACCACCTCCAACCATGCCCATTTTTAATCGTCTGCTTTCCATCACACTCTATTTTTGTTGATCATTTTGCAAAAAAAGCATCAAACGCGTGTCCCGATACCTGAAAGTCCAACCGTTTGGTGAACTCACACGATTCACGGGCACCGTGTTCTCGGTCCATGGCACTGTCTTCCCACTCTATCGAAAGCGGGCCCTGATATCCGATAGCATTCAGGGCGCGTATGATCTCTTCGAAATTTATTTTTCCACGTCCCACGCTGCGGAAGTTCCAAAAACGACGGGGATCGCCGAAGGGAACATGCCCTCCGAACACGCCCACTTGTTTGGGAGTGTCACTCCAATAAACATCTTTCATGTGAACGTGAAAAATCCGGTCGGAAAACTGATAGATAAAATCAACATAATCCACGCCCTGGTAACCCAGATGGCTCGGATCGTAATTGAACCCGAAAGCGGGATGATGGTCCAGGGCTTCTAACGCCCTGCGGGCAGAAAAGGTGTCGAACGCAATTTCGGTGGGATGTACTTCCAGTGCAAAACGAACGCCTAATTTTTCAAATTCGTCCAGAATGGGAGTGAAACGGCGTGCGAAATCCCGGTATCCTTCATCGATAGTAGATTGAGGAACAGGAGGAAAAGAATACAACAAATGCCATATCGGGCTTCCGGTGAATCCGACAACAGTGTCAACTCCCAGCGCCCGGGCCGCCCGGGCTGTCAGGATCAATTCTTCAGAGGCACGCCGGCGGACTCCTTCCGGATCGCCATCTCCCCAGATATGACCGGGAAGAATGCTTTTGTGGCGTTCGTCAATTTGATCGCATACGGCCTGCCCTACCAAATGGGAGGAAATGGTTTGTAATTGCATGCCGTATTTTCCCAAAAGATCTTTGATGCCCCTGTAATAGGCAGGATCCGTCTGGCGGACATCCAGGTGGCCGGGTAATCCTAACTCAAGTCCGTCGTAGCCGAATGCTTTGGCCTTTACGCATACCTCTTCCAGTGATAAATCGCCCCATTGCAGGGAATAGAGTGTTACTAATCGTGGCATAAGTTTTATAATTTTAATGAGTCCGCTTCATATTTCGATTCCATCGATAAATTGTAGATTAACAACAAAGATAAACTTTTTCAATAATAACATAAGTTAATTTTATTTCTATTTTGACAGATTAGTATTTTGGCTAAGATAGGCTCGATTTATGTCTTTTTATCGTCTGATACCTGTTTTATCGTTCATTTTCCAGTTTCAGGAGTCAAATGCGGTCTTTAAAATCTTGGTTTTACCCGTGAAAACGGGAAGGGCCGATCAAAGCGGTTATTTTTTGTCTATAGGCCACGAGAAGGTTTTGCCCATTCCCGGGGGGATAGGAAAGTATTCCGAGAACCGGCATCTCTGCAGCTCGCCTCCAGGATGCTGTGTCCCGGTATTTTAAGAGACTTCTTTTTTAGCCGTTTAAGCAACTCCTCCAGGTGGGCGATCCTCATTCGCTGGTTCATCAGCTTATATTCGAGATTGTCCAGGGGTTTCACGGAGGTTCAATTTAATATCCGGGTGAAACGATCAACTCAGAGAATACAGGCAGCACCTCTTTGATGGTATCCAAAAACGATCGGTTTTCCTTATAGATATTGTCTAGCGGTACTCTTTGACCTCGATCTCACCATTGAGTGCCAGCAGGGCGTTTTCCGCCAGGGCACCCATCTCATCCTGACCCGGGTAAACATGCACCGGTGCGATGCGGTAAACCCGCTCAATCACCAGGTTGCAGAACCACTTGCTGTTGGCGATGCCGCCGGTGATCAGGATCGCATCCACCTCACCTTTCAGCACGGTGCCCATGGCACCGATCTCCTTCGCCACCTGATAGGCCATCGCCTCCAGCACCTCGCGGTGCTTCACATCGCCATCCTTCGCCTCCCGTTCAGCGATATAGGCATCGCTGGTACCCAGGTAAGCCATCATACCCCCTTTGCCTACAATCATCTCTGACATCTTTTCGTAGCTGTAAATACCGCTAAAAGCCACTTTCAGCAATTGTCCCACAGGCAGCGTCCCGGAACGTTCGGGCGAGAAGGGTCCATCGCCATCGAGTCCCTGGTTCACATCGATCACCATTCCCTTCTGATGGGCTCCCACGGTGATACCGCCACCCAGGTGCACCACAATCAAATTGAGATCTTCATATTTCTTCATGATCGATTTGGCATGTGCACGGGCAATCGCTTTCTGGTTCAGGGCATGAAAAATGGATCTTCTCTCGAAGAGGGGATGACCGGAATATCTTGCAAGCGGCTGCAGCTCATCCACCACCACCGGATCAGCAATAAATGCTTCAGCCGAGGGCAGTAACTTCGCGATATCGTATGCGATCAATGCGCCCAGGTTGCTGGCATGTTCTCCGCGCCTGCAGGTGAGCAGATCGTCGCGCATGGCATCGTTCACCCGGTAAACACCCGATGCGATGGGCTTTACCAGTCCCCCGCGGCCAATCACTGCATCGATGGTCTCAAAAGGCACATCCGCGCTCTTCAGCTCTTCGTAGATGATATCCTTCCGGTATTCATATTGATCGGTGATCTTTGGAAATCGACGCAATACTTCAGGAGCATGCTTGATGGTTTTCAGGAAGATCACCTTCTCCTGCTGGTAGATGGCGATCTTGGTAGATGTAGATCCCGGGTTGATGACCAGGATGCGGGTGTTGGTTGCCATAGGTTGATGATTTTATGGTTTTGATGTTTACTGTTTGATTATCTGATCACAGCGCCCAGAGCCAGTGAGAGTAGCTTGCTGCGGTCGTTGTCCGATCGCGATGTAAGCACAATCGGAACAGAGGTACCGGTTACGACAGCTGCAGAGACGGCTCCCCCCAGGAAGTTGAGCGCCTTGTAGAACATGTTACCGGCCTCGATATCGGGAGCCAGGATCAGGTCGGCATCGCCGGCCACCTCTCCACCGATGCCCTTGAGCTGCGCCGATTCACGTTTAAAGGCGATATCGATGGCGAAAGGACCATCCACCAGGCATCCGGGCAGCTGACCGCTGGCGTTCATCTCTTTGAGTGCTGCTGCATGGACGGTCGCCTCCATCTTCGGGTTCACCTTCTCAACTGCCGCTGCCACCGCGACTTTAGGATTGATGATTCCCAGCCGGTGGCATAGCTCCACAGCGTTGAGCAGTATCTGCCTCTTTCCCTCCAGGTCGGGTGCAATATTCATCGCCGCATCGGTAAGACCAAACAGCTTGTGGTAATAGGGTGACTGGAAGAAGGCCACGTGACTCAGCAGCCCACCGGTGTTGAGTCCCTTTTCCTTGTCGAGCACCGCTTTCAGCAGATCGGCCGTACCCACATGCCCTTTCATCAGCATGCCGGCATCCCCCTCTCTCACCATCTTCACGGCCAGCTGAGCCGAGACAGCAGCTCCTTCACGGTTGTCCAGCACCTCCATCCCCTCCGTCGGGACACCTGCACTGCGTGCGGCAGCGGAAATTCTGTCGCTGTCACCAATCAGCAGCGGGTGTACAAACCCCTCTTTCATGGCATGAAGGAGAGAGATCAGCACATCCTCATCCTCCGCAGCAGCCACTGCAACAGTACATCTCCCCCTGTTTTTGGCGCGTTGCACCAATTCAGATAAATCGCGGATCATATCAACTGTTATTTTGAAAGATTTCGATGACAAATAAACAAATTTTCCGGCAATTTACGGGCGTTTGCAGGGCATTATTTTACAAAAAGGAATATAAACTTCATCACCCCTGTGATTCCATGTTCATGTAGCTACACTGTTGCATCCGTTTCACATGACATGTCAGGAGAAGAATGGCGGAATATGGTTCAACGATTTTCTGAAAAAAATGTATCTTTGCAAAAACAACCGGTATGAAACGAGCAGTAGGGTTCCTGTTTCTGTTGCTTGCCAACATTAATCTGTTGGCTTATACTGCTATTCCACACCATCAACACCACAAAATCCCCGTTGCGCTGCTTGCTGCCGGTGATCTTCACAGCCACTGTGATGACCCCAAATCGGACCACCAGAGCGATGAGAGAGATCATTCCCTGCCGGTTGAATCAAATCATGCCCACACCACTGACAGTGATCTGTTCGCAGATTGTCTGCTGTCGCAGGCCTACCTGCAGGCGAAACAGCAGAGTCAACCCGGACAAACTGCTTCGGAGCAGTTTGTTCCCGATATCGTCGTTCTTCCCGTGGATGATATTCCGACCGACACCCACCCGAACAACAACAAGCCATTCCGTCCAAAACCATTCAAAGAATCCTATTACACCAACCTGGTAAGAGCATCCATCGGATTGAGAGCTCCTCCTGCCTGCTGATTTTTTTTAGCCGATCTAATCTGTCGGCTACAGAAAGTATTCCATCATCTCAAAAAATCATTGTAAAAAAAATCAGCACAAATGAAACATATCTGTTTGGGTGCGGCACTGCTTCTCGCAGTTGTCCTGTTAAGTTGTACCCGGAAAGAGAACGACAGCGATGAGCATGCCCACGAAGAGAGCCTGCAACTGACCGCTTACAACAACGACCTGGAACTGTTCGCGGAAGCCACACCTTTTATCAAGGGGCAGACAAGTGAAATCCTGGCGCACTTCACACATCTGAAAAACTTCAAACCGCTCGAACAGGGGAGCGTGACGGCCCGCATCATCGTCGGAGCAGAAGAGGTGCATCAGACAGTGGAACAGCCCTTCCGCCCGGGTATTTACCGCTTCTCCCTGAACCCGGGAAAAGAGGGATCGGGGAAAATCATTTTCGACATCCGCACAAAAGAGGGTAATTCACAAATAACCCTTCCCGGGATAACAGTGTTCAGCAACCCGCAAGAGGCACGCCATGAGGCTGCCGAAGCAGCAGTCACCAGCAGCAGCGGAGTGATCTTCACCAAAGAGCAAAGCTGGAAGGTGGATTTCGCTACCGAAGAGGTGAGGCGGGAACCGTTTGGCACAATCATCCACACGGTGGGACAAATTGAACCGTCGCCCGGTGACCAACGGGTGATCACGGCACAAACCAGTGGTGTCGTCCAAATAGGCGACAATGAGCTGGTTGCAGGCCGTTCCGTCAGTGCAGGGCAGGCTCTCCTCACAATTGATGCAGGTGGCATGTCGGACAACAACCTCTCTGTTCGCCTGGCAGAAGTCGAAAGCGAATATGAAAGAGCCCGGGCGGAATATGAACGTAAAGCGCAATTGGCGGAGGATCAAATCGTTTCACAAAGTGATCTGGAGAGCGCACGGAGAGCGTTCTCGAGTGCGGAGGCGCAATACAACCACCTGCAGCGCAATTTCAGAGCAGGCAGGCAGACGGTCAGCTCACCCATCAGCGGGTTTATCACGAACATGTTGGTTTACAATGGCCAATTTGCTGAAGCGGGACAGCCCCTGCTGACGGTATCTCAGAATAAGGATCTGTTTCTCAGGGCCGACATCAGTCCGCATTATTATGAGCATCTGCTGCATGTGACATCGGCCACCCTGCGCATCCCGGGAAAGGAGCGCTCATTCACGCTGGAAGAGCTTGGAGGAGAGCTGGTCTCCTTCGGCAAATCGATCGATGTGGAGAACCCGCTGATTCCGGTAGTGTTTCAGATAGAGAACAGGGCCGGATTGCTGCCGGGCAGTTTCCTCGATATCTACATCCAGACGCAGACAAGCGATGAAGCGTTAACAGTTGCCAATGAGGCAGTGGTGGAGGAGATGGGCAATTATTTTGTTTTTGTTCAACTGACCCCCGAGTACTTTGAGAAACGCCACGTGAAGATCGGCAAGAGCAACGGGATCCGGACCGAGATAAGCGAAGGAATCACTGAAGGGGAACGAGTGGTCAGCAAGGGGGCACTCCTTGTGAAGCTGGCACAAACAGCGGGAGCCCTTGATGCCCATTCCGGGCATGTACATTAAAGATGAGACGTCATGCTGAACAAAATCATACAATATTCGCTCCACAACAAGCAGTTCGTGTTGCTGGGAGCAGCGCTGCTGGTAATCGCCGGGATCTACACGACCCGCCAGATGGATGTGGATGTGTTCCCCGACCTCACGGCCCCCACGGTTGTGGTGATGAGCGATGCACACGGCATGTCAGCCGAAGAGGTGGAGCGTCTGGTCACCTTCCACATCGAAACGGCAGTGAACGGTGCAACAGATGTTCGCCGTGTTCGTTCGGCCTCGATGCAGGGTTACTCCTTTGTCTGGGTGGAATTTGACTGGGGAACGGACATTTTCAGAGCCCGTCAGATCGTGAGTGAAAAAATGGTGACGCTCTCCAGCCTGCTGCCTGCAGATGTTGTGCCGGTACTGGCCCCACAGTCGAGTGTGATGGGAGAGATCCTGTTCGTAGGCCTCCAGGCCGACAGCACATCGATGATGGAGCTGCGCACGCTGGCCGAGTGGATCGTGAAACCCAACATACTGGCCACGGGGGGTGTCTCGCAGGTCACGATCATCGGTGGCGATTACAAGCAATACCAGCTACTCGCCGACCCGCAAAAGATGAACCACTACGGCGTCACGATGGATGAGCTGGCACAGGTGGGACGCACCATGAGTGCCAACTCCACGGGCGGGGTGATCCGTGACTACGGGAATGAATATGCGCTGCGTGGCATGGCCCGCACCAACGACCTGGACCAGCTGGGCGGGACCTATATCCGGACAGTGAACGGGAGGCCGGTCGTGGTATCCGATGTGGCAGAAGTGGTGATCGGCAGCGCCGTGAAGATGGGGCACGCTTCGCAGAACGGCAAGCCAGCCGTGATCCTCTCCATCTCCAAGCAGCCCAACATCAACACGCTGAATGTCACGAAAAACATCGAAGAGAACCTGCAGGAGCTTCAAAAGGCTTTGCCGGCAGATGTGAAGATGGACACCCGGATTTTCCGGCAGGCCGATTTCATCGAGGCATCGGTCAGGAACGTGGGGAGCGCATTGCTGGAGGGCGCCCTGTTTGTGATCATCATTCTCTTTCTGTTCCTCTCCAGCTTCCGCACCACTGTCATCTCCGTCGTTGCCATCCCCCTCTCCCTGTTGGGATCGATGATCGTGCTGCACCTGCTGGGGATGAACATCAACACGATGACACTGGGTGGGATGACCATCGCCATCGGTTCGCTGGTCGACGATGCGATCATCGATGTGGAGAATGTCTTCAAGCGGCTGAGAGAAAATCAGCGCAAGCCTGCGGAAGAGCGCCTGCCGGTAATGAAAGTGATCTTCGATGCCTCGGTAGAGATCCGTGCCTCCATCCTGAACGCCACCTTCATCATCATCGTAGCGTTTCTGCCTCTCTTCTTCCTGACAGGAATGGAGGGAAGGATGCTGAAACCGCTTGGAGTGGCCTATATCGTCTCACTCTTCATGTCGTTGGTGGTAGCGATGACGGTTACCCCTGTGATGTGCCGACTGATGCTTTCTGACGAGAAGTACCTAAACAAAACGAAGGGTGAGACACGTTTTACCCGCCGGTTGAACACCTTTTACAGGAGATCCCTCAACCGGGTATTGAACAACAAGCGAGCGATCCTGGTTCCCACGGTTTCACTGTTACTGGTGGCGATGATCCTCTTTCTCACCATGGGGAGGAGCTTCCTGCCTGAATTCAACGAGGGGTCGCTGGTCATCTCAGCCGTCACCAGGCCGGGTATCTCACTGGAGGAGAGCAACCGGCTGGGCGACCTGATGGAAAGGGAACTGCTACGCATCGAGGAGGTAACCCATACCGCACGGCGCACGGGACGCGGTGAGCTAGACGAACATTCACAATCGGTCAACAGTGCCGAAATCGATGTGAACTTCAAACTGGGTCACAGAAGCAGGGAGACGTTTCTGTCAGAGGTACGGGAAACGCTCGCAGCCATTCCAGGTATCGCATTCACCGTGGGACAACCCCTCGGACACAGGATCGATCACATGTTGTCGGGGACCAGGGCAAACATCGCCATCAAGATATTCGGTACGGATCTGAGCACCCTCTTCCTCATGGGGAATCAGGTTCAACAGGCCATCCGCGATGTTGAGGGACTGGTGGATCTCTCGGTGGAGCAGCAAACAGAGACACCGCAGCTGCAGATCAGGGCCAACAGAGCCATGCTGGCCAGGTACGGCATCACCATCGAAGCGTTCAACCAGTTCGTGGAGCTGGCTTTTGCCGGTGAGAAGCTGGGGGATATCTACGAAGGAGAGCGCAGTTTTGACCTGGTGTTGCGGCTCAACAAGCACTATACGGAGCGCATGGAACAGATTCGTTCGGCATTGATTGATACCGGCACAGGTGGTAAGGTGCCACTGGGGATGGTGGCCGACGTGGTCTCAGTGGGTGGGCCCAACAGCATCTCCCGTGAAAATGTGCAGCGTAAGATCGTGGTATCGGCCAACACCGCGGGTCGTGATCTGAAAAGCATCGTGGATGACATCAAAGCAGCGGTGGAGCAGGAGATCACCCTGCCGGAAGGTTACCGGATAGAATATGGGGGACAATTCGAGAGTGCCGAAAGCGCAGGTCGCACCCTGCTGATTGCCTCCCTTCTGGCTATCGGCGTGATCTTTCTACTGCTCTTCGGGGAGTTCAGGGATGCAACGCTCTCGGCCATCGTCCTGGTCAACCTGCCACTGGCACTGATCGGTGGGGTTTTTGCCCTTTTCTTCACATCCGGCATCGTCAGCATTCCCTCCATCATCGGATTCATCACACTCTTTGGAATTGCCACACGAAACGGGATCCTCCTGATTTCGAAATACCAGCAGCTACAGCAAAGAGGGAAGTCGCTCCATGAGACGGTATTGGAAGGGTCTGCGGATCGTCTGAACCCGATATTGATGACAGCGCTCACAGCCGCCCTGGCACTGATACCGCTTGTGTTTCAGGGTGACAAGCCGGGCAACGAGATTCAGAGTCCGATGGCGGTGGTGGTACTGGGAGGATTGCTAACATCCACCTTGTTGAATATCTACATCGTTCCTGTCGTATATGAGATCATCCAGAAAAGAAAGGAGAGAAAATGAAAAAACAGCTTATTGGAATCATCCTGACCATCATCCCCCTTACAGCCTTACTCGCCCAGAATCCTTACGACAGGGTGCTGGAGAGCATCGAATCGAACAACAACACGCTGAAGGCATTGCGGGAACAGGCGACAACAGAGAAAATTGCCAGCCGCACCGGCATCTACTTAGCCGACCCGGAGGTTGAGTTCCACCACCTCTGGGGAAACCCGGGTGCCATTGGCAACCGAACCGATTTCTCGGTCACCCAGTCGTTCGATTTCCCCACAGCATACAGCCATCGCAGGGAGATTGCAGACCTGCAGGAAACAAACGCAGAACTTACCTACCAATCGGAAAGGATAGGTATCCTGCTCTCGGCCAAACGGGTGGCAATTGAGCTGGTCTACCTCAATGCTCGGATGAGCGAGCTGCGTTTGCGACTGCAAAATGCAGAAAAGATCTCCGAAGCCACCCGGAAAAAGCTGGACAATGGTGAAGCCAACATTCTCGAGTACAACAAGTCGCAGTTGAACCTGACCGCCATAGAGGCTGAGATGAGCCTGCTGCAATCGGAACAGGTAGCGCTGCAGAGCGAGTTGAGGAGGCTGAACGGTGGGAAGGAGATTGGAATCACGGAAGATCGTTATCCCCCCACAGTGCTGCCCGCCGATTTCGCGTCGTGGGTTGCCGATATGGAGCGGATAAACCCTGTTCTGCAATATGTGAAGGGAGAGATCGCCATCGGCAGAGAGCAGGTCAAGCTGAGCAGGGCACTCACATTGCCGAAATTTAAGGCCGGCTACATGAGCGAAAAAGTTGTCGGCGAACAATTCCAGGGTATCGCGGTAGGGTTGTCCCTCCCGTTGTGGGAGAACAAAAACCGGATGCAGGAAGCCCGTGCGCGGGTCAAGACAACGGAAGCAATGCTGGAGGACCAGAAGAGACAGTTCTACAACCATCTGGAAGGAGAGTACCTGAAAGCATCGGTCCTGCAGAAAAATGCAGCCAACCTGCGTCAGTCGCTCACCGTGCACCGCAATGAAACGTTACTGAAAAAGGCACTGGATGCGGGTGAGATATCGTTGTTGGATTATCTGACGGAAATCGGCTACTACTACGACGCGCTGGAGCAGGTGCTGGCAACGGAGCGGGACTATGAGCTGGCGGTAGCGGAACTGAATGCGATGGGCTTGTAACGATTCTGGAAGATGCCAAGGAAAAGGGGGAAGCGCATCGGAATGCGCTTCCCCCTTTCGGTTCAATCTGTCAATCTAAATAGAGATAAGAATCGTTAAGCTTTCC
>WOYT01000106.1 GCA_011620695.1 Proteiniphilum sp.
TGCGGGAGGTGATGGACAAACTGTACCTGCCCACTCCCGATGGCTATTGCGGCGACGAGGACAACGGACAGACCTCGGCCTGGTACGTCTTCTCGGCACTCGGCTTCTATCCTGTCTGCCCCGGTAGCGACCAGTATGTGATTGGTTCACCATTGTTCAGGAAGATGTCTGTACATCTTGAAAATGGCAACACGATCGGGATCAACGCGCCCGATAACGGGCACGACCAACGTTACATCTCCTCAGTGAAGCTCAACGGGAAGGACTATACAAAGAACTACTTCACACACGATGACCTGATGAAGGGTGCGAAAATCGATTTCTCCATGTCGGATAAACCCAACAAATCGAGGGGTATCGGGAAGTCGGATGCTCCCTACTCTTTTTCGAACGAGAAGGAGTAAGCCCTTGGTGATGGCAAGAACGAAAAAAGGAAAGCCATACGGCTTTCCTTTTCAAAAATTGTTGCGGAGGCAAGACTCGAACTTACGACCTTTGGGTTATGAGCCCAACGAGCTACCAACTGCTCCACTCCGCGATCTGTTTTCCCTGAATGGGAGTGCAAAGATAGAACAATATTTTGGAAATTCAAAATATTTCTCAAACTTTTTTCTATCTTCGCCAAAAGAGGTACATTTGAAGCAAAATTGATCCCCCATGGCAGACAGTCTTGTAATTATCCCCACTTACAACGAAAAGGAGAACATTGAAAACATCATACGGGCCATTTTCTCCCTTGAGAAACTGTTTCACATCCTGGTGATCGATGACGGATCGCCCGATGGCACAGCCTCCATCGTGAAGCAACTCATCAATGACTCATTTGCGGATCGCCTCTTTCTGGAAGAAAGAGAGGGAAAGATGGGACTGGGTACTGCCTACATACATGGGTTCAAGTGGGCGTTACAGCGATCCTACGATTACATCATCGAGATGGATGCCGACTTCTCGCATAACCCGACGGATCTGCCTCGTCTCTATGCTGCCTGCCATGATGAGGGGTTCGACGTGGCGGTGGGATCGCGCTATGCCACCGGCGTAAATGTGGTTGACTGGCCGATGGGGCGCGTGCTGATGTCTTTCTTCGCTTCGAAATATGTGCGACTGGTGACAGCTCTCGATGTGAAAGATACGACCGCTGGCTTTGTCTGCTACCGCCGCGAGGTGCTGGAGACCATCGACCTGGACCAGATCCGCTTCAAGGGATATGCTTTCCAGATTGAGATGAAATATACGGCCCACGTGCTCGGGTTCAAAATTAAAGAAGTATCGGTGATCTTCGTGAACCGGCAACGGGGTACCTCCAAGATGGACAGCAGCATCTTCGGCGAGGCATTCTTCGGTGTCATCAACCTGCGCTGGCGCAAAGTGCTGGGCAGGATCAAACCACGCAAACAAACATAACAACTGCCATCATGATCCTCATAAACAAGGCAACCATTATCAACGAAGGAGAGACTTTCACCGGATCGCTTCTGATCGAGGGCGAGCGAATTGCTCGCGTTTTCCGGGAAGAGGTGCCGGAACGACTGCTGCAGAGCTGCAGCAAAGTAATCGATGCCAGGGGACTCTTTCTGATTCCCGGCGTGATCGATGACCAGGTGCACTTCCGCGAACCGGGACTGACACACAAGGGTGATCTCTTCACCGAGAGCAGGGCCGCCGTGGCCGGAGGGGTCACCTCCTACATGGAGATGCCCAACACGCAACCTCAGACCATTACCAACGAAGCTCTTCGACACAAGCAGGAGCTGGCTGCGGGGCGCTCAGCAGCCAACTACTCTTTTTACCTGGGTGCCACCAACGACAACATCCGCGAGTTGCTGAAAGCTGATCCTCATACCACCTGCGGTGTGAAAGTGTTCATGGGCTCCTCCACCGGCAATATGCTGGTGGATGACCGCCGTACGCTCCAACAGATCTTCGCAGAGGTGGAGCTGTTGATCGCTACCCACTGCGAGAGCGAGGAGCTGATTCGCGGGAACCGCGATCGGTTACAGAAAGAGCTGGGTGATGAGATCCCCGTTGAGATGCATCCCCTGATCCGGAGTGCCGAAGCCTGCTACCGCTCCTCGGCAGAGGCGGTGGAGCTGGCGGACCGCTACAACAGTCGCCTGCATGTGCTGCACCTCTCCACCGCACGTGAGATGAGCCTCTTTTCCGAGGGTGCACCGGAACAGAAAAGAATTACCGCAGAGGCCTGTGTGCCCCATCTCTGGTTCAGCGATGAGGATTATCCCCGGTTGGGGACTCGCATCAAGTGGAACCCGGCTGTGAAAGGGAAAACCGATCGTGAAGCACTGAGAGAGGCGCTCCGTCGTGGACGACTCGATGTGGTGGCAACCGATCACGCTCCCCATCTCCTGAGTGAGAAAGAGGGGGGGGCGCTCAAAGCTGCTTCGGGTGGCCCATTGGTGCAACACTCACTGCTGGCGATGTGGGAGATGACCCGCGACGCTGTTTTCACCCCTGAGCTGGTGGTGGAGCGAATGTGCCACGCTCCCGCACGCCTCTTTGGTGTCAGGGAGAGGGGATTTATCCGGGAGGGGTATTATGCCGACCTGGTGCTGTTAGACCCTGCAACACCCCTCACCGTCTCATCGGACAACATCCTCTATAAATGTGGCTGGTCACCTTTCGAGGGAGTCACTTTCAACAGCAGCGTGAGAAAAACTTTTGTGAACGGAATGCTGGCCTACGATGAGGGGCACTTGTCAGATCACGCTGCGGGACAGCTGCTTACCTTCGGGCGCTGAGTCTCTCTTTTGCAATGTAACCATGACTTAACCGAAAATATGAGGATGGCTGTAGTTTATTTTTGTAATTTTGCAGCTGAAACATCAAAAATTGTTTTTGCGTGAGATTCTTGTTCACTGTTCAGGGAGAAGGAAGAGGCCACTTTACTCAGGCGCTCTCCTTGGCTGCCATCCTGCGTAAAGAGGGGCATGAGGTGGTGGCCGTACTGGTGGGGAAGAGCAATAACAGAGAGATCCCCTCTTTCTTTGCCGATAAGATTGATGCACCGGTCACCATTTTCAGCAGCCCCAACTTCACCTCTTTCTACAAGCAAAAGCGTCCCAACATCCTGATAAGTGTGGCGACCAATTTCTCCCGTCCTTTCATCTTCCGCAAAAGCCTCCATCTCATCCGGCAGAAGATTGAGGAGTACCGCCCCGACAAGGTGATCAATTTTTATGAGATGATCACCGGCATGGCTTACGGCATCTACCGGTTCGACAAAAAGATGGGAGTGGAGATGATCTGCGTGGCACATCAGTATATCCTACTCAATCCCCATTACAAGACCAGTGCAGAACAGGATGTGAAATACTATTTCCTGCGGATGCTCTCACGCATCACCTCCAACCGTGCCTCCCGAATACTGGCTCTCTCCTTTCGCGATATGCCTGGTGCGCCCGATAAGCGGATCGTGACAGTCCCTCCCCTGTTGCGGTCAGAGGTGTTCCAAACCAAGCCCTCCAGCGGCGATTATATCCATGGTTACATGCTCAACAGCGGCTATTACGACGAGATTGCCCGTTGGCACGCCAGACATCCTGAGGTGCCGCTCCGTTTCTTCTGGGATAAGCGTGATGCAGCGGAGGAGGTGCAGGTGGACGATCGGTTCACGCTCTATCGACTCAATGATGAGAAGTTCCTTCGGAGCATGGCCGGCAGCATGGCTTATGCCACCACCTCGGGGTTCGAGTCGCTCTGTGAGGCGCTCTACTATCGCAAGCCGATCCTGATGATTCCTGTGCATGTGGAGCAGGAGTTCAATGCCTATGATGCCTCTCTCTCCGGTGCGGGCATCACCGGCAAACGGTTCGACCTGGACAGGCTGATCGATTTTATCCCCAGTTACAAGCCAGATGAGGGGTTTCGTGACTGGGTGCAGCAGGCTGAAGAGCGTTTTCTGAAAGAGATCTGTGGATCCTAAAACGGCCGGGCAGGATGAATTGCACCCGGTTTTAACCTTGTTTGTTTGCCCCTTTACAATCCCACCGAATCGCGGTAGAAATCGAGCGCTTCAAAGAAGAGGCTCTTGTCGGCTGTCTGGTCGATCTGCACGTTGCCGATCTCGGAAAGCAGGGTGAAGTTGATGACACCCCCCCGGTTTTTCTTGTCGTGCAGTGCGATCGCATAGAGCTGTTCGTAGTGGTCGCAGCTGATAGGGTAAGCACCGTACTGCTCCCGGATGAAACGTACCGTTTTGAGTAGCTTCTCTTTGGGAAAACGACAGATGCGGTGCGACAGATAGAGCTCGACGATCAGTCCCCACGCGACTGCGTAACCATGTGCTACCGGCTTGCCCGATCGCAGGGCATGACTCTCAAAGGCATGGCCGGTGGTGTGCCCCAGATTCAGCGCCTTGCGGATATCCTGCTCAAATGGATCTTTCTCCACGATCTGCCGTTTGATGCTGACCGACCGAAACACCATCTCGTTCAACTGCCCGTAATCGGGCGGGTCGAGCGGAAAGTGAAGCAACTTATCCAGGTCGGCAGCTGAGTGAATCAACGCATGCTTGATCATCTCGGCATAACCAGAGAGCAGTGCCTGCTGGGTGAGCGTGCGGAAGAAGTCGGCCGAGATGATCACGAACTCAGAGGGATAAAAGGAGCCGATCTCATTCTTGTACCCTCCGAAGTTGATGCCGGTCTTACCCCCCACGGACGCATCAACAGCGCCCAGCAGTGTGGTGGGGATGTTGATGTAGCGGATACCCCGTTTGAAGGTGGCAGCAGCAAAACCTCCCAGGTCGGTCACCATCCCTCCTCCCAGGTTGATCAGCAGCGAGTGGCGCGTAGCCCCCTCCGTGGTGAGCTGCTCCCATACACCGGAAAGCGTGGTGATGGTTTTATGCGTGTCGTCGGCGGGGATCACGATCTCCCTGGCTTCGCTGATCTGCGATACCCCGTTGAGCAGTGGCAGACAGTGGCGGTGGGTGTTGGCATCGGTGAGGATGAACAGCTTGTCATACCGGATGTTACGTAAGGTCTTCTCTGTGTCGGCAGCCAGATGACTGCTTTTGATAACCTGTTGCATTGTCTCTTGTTACTGTTGATTTGTATTGGATGATTCGGTCCCTATGGCCTGGTAAAGCTCCTCCTGGATCCGCTCGCGGATGCTCAGCGTGGAGAAGCGGTTGGGTGTTCGCGACGGGTTGACCCGGTTGGTGAGGAGGATGTAGATCATGTTGTTCACCGGGTCTATCCAGAAACTGGTGCCGGTGAATCCGGTGTGTCCATACACCTCGACCGGCGTGGCAGGGCTGGTGGGACTCCGCTTGCTGTTTGCCGGATCAGGCTTGTCGAACCCCAATCCACGGCGACTGACGCTGCTCTTCATGGTGGTGAAGAGACGGACAGTCTCACTGCTGAGCAGTTGCTCGCCGCCATAGCTGCCTCCGTTGAGCAACATCTGACTGATCTTCGCCAGGTCGTTGCTGTTGGAGAAGAGGCCGGCGTTGCCCGAGATGCCCCCGAAGAGTGCCGCCCCCTCGTCATGCACGTAACCACGCAGGTGTTGACGCCTGAAGAATGGGTCATCCTCGGTGGGTGCAATCAATTCGATGGGGTGCTGTTCCAGGGGACGGAAAGTAGTGGTGGTTGCACCCAGCCGGTTGTAGAAGTTCTCTTTCACATAACTGTCCAGGTCTCTGCCCGTGCTTTGCTCTACCGCCTCCTTGAGCAGCATGAAGTTGAGACAGCTGTAGAGATAGCGACCCTTTCTGCGCAGGGGTGAATTGATCACGTCGCGCAGCAGCGTGGCGTGCATCTTGTCGCTGGCATAAAGTCCTTTCGCTACCGGCAGGTGAAATTGCTCCGATCGATGCTCTGAAATCAAATCGGGCAGAAATGTGTAATCGGTACGTGCCCAGGCACCCGCGTAGCGGACATGATAAAGCGATGAGCGTCGGCCGAACAGCGGACCTTCGTAGCTCGACGGATCAATTGCACTGGTGTAGTAGGGGATAAATGAGGTGATTCCGGATTCGTGAAAAAGCAACGAACGGATGGTGATAGAGGCTTTGTCGCTCCCTTTTGTCTCTGCCACAAACTTGCTGATGGGATCCTGCAGGCGCATCTTCCCCTCGTCGAACAGCTTCATTACTGCCGGGAGTGTCGCTGTGGCCTTGGTCACCGATGCCAGGTCATAGATCGTTCTGTCAGTCACCTCCTCGCTGTCACCATAATCCAATGTACCAAATGCTCTCTCATAGATCACCACCCCATCTTTCGCCACCAGGATCTGGCAACCAGGGTAGGCTCTTTGTCGGATTCCCTCCAGGGCGATCTGTTCAATCCGATCGAGCTTTTCAGAGTTGATCCCCACCTCCTCCGGGAGAGAATAACTCAGTCGCACCTTCTTGCTGTCCAACCCTGCTCCCTCGGGATAGTTGCCTGCCGCTACTGGGAGGCGGCCCGAAACGGCAATGCCTCCGAAGAGCGCCTGTGCCGCACTGATCTGTGCTGCAGCAGAGGTGTCGTAGGCCATAACCAGGGCATCGACATCAGCTGTCGTGTATGAAAAGCGATTCAATTGCGCGGGGGAGGTAAAGCATACCAGCACAGTTTTTTTTCTCCTGGCCAGCTGTTGCAGCGCTGCGGCATCACTGATCCTGTCGCCGTGCAGGGAGAGGATCACAAGGTCGAAAGCATCCAGTTCCGCTATCCTGGCGACTGCCGCTGCCGAGGAGACGGTGAAAGTGCTCACCCGCTCATATTTGTTGAGATATTGTTGAAAGGGATTCTCTTCCGGCGCGCCAATGGCTACCGATGCGATCTTTTGCTGATCCAGCCTCTTGAAGGGTATCAACTCCGATTCGTTCTTCAACAGGGTGACAGCCTTGTCGTAAAGCATGCGTTGCACCCACTCTGACCGGGGGGTGTTCACCCTGTTGTGTACCCTGGCGGGGTCGATGGGCGTGATGCTGTTTAACCCGAGGATAAATTTGTAGGCAAGTATCCCGCGTACTTTCTCTTCCAGCAAGGAATCAGGCAGTGTACCCTCTTCAACTGCTTTTTTTACCGAATCAAATGCCCTTGAGAGGTTGGCTTCTCCCAACAGAATGTCATTACCGGCCAGCAGTGCTTTCACACTGGCATCCGGTTGCTCTGATACACCTTTCATCGCCATTGCATCGGTAAAGATGAGTCCTCTGAATCCCATCTGACCCCGCAACAGCCCGGTAATGACTTCGGGTGAGAGCGAGGCTGGCATGCCATTCGTGTCAAGTGCCGGCACATTGAGATGTCCGATCATCATGCCGGAGAGGCCGGCAGTGATGTATTCCCGGAAAGGGTAGAGCTCCACCGAGTCGAGTCGCGCAGCATCATGGGTGATCAGTGGCAGGGTGTGGTGTGAATCCTTTGAGGTGTCGCCATGGCCGGGGAAGTGCTTGGCCACCGCCATCACGCCATTCTCCTCGAGTCCCCGGGCATAGGCGATTGCCTGGCGGGCCACTCTTTGTGGGTTCTCGCCAAACGAGCGGCTCCCGATGACGGTATTCGCCGGGTTGGTATGCACATCGACAGTGGGTGCGAAATTGATATGGATGCCCATCTCGCGGCACTGACGTGCCACCTCGTTGCCGTAGAGCCGTATCGCCGCCTCATCCTGTATCGCTCCGATCACCTCGTTGTGCGGATAACGGGGTGCATCGATCAGTCGCATGTTTAACCCCCACTCCCCGTCGAGAGCGATCATCAGCGGCACTGTTGAGAGGCTCTGGGCATAGTTGGTCACCTCGGCCTGAATGCTCAGTCTGCCTTTGGAAAAGAGCAGTCCTCCAATCTTCTGATCCGCGATGTATCCTGCTATTCGCTTTTTCCAGCCGCTGCCGGTTTCCACGATCGGCATAAAGAGCTGCCCTATCTTCTGGTCGAGGGTGAGTGAGGCGTAAACCGAGTCAACCCATCGGTTCATCTTCTCTTTGTCTGTTTGTTCATAGAGGGTGACGGGCACCTGTGCCCCTGTCGTCAGGACGGTCATGCCCAGGATGAAAAGCAGTACACATTTTCTCATTGTCACGATTATCTTATTCCCTGTTTATTTTTTTTACTTTCTCCATCGTTACATCGATCCGTCCCACATAGACGCCCCGACCGGGTGTCTGGTAGATCAGCACCTCCCGGTCATCCATGTTCTTCCGGACATCAGGGTCTTTCATGTAGGTGTGGCTGTGACCGCCGATGATGATATCGATGTTGCGTGATGCTTCAGCCAGTCGCGTGTCCGGATGGTAGCCCAGGTGAGAGAGTGCCACCACCAGGTCGCAGCCATGTTGCGTGCGCAGCCGGTAAGCCAGCATGTTGGCAGTGGTTACCGGATCGAGGTATCGCATGCCGTTGTAGTTGGCCGAAGAGATCAGACCCTCCGGCTCTATGTTGATGCCAATGACACCGATCTTCACCCCTCCCTTTTTCAGGATGAGGTAGGGTTTGATCTTGCCTGCCAGCGGGGTCTCACTGAAATCGTAGTTGCTCGAGACAATCGGAAAACGAGCATTCCTGACCACCTCTCCGAGCACCTCCAGTCCGTAGTCGAACTCATGGTTGCCGAGGGTCACCGCGTCGTAACCCATCAGGTTCATCGCCTTCACCTCTGCCTCTCCCTTGAACAGGTTGAAGTAGGGTGTTCCCTGAAGGAAATCACCTGCGTCGAAGAGCAGCAGATGCTCATGCTCTTTTCGCATCTGCTCGATATAGTTGATGCGCCGTTCTACACCCCCTTTGCCGGGTGCAGTACGGTCGTCCTCCGGCAGCGGCTCGATGCGGCTGTGGGTATCGTTGGTATGCAGAATCACAATTTGTTTCTGGGCAGTGGTCGTGACGATAACTGTCAGCAACAGCAAAAGGGTAAGAACAGGTTTCTTCATCTTGTTCACTCCTGGTTGGTTATGGTAATTCGTCCGTCGAGGTATGAGCGGATCGGGTTGCCCCTGCGGGTCTCCTTTTTCACGTAGTCAATCATCACATCACGCAGTGTGACCCCGGTGTTGTGGTGCGAGAGGGCGTTGCGCATGGCACTCATGTTGTCGTTCCCATCAGCCAGGTAGTCGAGTGTCACCACCCGGTAGATCCGGTCCGGGTCGATCGCCTCCCCGTTAAGGGTGACCTCTTTTATGCTTCGGTTCTCAATGGTCAGCCGTACATTCGATGAGATGCCGGCCCCACCGATGCGGGCATAGGCGTTGAACAGCTCCTTCAGATCGCTCCCTTTCATCTCCAGGAAAGTGATGGCATTGTCGAACGAGTAGATCTCGTAGAGATCGCCTACCGTGATCTCACCTGCTGGCATCGATGCGCGATGGCCGTGCACATTCATCATCGCCACATCGGCTCCTCCCTCCAGATGTTCATCGCCATAGGCTTTCATCACATCGGAGGTGAGGTTGGTCAGCAGGCTCTCCGGCCGGCCATACATCATGACCTGCTCCGAGGTGCCAATCACCTCGTTCATCTGATCGTCCAGCTCACGCTTGTATGAGAGCACCAGGGCATGCATGGCAGCATGCTGCGGGGTGTCGAAACTGCTGTTCATCTCGGTGATGGTACCGCTCATCTCCACAATCTGGTACTGTGGTTTACAGGATAGCAGGATCAATGTCGCCAGGGTGATCCCGATTGTTCTGATTCTCATTCTGTTGGATCTCATAGTTGGGTTGGCTGTGCCGAAACAGATGTTACGCAGTTCAAAAATAGGCTTTTTTCCCCATTGCATCAAGGGTTGAACAAAAAATATAGATTAATTGGCTATTTGTATGGTGGTTTCATTTGGTTTTGCTACCTTTGCATCCGCTTTGCGCAATCTCTGTCGGGCAGCATACCGTTACATTGCGTTTACACAGGTTAATTATTAACATAAAGCTTAATTATAGGATGGACTTAATTAAAGTAGCGGAAGCCTCTTTTGCGAAAGAAAAGAAAGAGTTCCCAAATTTCAGGAGCGGTGACACCATCACGGTGGCCTATCGTATTGCCGAAGGTAACAAGGAGCGTATCCAGCTCTACCGCGGTGTGGTAATCAAGATCTCCGGTCATGGTGACACCAAACGTTTCACCGTGCGCAAGATGTCGGATAACGTCGGTGTGGAGCGTATCTTCCCGATGAACTCCCCTTTCATCGAAGATATTACCCTCAACAGCCAGGGTAAAGTACGCAGAACCAAGCTCTACTACCTGCGCAAACTGCGTGGTAAAGCTGCCCGCATCAAGAAGAAAATGTATTGATTCTTTGCAGATTGATATAGAGCGCTCCGGAATTTCCGGGGCGTTTTTTATGTCCCGATAAGCGAAATTGGTTATTTTTGTTCCTGGTTCCTGGCTCTTAACCTCGAACCTCGAACTTACGAACCTCGAACTTTAAACGTAGATATGCTTTATAAGACCCAGGGTATTGTATTGTCCACCATTTCCTACAGCGACACCTACTTCATCGCGCATCTTTTCACGCGTGATTTCGGCAGGGTCTCCTATCTCCTGCCCCGGCCGGGAGGACGTAAGCCGAAGTTCAGCGCTTCGCTCTTTGCACCGCTGACGGTGCTCTGGCTGGAGGTAGAGCATATGCCGTTGCGCGATCTCCATCGCATCAGGGATGCCACCCGCCAGTTTCCACTCTACGAGATCAACAGCCAGATGACCAAGATCTCACTCACTTTCTTCCTGTCGGAGCTGCTCACCCGGCTACTGCATGAGTCGGATCACAACGACCTGCTCTTTGACTACCTGAAAAATTCGGTGGAGACGCTGGAGGCAACAGAAAAGGGATTGGCCAACTTTCATCTGGCGTTCATGGTGGGTCTGAACCGTTTTCTGGGTATTCATCCCAACATGACGGAAGCCGTCAGGGGGCGCTATTTTGACCTGATGAACGGCGAGTTCACAACGCATGTGCCGTTGCATACCCATTACCTGAACAGGGAGCAGAGCGTTTTCTTGTTGCAGCTGCAGCGGATGCATTATGGCAACATGCATCTTTTTCGTCTCTCACGCACTCAGCGTAACATGATTGTCGACCTCTTTCTGGATTATTACCGGCTGCACATCTATGACTTTCCACCCCTGAAGTCGCTCGATATCCTGAGGGAGCTGGGCTGAGGTGGCGGTTCCTGCTGTTGTCTATTTGGTTTTATTTAAATGCCTGGAAAACAATTATCCTGCCATCTGTTTCAATTCTGAAGCGATCACCCAGTGACTCGTTGAGCGTCCCCTGCCACCAGTTGGTCAGCACCCTTTGTTGCAGTGGGTACTTCAACCCCTGCGTGGTGAGCGCTACAGGATCGATGGCGAAAATAGATACCTGTTCCCCCCTGAAACTTTGAAAGATGGTGCTGCCCGAGATGGGGGTGAAGAGCCCCCAGTTGGTGACCATCACCACCTTCGCCATCTGCTGGTATTCTGCCAGCAGGGAGATGTTGCCCAGGGTGTGATCTTCCCGCTTGCCGGTACCCCCCACGATCACGAGCTCCCTGTATCCCTGCGCCACACAGTAGTGCACCGACTTGGTGAGGTCGTTGGTCTCCTGATCGGGATTGGGATGCAGGATGTGTGCGTAACGTTTTCTGTTTTCCTCCGATAGGGAGTCGCAATCGCCCACAATCGCGTCAGGCCTGCCGCCCCGGTCTATAAAATCATTGGCAGCTCCGTCGGTGCAGACGATATAGGTTGCTTCACGGATCAGTGAGAGCGGCAGCGGGTGCTCCGGGTAGCGGCCGTGCGCGATAATCAGCGCGGAGGGTGGTCGGAAATCGTTCATCGATGTATCTCTTTTGATGCAAAGGTACGAATGTTTTTTCTGACCTGACATTCATCTCCTTTCTCATTGTCGGAGCAGGGGTTGTTTGTATGTTTAAAATTTAATAAATGATAAATATCACACCCTTTCAAACAATAAGTTGGAAATTGTGTTTTTATGTAGATTCGTTCTAATTATGTAGAAAACTACAACAAGAATATATGAAGGAAGCTGCTATGGCGAATACTAAATCAACAAAGAGCAATTTGACGAAAGAGAAGATGCTGCACATGCACCGGCTGATGCTGGATATTCGTAATTTCGACAGTAGGGTCAACAAACTGGTGCGGAAAGGGATGGTACCCGGAATGACTCACTTCTCCATCGGTGAGGAGGCGGCCAGCGTGGGGGCGATAGCCGCCATTGAGAAAGGGTTCGATATGATCACCTCCAATCACCGTGGCCACGGACAGAGCATCGCCCTGGAGATAGACATCAACGGGATGATGGCAGAGATCATGGGTAAGGCTACCGGCACCTGTAAGGGTAAGGGTGGCTCCATGCACATTGCCGACCTGGACAATGGTAACCTGGGAGCCAACGGCATCGTGGGTGGCGGCATGGGGATGGCTATTGGTGCGGCGCTCACACAGAAGATGAAGAAGACCGGCAAAATAGTTGTCTGTTTCTTCGGAGACGGAGCCGTGAACGAAGGTACGTTCCACGAGACCTTGAACATGGCATCCATTTGGAAACTGCCGGTGATCTTTTACTCCATCAACAACCTGTATGGCATCAGTACCCCCATCAAGGAGGTGATCAACATCGACTACAACTATATGCGGGCAGCGTCCTACGGTATCCCGGGTCATTTCATCGAGGATGGCAATGATCTGATGGCTGTCTATAACAAGTTCGAAGAGATCGTGAAATATGTACGCGAGGGCAATGGCCCTGTACTGGTGGAAGCGATTACCTACCGCTGGCTGGGACACTCCACCTCCGACCCGGGCAAGTATCGCACCAAAGAGGAGGTGGATGAGTGGAAGAAGAAGGACCCGATAGCCCGCTTCCGTGATTACCTCATCGAAAACAAAATCGCCACAGCCAAGGAGCTGGATGAGCTGAACAATGCCTCACTGGAAGCAGTGGAAGAGTCGGTCAAGTTCGCACTGAGCAGTCCCGAGCCCACCCTGGAGTCCGCTTTCGAAGATATTTACGCAGATTAAAAACAACAGCACAGGATAATCAATGGAAAAAGAAACGAAAATCATGTCCGTACGCGACGCCATCATCATGGCCATGTCGGAAGAGATGCGGCGCGACGAAAACGTATTCCTCATGGGTGAGGATGTGGGGATCTTCGGAGGGGACTTCGGAACCTCGGTAGGGATGCTCGAAGAGTTTGGCAAGGAGCGGGTACGCGATACCCCTATCTCGGAGAATGCCATCTCCGGTGCCGCCATCGGCGCCGCCATGACCGGCATGCGGCCCATCGTGGATGTCACCTTCATGGATTTCATTGTCTATATGATGGACAACATTGTGAACCAGGCTGCCAAAACCCGCTATATGTACGGCGGAAAGGGACAGATACCGGTGGTTTTCCGCGTAGCCGCGGGTGGGGGTGTAGGCTCGGCAGCCCAGCATTCACAATCGCTCGAAGCCTGGTTTACCCATATCCCCGGCCTCAAGGTGATTGCACCGGGCACCCCTGCCGACGTGAAGGGACTGTTGAAAGCAGCCATCAGGGATAACAACCCGGTGATCTTCCTGGAATATAAGGCACAATATAATATGAAGGGGGAGGTACCCCTCGACCCTGATTTTGTGCTGCCCATCGGCAAAGCCGATATCAAAAAAGAGGGAAAAGATGTGACGGTGGTCAGCTATGGCCGCATGCTGGAGCGGGTGATGCAGGCAGCCGAAGAGGTGAAGGAAGCCGAAGGAGTGAGCGTGGAGGTGGTCGATCTGCGTACCCTCAAGCCACTCGACAAGGAGACGGTGCTCGAGTCGGTGAAGAAGACCGGCAAGGTGCTGCTGGTGAACGATGCCCACAAGACCGGCGGCTTCATTGGTGAGGTGGCCGCGACCATCGCTGAGAGTGATGCCTTTGACTACCTCGACGGACGGATCCTGCGCCTGGCAGGCGAAGATGTGCCCATCCCCTACAGCCAGACCCTCGAGGCTGCCATGGTCCCCAGCGTGGAGCGGATCAAGAAATACATTCTTAAATTAGTCAACAACCGGTAAACAGGGATTGAATGGAAACTGTTAAACTAAGAGCAACACCGGCGGCAAGAGCATTGGCGAGACGCCTCGGGGTGCAGCTGACCAATGTGACCGGCACCGGTTACAAAGGACGCATTCACCGTGACGACATTGCCGGATTCAACTACGAGGAGAAGATTCATGTCTCCCCGCTGGCCCGTCGTATTGCCGAGGAACACAATATAGAACTGAAAGGAATAAAGGGAAGTGGCCATCGCAACAAGATCATGAAGGAGGATGTGTTGCAGCTGATCTCCGACCCGCAGATCAAGGCGATGCTCACGCGCGACGACCTGTCAGCGGCTGTCGCGACCTCCAAGCCGGCGGCTGCCCAACAGTCACAACAGCTGGCCGCGGAGGAAGCACCCAGGAGCACTGCTGCTCCGGCAACACCGTCAACACCTGCAGCTCCCGCCGGCAGCACCGAGACGGTACCGATGACGCAGATGCGCAAGATCATCTCCAAGCGGATGACGGAGAGCTACTTTGGCATCCCCTCTTTCGTACAGACCTGGGAGGTGGATATGACCAACCTGCTGGCCCTGCGCAAGCAGCTCATTGAGCCTGTCATGGAGAGGACCGGCAAGAAGCTGACCGTTACCGACCTGATCTCCGTGGCGGTGGTGAAGACGCTGATGAAGCACAGGCAGATCAACGCCACCCTCAACAAGGAGGCTACCGAGATCACTTACCACAACTACGTGAACCTGGGAATGGCGGTTGGTATGGATGAGGGACTGATGGTGCCGGTGGTGAAGAATGCTGACAGGATGAGCCTGAGCGAGTTCGTGGTGGCCATCAAGGACCTCACCGAGCGCACCTTATCCAAGAAGCTGCTACCCGATGAACAGGCGGGAAGCACTTTCTCTATCAGTAACCTGGGGATGTATGGCGTGGATGAGTTCACTGCCATCATTAACCAGCCCAACGCGGCCATCCTGAGCGTGGCTTCCACACAGGAACGGATTGTTCCTGTGAACGGTGAGGCGGTGGTGCGCCCCATCATGAAGATGAGTCTCACCAGCGACCACCGGATCATTGACGGCCTCACCGCCGCCAGGTTCATGACCGACCTGAAGGCGCTGCTGGAGAACCCGATGACCCTTTTGATATAAACAGGAAAAAAACATAAATATGGCTTTTGAAATCATCATGCCCAAGGCCGGTATTGACATGACCGAGGGACAAATAGTGAAGTGGTTGAAGAAAGAGGGCGATCCCGTCAAAGAGGGGGAGATCATCCTTGAGATCATGACCGATAAGACCAGCATGGAGCTCGAGGCGGAGGCATCGGGCATCCTGCTGAAGATCGTACACCAGGACGGGGAGACTGTGCCGGTGACCGAGGTGATCGGCTACATCGGCTCTGAAAACGAGTCGGCCGACACGCTGATGCCTGAGGTAATCGAGGATACCGGGACGAAGGAGAGCGACGAGGAGAAGCGAATGATCCGCCTGGAGGATAACTACCAGGTGGTGGTCATCGGCGGCGGCCCCGCCGGCTACGTGGCTGCCATCAGGGCGGCGCAACTGGGAGCTCGCGTGGCTATCGTGGAGAAGGGTACCTTCGGTGGTACCTGCCTCAACGTGGGTTGTATCCCTACCAAGACCTACCTGAAGAATGCCGAGATCATAGAGCATATCCATGCAGCCGCTTCAAGGGGGATCATCATCGATAGCTCCATGATCAGGATCGACATGGAGAAGGTGCAGGACTACAAGAACAAGGTTGTGCACAAGCTGACCAGTGGTGTGGAGGCACTTCTGAAGAGCAACGGCGTGGATATCTACAAGGGTATTGGCCGCATCAACAAGAACCACGACGTGGTGGTCAACGACTCACAGATCATCAAGGCTGATAAGATCATCCTGGCGGGTGGCTCGAAAGCCTCGAAGATTAACATCCCCGGCATCGAGAGCGACAAGGTGCTCACCAGCGATGACCTGCTGGCCATCAAGGAGGTGCCCGGCACGCTGGCCGTCATCGGCGGCGGTGTGATCGGTACCGAGATGGGACAGTCGTTCGCGGGTCTGGGCTCCGAGGTGATCATCATCGAGATGATGGACCGCATCGTGCCGACACTCGACCTGGAGGTATCGGCTGAGCTACGGCGACACATTGAGAAGAAAGGAATCAAGGTGATGACCTCTACCCGTATCACCGAGATCGTGGACAAGGGCGACAAGCTGGAGATCCACATGGAGGGGAAAGACCCCGTGATTGCCGACAAGGCGCTCATCTCCATTGGCCGTGTGCCCGACCTGGACGGGATTGGCGAGGTGCAGTTTGAAACTGAACGGGGTAAGATCAAGGTGAACGAGTACATGGAGACCAGTGTGAAGGGTATCTATGCCCCCGGTGATGTGAATGGCATCAAGATGTTGGCACACGTGGCTTTCCGCATGGGTGAGGTAGCTGCCGAGAACGCGATAAAAGGCAACCAGCGCAAGCTGAAGCTGCTCTCGGCACCCTCCGTGGTTTACACCTCTCCTGAGGTGGCCCAGGTGGGGATGACCGAGGAGCAGGCACGGGAGAAGTATGATGAGATCCGCATCGGCAGGTTCCAGTTTGCAGCGAACGGACGCGCACTCGCCTCGGGTGATGGCATCGGCTTCGTGAAGGTGATCGCCGACAACCATTACGGCGAGGTGCTGGGTGTTCACATCATCGGCCCCTCCGCTGCCGAGATCATCACCCAGGCATCGCTGATTATGGAGATGGAGATCACGGTGGATGAGGTGGTGAAGACCATTTATGGTCACCCCACCTACTCCGAAGCGTTGCTGGAGGCATTCGCCGACGTGCTGGGTGAAGCGATCCATATCCCGAAGAAGAAAAAATGA
>WOYT01000141.1:0-1138 GCA_011620695.1 Proteiniphilum sp.
GTAATTATGAACAGCAGGCCCGCGCATCTCAGCGACTGCTCATCATCATCCCGATTGCGTTGCTGGTCATCCTGCTGATCCTCTATTTTCAGTTCAAAACGGTGACTGCCTCACTGATTCACTTTTCGGGGGTGTTCGTCGCTCTGGCGGGAGGGTTCATCCTCTTATGGCTGTACGGTGAACCCTGGTTCATGAATTTCTCGGTTGGCGGAATCAATATCCGTGATATGTTCAGCATGCATCCCGTCAACCTCAGCATTGCCGTCTGGGTGGGATTCATCGCCCTCTTTGGCATTGCCACCGACGACGGGGTCCTGATGGGCACCTACATTCACGACACATTTCTGGAGAGAGATCCACATACGCGCGAAGAGATCCGGGAAGCGGTTGTTCATGCCGGCCTGAAAAGGGTGCGCCCGGCAGTGATGACCACTGCCACCACGCTGATAGCCCTCCTGCCGGTGCTGACTTCCACGGGCAAGGGATCCGAGATCATGATCCCCATGTCGATCCCCATTTTTGGCGGGATGCTCATCCAGTCGATGACCATGTTCATCGTGCCCATCCTGCAATGCTGGTGGCGGGAAGGCGCCATCCGGAAAAAAGAGAAACAACAAGCTAAAACGACTGATTATGAAACAATATAACCTCATCGGTCTCCTCCTGGTGCTGCTGGGACTCATGGGCCCAAACCCTGTTATGTCGCAAACGCCCGATTCACTCGACCATTATCTGGAAGTAGCGGCGAAAAACAACCCGGGGCTGAATGCCGATTTTCTGGCATACAAAGCATCGCTGGAAAAGGTGCCACAAGCAGGTGCCTGGCCCGATCCCAAGCTGGATATCGGCTTTTTCCTGAAACCGATGGATCTTGTGGGCGGACGACAGATAGCCGATTTCACCCTCATGCAGATGTTTCCCTGGTTTGGCACCAAAAAGGCAGCGCAGACCGAAGCCACCCACATGGCCAAAATGGCGTATGCACAATTCACGGAGACGCGGGACAACCTCTACCTCGAGGTATATACCCAATGGTATGTCCTCTCTACGCTGGTGGAGCAGCTCCGGAACAACCGCGATAACCTGCAATTGCTGAAGCAGCTCGAGGAGCTGGCGCTGCGCAAGGTCTCATCCCCCT
>WOYT01000141.1:1238-3350 GCA_011620695.1 Proteiniphilum sp.
GGGGGCATGTCTTCCGGTATGGGCAGCGCTGCCCCGGGCATGTCAGATGTGCTCCGCGTGCAACTCGAGATGGTTGAAGTCGAAAACAACATCGAGAGCATCCTCTCGGAGATTGCAGCCGAGAAAGCGAAGTTCAATGCACTGTTGAACCGACCTGTCGACAGGGAGGTCATCCTGCCCGACTCCATTGTGAAAGTACCTTTTTTCTTTGATGAAGGGGTTACCATGGACGAGATCGAAAACCAAAACCCCATGCTGGACATGCTGGCAGAAGAAGAACTGGCTTACCGGGCAAAGGGGGAGATGGAACAAAAAATGAGTTATCCCATGTTCGGTATCGGGCTGCAGTACATGCTGATTGGGGAAAGTGCGACGGCACCGATGGATCAGGGTATGGAACCGGAAATGACCGGCATGGACATGATCATGCCCATGGTTTCCATTACCCTGCCCATTTACCGGAATAAATACAAGGCGGAGCAGCGGGAGAGCCGGTTTCTGTGGCAATCGGCCCGGGAAAAGTACAACAACACGCTGAACATGCTTCAGTCCGACCTGTTCAAGCTGAAACAGCAGCTCGACGATGCCGAGCGAAAGATCGCGCTCTACAAAAAACAGGAACAACTGGCACGGACAACCTATCAACTGGTGGTGCAGGAGTTTGTATCGGCAAAGAGTGATCTCACCAACGTCATCCAGGTGCAGCGTCAGCTGCTCGATTACCAGTTGCGGACGGCCGAAGCCATCGCCGAATATAACACCAGGGTGGCCTCCATCCGAAAATTGCGTTCCTTCAACTCACCAAACAATTAAAACATCGCTATTATGATAGATAAAAATAAAATAAAAAAAATCACCAATCACCTTTATTTCAGATACGGGTTGATTCTGCTGGCCGGCTTATTTCTGGGTTGGCTTCTCTTCTCCGGCGGCAACCGAAAGCAATCGTCACAGCAAACATCCTCGGTGGAGGAAGCACATGATCATGAGGCTGAGCCGACCATCTGGACCTGTGCCATGCACCCGCAGATCAGAATGGAGGAACCCGGCCAATGCCCTATTTGCGGGATGGATCTGATCCCTTTGCAGACTACCGGCTCGGGCGATGCCTCTATCGACCCCGATGCCATTCAGTTGAGTGCCGAGGCGGCTGCATTGGCCAATGTGCAGACAACAATCGTGAGCAGACAGGATCCGGTGAAGGAGGTCCGTCTTTATGGCACCATCCAGGTGGATGAACGGTTGTCACAGTCGCAGACCTCGCACGTGAGCGGTCGCATCGAGAAATTGCATGTCTCCTTTACCGGAGAAAGCGTTCGCCGTGGTCAACCCATCGCCACCATCTACTCTCCTGAGTTGTTAAATGCCCAGCAGGAGCTGATTGAGGCGGTGAAGATGAAAGAGATGCAACCCGCTTTGCTGGATGCGGTGAGGGAAAAGCTGCGATTGTGGAAGCTGACCGATGAGCAGATTGCGCACCTCGAACAATCGGGTGAGGTTTCGCCATTGATCGATGTAACAGCTACCACCAGCGGGATTGTGATTTCAAAAAATGTGAACCAGGGCGACTATGTGAATACCGGTACCGTGCTGTTCGATGTGGCCAATTTGTCGCAGGTGTGGGCTATATTCGACGCGTACGAATCTGATCTTCCATTTTTGAAATTGGGTGACCGGTTGGAATACACCCTCCAGTCACTGCCGGGCAAAACATTTTCAGGAAGGATCTCCTTTATCAACCCCATCCTGGATCCATCCACGCGTACCGCGAAGGTGCGGGTGGAGACAGCCAACCCGCGCATGGAGTTGAAACCGGAGATGTATGCAAACGCCCTTATCGACGCACCGCTTAAACAATACAACAACGAAGTTGTTATTCCAAAGTCGGCCATCCTGTGGACCGGCAAGCGCTCCATCGTTTACGTGAAACAACCGGATACGGAAACACCGGCTTTCATGCTTCGGGAAATAGAGCTGGGGCCATCACTGGGTGATGCCTACGTGGTCTTGACCGGCATCAACGACGGCGATGAGATCGTGACCAACGGTGCGTTCACCATCGATGCGAGCGCCCAGCTGGCTGGTAAGCGCAGCATGATGAATGATGAAGCA
>WOYT01000112.1 GCA_011620695.1 Proteiniphilum sp.
TTGTGTCTTCTATTGAACAATAGCAGATGATAACGATATTAGGCATAGAATCCTCTTGTGATGATACCTCGGCAGCGGTGATCCGTGACGGGGTGATCTGCTCGAATGTGATCGCAGGACAGGCGGTGCACGAGCGCTACGGGGGCGTAGTGCCCGAGCTGGCGTCGCGTGCGCACCAGCAGAATATCATTCCGGTGGTGCACGATGCCCTGCGGCAGGCGGGCATCACCAGGGAGGAGCTGACAGCCGTCGCATTCACCCGCGGACCCGGACTTCTGGGCTCGCTGCTAGTGGGTACCTCATTTGCGAAAGGACTCTCCTCCGCGCTCGATATCCCGATGATCGAGGTCAACCACTTGCAGGCACATGTGCTCGCCCACTTCATCAAGGAGGATCAACAGGACACAAACCAGCCCTCTTTCCCGTTTCTCTGCCTGCTTGTCTCCGGCGGCAACTCGCAAATCATCCTGGTGAAGTCGCACAGCGAGATGGAGATCATCGGTCAGACCATTGACGATGCGGCGGGTGAGGCATTCGATAAGTGCGCCAAGGTGATGGGACTGGGTTACCCCGGGGGACCGGTGGTCGACCGCCTGGCGAAGATGGGTAACCCGAAGCGGTTCACCTTCAGCAAGCCCAACATAGCTGGCTATGATTACAGCTTCAGCGGGCTCAAAACCTCGTTCCTCTACTTCCTGCGGGATGAGCTGAAGCAGAACCCTCATTTTATCGAACAGAACAAGAACGACCTCTGCGCCTCCCTGCAGCAGACCATCATTGATATCCTGATGAACAAGGTTTACCATGCAGCGAAGGATCTCAATATCAAAGAGGTGGCGGTGGCAGGTGGGGTCTCTGCCAACTCGGGACTGAGAAACGCGTTCGAGTCATACAGCCGCCGCTATGGATGGAAGATCCATATTCCAAAATTTGCCTACACCACCGATAACGCCGCCATGGTAGCCATATCGGGCTACTACAAGTATCTCCGTGGTGAGTTCTGTGGCCCGGAGGTAGCTCCCTACGCGAGAGTCTCCTTATGATATCACCCAAACAAACAATGATCAAGATAGTATGTTAGAAAAAGAAAACAGTGCCACTGAGGAGAACAGGAAGAGCCTCAATTTCATCGAAGCGATGGTAGAGAAGGACCTGGCAGAAGGGCGTAACGGCGGACGCGTACAGACCCGTTTCCCGCCCGAGCCGAACGGTTACCTGCACATAGGCCACGCCAAGGCCATCTGCATTGATTTCGGCATTGCTAAAAAATATGGAGGGGTCTGCAACCTCCGCTTCGACGACACCAATCCGGTGAAAGAGGATGTGGAGTATGTGGACTCCATCATGGAGGATATCAAATGGCTGGGCTACGAGTGGGGCAATGTTTTCTATGCTTCCGACTACTTTCAGCAGCTTTGGGATTTCGCCGTGAAACTGATCAAAGAGGGCAAGGCCTATGTCGATGAACAGTCGGCCGAGGAGATCGCCCGCCAGAAAGGTACACCCACTCAGCCCGGTACCCACAGTCCCTATCGCGACCGACCGATTGAAGAGTCGCTTGAGCTCTTCGAGAAGATGAACAGCGGGATGATCCCCGAGGGGAAGATGGTGCTGCGTGCCAGGATCGACATGGCCGCCTCCAACATGCACTTCCGTGACCCGATCATCTACCGCGTGATCCATATCCCGCACCATCGCACCGGCACCACCTGGAAAGTTTACCCGATGTATGACTTTGCCCACGGACAGTCTGACTACTTCGAGGGGGTGACGCACTCGCTCTGCACACTCGAGTTTGAGGTGCACCGCCCGCTCTACGACTGGTTCATTGATCAGCTGGCCGAGGGTGACTACCGCCCCCGTCAGATCGAGTTCAACCGCTTGAACCTTACTTACACGGTGATGAGCAAGCGCAAGCTCCTCCAACTGGTGCAGGAGAAGCTGGTGTCGGGATGGGACGACCCACGCATGCCTACCCTTAGCGGGATGCGCCGCCGTGGCTATACGCCCCAGGGGATTCACAACTTCATCGACCGGATCGGCTACACCAAGTATGACGGCATGAACGATATCTCCCTTCTCGAACACGCCGTGCGAGAGGATCTCAACAAGCGCGTGATGCGTGTTTCAGGAGTGATAGACCCGGTGAAACTGATCCTTACCAACTACCCTGAGGGGCAGGTGGAGGAGATGGAGGCGATCAACAACCCGGAGGATGAGTCGATGGGCGCCCGAAACGTCAAGTTCACCCGCGAGCTATGGATCGAACGGGATGACTTCATGGAGGAAGCACCCAGAAAATATTTTCGCCTCACACCAGGTAACGAGGTGCGTCTCAAGAATGCCTATATCGTGAAATGTACCGGTTGCAAAAAAGATGAAAAGGGCAACGTCACCGAGGTCTATGCCGAGTATGACCCCCAGAGCCGCAGCGGTATGCCGGAAGCCAACCGCCGCGTGAAAGGCACCATCCACTGGGTATCGGTTCCCCACAGCCTCGATGCTGAGGTGCGGCTTTACGACCGTCTCTTAATGGTAGAGGATCCCTCTGCTGAAAAAGAGAAAGATTTCCGTGAGCTGATCAATCCCGATTCGTTGATCGTCAAAACGGGTTGCAAGGTGGAAGCCTACCTCAGGGATGTGAAACCGCTCGAGAGCTTCCAGTTTCAGCGCATCGGTTACTTCAACGTAGACCGGGATAGCACCGTGGGCAAGCTGGTGTTCAATCGCACCGTGGCACTGAAAGATTCCTGGAAGAAGCAGAACGGTTGATCAGTAGGAAAAAATGGCTGCAACAATTCAATAAACCGAAACATAAGCATATGGAAGAGAATGAAACCGACATCACGGCCCTGGTGGAGAAGTACGAGCAGATGCGCGCACTCGGAAGGAACATCTACTTCGATGCTGATGAGTTCGCCTTACTGGCGGAGTATTACAATGCTGAAGGGGACAACGATGAAGCAGAACAGCTGATCCGTGAGGGGCTCCGGATGCATCCCGGTAGCTCCGCACTGATGTTGTTGCGGGCAAAGACACTGGTCTTCGCGGAGCTGTATGAAGAGGCTCTCGACTACCTGCGACTGATATCTGATGAGGGTGGGGTGGAGCATGCCCTGCTCCGTATTGAGTCGTTGTTGCACCTCGATCGTTACGAAGAAGCGGATCAGTTGATCAATGAGACACTGGAGCTGGACCTGGTAATGGATGATCGCTACTATTTCATTACCGAAACAGCATACCTGTTAAACGATGTCGATCAGTTTGACCGTGCGATCACTTTTCTTGAAGAAAGCATGAAGATCGATGATGCCAAT
>WOYT01000070.1 GCA_011620695.1 Proteiniphilum sp.
TTTCTTTACTGTATTCTTAGTCTCTGGCCTATTACCATTTTTTCGCAAGAGGTCAAATAAAACGAATTTAACAACAAGCCGAAAATTTACATTCTCGGTGCATTTCATATATTATGAAAACAAACAGTTCCCGGCGCGATTTTTTAAAAACGATGGCTATTGTCCCGGCAATACCCGCGTTGTCCTCTTTTACATTTCCGGATATACAGGAAAAGGAGGATAAGTTATCACACAAACTCAAACTTAGTCTGAATCTTTACTCTTTTAATCAGTTGCTTAATGAGGGGAAGATCGATCTTTTTGATATGCTCCACTTTTGTGCGCAACACAATTTTGATGCCATTGATCCTACGGGGTATTATTTTCCGGGTTATCCAACGCCGCCTTCCACAGAATTTATTAACGAGTTTAAGCGTGAAGCATTTCTTTTGGGACTCGACATCAGTGGTACCGGTGTGCGCAATGACTTTGCCAATCCTGACCCTGCCATGCGCAATGCGGATATAAATCTGATCAAACAGTGGGTTGAGGTAGCGGCAAAGATGGGTGCTCCCAACCTGCGGATTTTTGCGGGAACGAATCCGCATGAAGGATTTTCACGCGATCAGGTGTTCAAATGGATGGCACACGATATTCGAACCTGTTGTGCGTACGGAAAAGAGTTTGGCGTGATCATCGCTATCCAGAACCACAATGATTTTATCAGGACTGCTGCAGATGTAGATCGAATTTTTGAAATGGTAGATTCTGACTGGCTGGGCCTGAATCTCGATATCGGAAGTTACCGTCAGGAAGATCCATACGCAGAGATTGAGAAAAATATCGTGAAAGCCGTCACTTGGCAAATCAAGGAGAACATCTGGATAGAGGGAAAGGAAACCCCTGTTGACTTCAGTAAATTGTTTAAGATAATAAAAAAAGCCGGCTACAGGGGTTATCTCCCTCTTGAAACACTGGGGGCAGGTGATCCTTATCAAAAAGTACCGCGCTTACTGAATGAGGTGAGAAGGTGCATGATTTAAATCACAAAAAACGTTGTGAAACTTGACAGTTATCAACTTATTGATTATTTCCTATTTTTTCTCTGTTTTTATGAAATGATGCTTTCCAGTATCTTATCATCAACCAGATAGGGCTCAGTTATATGATAATCGTCAGGATATGTTTGATTGAACTCCTTTGTTGTAGCCATGGCATTTTCATTGCGTGCCCAGGCGCGACGGGCCACGCCGCCCATCACGTCCCACATCATGGCGGAGCGGAGGATCTCATCCACCCTATCGCTGCCGTCGAGTACCATCCCAAAGCCACCGTTGATCGCTTTGCCGATGCCTACGCCGCCACCATTGTGGAGGGCTACCATGCTCATGCCACGTGCGGCATTGCCGGCGAAGCACTGCACCGCCATATCGGCCATCACGTTGCTGCCATCTTTAACATTGGCCGTTTCCCTGAAAGGTGAGTCGGTGCCACTCACATCGTGGTGATCGCGCCCCAGCATCACCGGCCCAATCTCACCGTTGCGCACCATCTCATTAAAGCGCAGTGCAATCTTCAGCCGCCCCTCCGCATCCTGGTAGAGGATGCGTGCCTGCGTGCCCACCACCAGGTTGTGCTTCTCCGCATCGCGTATCCAGACCCAGTTGTCGCGGTCCTGTCCCCGCCGGTCGGGATCGATGCACGCCATCGCCGCCCGATCGGTTTGAATCAGATCGGCGTGACAGCCGCTCAGGCATACCCACCGGAAGGGACCGTAGCCATAGTCGAACAGCTCGGGGCCCATGATATCCTCCACGTAGGAAGGCCAGATGAAACCATCCTTCTCATTAACCCCATTGCGGGATATCTCCTTCACGCCTGCATCGTAGATTGCTTTCATAAACGAGTTACCGTAATCAAAAAAGTAAGTGCCGCGGGTTACCAGTTTCTTAATCACGGCATAATGACGCCGCAGTGACTCATCCACCAGTGTACGAAAAGTATCCCGATCTTTATGCAGCAGGTGCGTACGCTCCTCATAGGTGATGCCGGCAGGACAGTAACCACCCGTGTAGGGTTCATGGCACGAAGTCTGGTCGCTCAGCAATTCTATATGAATCTTCATTTTCTCTGCATATTCCAACAGATCCACAATATTTCCATGGTAAGCAATTGATAGCGGCTCCTTGCGACTTATCGCCTCCCGGGCCAGGTCGAACGCCTGCTGCTTGTCGTCCGTAACGCGCTGCACCCATCCCTGCTGCCGTCGGGTTTCTATGCGAGAGCCATCCACCTCGGCAATAACGGATACCGCCCCCGCGATGTCAGCCGCCTTGGGCTGTGCGCCGCTCATGCCGCCCAATCCGGAGGAGACAAAAAGATGCCCCCGGAGGTCTTCATTGTGCGGGATGCCCAGTTTCAGGCGACCTGCATTCAGCAGCGTGTTAAAGGTACCGTGCACAATGCCCTGGGGACCGATATACATCCATCCGCCGGCGGTCATCTGCCCGTAGTTCGCCACACCCATTTGTGCGGCGATCTCCCAGTCGGCCTGGTTGTCGAACATCCCCACCATCATCGAGTTGGTGATGATTACACGCGGTGCCTCCGGCTTCGAACGGAATAGTCCCAGCGGGTGTCCGCTCTCCACTACCAGCGTCTGCTCCTGCGTCATCACCTCCAGGTATTTTTTGATCAGCCGGTACTGCATCCAGTTCTGACAGACCTGCCCCGTCTCGCCATAGGTGACCAGCTCATAGGGATAGAGTGCGATATCGAAAGAGAGATTGTTGTCGATCATTACCTGAAAAGCTTTCCCCTCCAGGCAATTACCTTCGTACTGATCGACCGGCTTTGCCCGCAGATCGCCTTCGGGGCGATAGCGGTAGCCGTAGATACGACCACGGGTTCGCAGTTCCTCCAGAAACTCAGGTGCCAGCCGGCTATGCAGCTCAGGAGGAATGTATCGCAACGCGTTCTTTAATGCAGTCACCGTCTGTGCTTCCGTGAGCCGGTAACCACGATCCGGCGCACGTCGGATATCATTCTGAAAAACAGGAAAAGGTGGCAGATCTTTGGGTAAGGTTATTTGCATAACTGTTTATTTTAAGGCGAAAAGCAGATCAGCAATCCTCTGACAAAAATAGTGATTTTCCTGGGAAAACGAACATTCTCCAAAGTAATTTGAACATTCATCGATGGAGGTTGGGAAAAGACGATACCTCCGCTTTTGAACAAAACGCCAGACAATGTGGTTTATTAAGCTAAACAAAACCAATCATGACAAATAATTTAAAGCTCTCCATACTTGATCTGGCCTATTACACGGAAAAT
>WOYT01000048.1 GCA_011620695.1 Proteiniphilum sp.
GTTCCATGCCTTCGAGGTCCTCTTTCGTATAGACCGGCTTCACGGGAATCTGCTCGGGCGTCAGCCAGTCGGCCTTGATCTCATTCTTTTCGGCCCACTCTTTTGCATCAACAGAGCTGAATCCGTCGGTTTGAATGTTTATCTCTTTGAAATTTGGTTTCATATTCTGTATCGTTTTTTTGTTCTGATTCTTTTAAAGAAAGGGAGCGATAAAATTGGCGGCAGCAAGCAGCAGGCTGAAGAGCAGTACCAGTTTGGCGGTATCGCCATCGAGGAAGCGGATGATGCCCAGATCCTCAGGCGTTGCTTTCTTCATCAGTCTGATGTTTCTCATTGCCAGGGGGAAGCTCAATAGCGTCAGGAACGACAGGGGAGCGAGGACCTCCAACCATACCGCCATGGCTACCAGCATATAGGCCAGCAGCAGAATGGTTTGATAAACCACCTGAGAGCCTTCCAGCCCCAGGCGGATGGCTTGCGTGCGAATACCCGCAGCCTTGTCCTGAGGCATGTCGCGGGTGTTGTTGGCATGCAGGATCGCCACCACCAGCAGCCCCGTGGGTGTTACCGCCAGTAGCGTCGTCCAAATGAGCTGTTCGGTCATCACGTAAGCCACCCCCAGGGCAATCGCCATGCCAAAGGTGATGAAGATGATCAAATCACCCAGTGCCACATACTTGAAGCGATAGTAAAGGCCTGCATTGATGGCTCCGATGACGCCTAACACCAGAAGAGGCAGTCCGGTATGGAGCAGCAGGTAGATTCCCAGGAGGATACCCGCCAGCAGCACCAGATAACCGTAGTAAAGAACCGTTTTGGGCTTGAAGAGTCCCTTGACGATCAGCCGCTCGGGACCGATCTTCTCCTGGACATCCACACCGCTCACATAATCGTGGTACTCACTGATCAGGTTGCCGGCAAGGTGGAAGATGAGGGCGCCCAGCACTGCCAGCAGACCTAAAGTCCAGTTCACACCGGCTATCTCCCCTGTTTTATAGAGATAAAACACATAGGAGTAACCAATCAGCGCCGGCGATAGCGATGCCGGGATAGCCCATGGATGAGCCACCTTGATCCAGTTTATCAGTTTTCCCTCTCCGTCCATTGTCCTGTTTTGTCGCTACCCGATTCAAAGAACCGAATCGGATTTATAATAGTTTCTCATTAAACATCTTCAGGGTCTCCAGCACGTTGCTGCGCACATGGATGAAGTGTTCGATGCCATGGGCCTTCAGATCATCCATGCAAGCGGGTGCACCCGCTACCACGAACAGTTCAGAGCCATCCTTCAGTAGGTCGAACGCCTCCGGTGCATAGGTCCTATACTCCTCATCGCTCGAGCAGAGCACCACCACATCGGCTTTCTTATCGCGCGCTGCCTGCACTCCTTCAGCCACGGTCTTGAAACCGAGGTTATCGATCAGCTCATAACCGGCACAGGCGAAGAAATTGCCGGAGAACTGCGAACGGGCCAAACGCATTGCAAGGTTGCCAATGGTGAGCATGAATACTTTCGGCGTTTTCCCGCTACGCTCGGTAGCGAGGCGTAACTCATTGAAAGGATCGGCCAGACGGCGTGTGTTGAGCTTCTTCAGCGATGTCGCCTGATCATGGCTGCATCCGCAACCATGCTTCTCTTTCTCTTCGATCTTCTCAGCCATCGTTTCCCGGGAATTGGGATACTGGTTGGTGCCCAGCAGGATCTCTTTGCGGCTGGCAGCAGCACTGAAGCGACTGTCGGCAGAAGCATTGATTGCATCCTGCACACTGCCGGCCTTGAGTGATTCATAGAAGCCGGTCTCCTCTGTTTCGAGGAACAACTTCCAGGCCTGCTCTGCCAACGATGCGGTGAGCGTCTCAATGTAGTATGAGCCGGAAGAGGGATCGGTCACCTTGTCAAAGTGCGACTCCTCCTTGAGCAGCAGCTGCTGGTTCACGGCGATGCGTTCAGCAAAGGCAGTGGGTGTTTCAAACGCTTCATCGAACGGACGTACCGTGAGTGAGTCCACCGCACCGATGGTGGCCGACATGGCCTCTGTCTGCGTGCGCAGCATGTTCACGTAGGGGTCGTAGAGCGTCTGGTTGAAGCGTGAGGTGATGGCATGTATGTTCATCTTGGCGGCACAACGACAGGTGCCGTCGGCTGCTTTGTTGTCACAATCATTGTGACAGGGTGGCCTGTAAGCGTTGACGATCTCGGCCCAAAGCCAGCGTGCAGCACGGAACTTGGCGATCTCCATGAAGTAGTTGGAGCCGACACCAAGGTCAAACTTGATCTTCTTGGCAGCCAATGAGGGATCCACCCCCTTTTCAATCAGTTTGGAAAGCACCTGGTTGCCGTAGGAGAGGCTATATCCCAGCTCCTGGTAGGCAAAGGCACCGGCGTCGTTCATCCTGTTGCCGGTAACGGTGATGGCACGATAACGGGGCAGCGGAGCGGTGATCTGTACCATCTCCACCACTTTCTCCTCCCACGCAGGTTCGTCAATCCCTTTCTTGAGTATCTTCCGGAAAGGATCAAACTCGATGGATCCGAAGCATTTCATCGGGTTCAGGTTGCAACCCTTCACATAATCTACCACCAGCCTTGCAAGCTCAATGGTAGCTGAGATACAGGTGCTGAAGTTCAGCTCCACCTTGTCGGGAGCAATGCCATTGAGCAACAACGCCAGGTTCTCTGCCGAAAGTGCATTCTTCGGCAGGTGAAAGCCCAATGAGGTTACCCCTTTGTTCAGCAGCATCACAGCTTTTTTGTTTGCTTCCGCAAAATCTTTTACGTCGATATCCTGACGTACAGACCATACATTCTCTTTCTTCGTGCCCCGCACGTAAGGGAATTGTCCCGGCAGGTTCTCCAGCGCCGGCTTTCCTTCCACATCCTCAGCACGATAAAAAGGATTCACCTGAAACCCTTCATTGGTTCTCCATACCAGTCTCTTCTGGAAGTCGGCACCTTTCAAATCCTTGGTGATGACATCCATCCACTCTTGTGTGGTAACCGGTGGAAAATCGGTGAAAAGTTTTTCTCTCTGTTTACTCATATTTTTACTACTATTATTATTTTGATGTTTTTCTTCTGCTTCGTTTTACGTATTTAAAGAGCTATATGCCGGCTGAAGAGAAAGCAGACAAAAATAAGATAATTTAAGCGCTTTTAAAAGTATTCACCGACTTATTTGTTCTCACTCAGCAGCAAATTGCTTAGGGTGCCTCTTTCAAATCGATCAGGAGTTTCGTAATTTTTTCGATGACGGCCTGCACGTAACGTGCCCCCTTTTCGGCAGTCG
>WOYT01000041.1 GCA_011620695.1 Proteiniphilum sp.
TCGTCCGGTTTTTTCTTCACCACCGGTTAGGAAGCTATTTCACAAAATGCTATATTTGTTGAGCTATTCAATATCAAAGCATGACAGAAGATTCGTTCTCACTTACCGAACTGAACCGCCGCGTGAAGGATGCCATCCGCGATCATTTGCCGGAGAGCTACTGGCTGCGGGCCGAGACCAGCGATGTGCGCCTCAATCAGAATGGACACTGCTACCTGGAGTTTGTGGAGAAAGATGCGGAGAAACAACATATCGTGGCCAAAGCTCGCGGGATGATCTGGTCGAACGTCTTCCAGATGCTCTCTGCCTACTTCGAAGCGGAGACAGGGCAGGCTTTCACCTCCGGCCTGAATGTGCTGGTGCGCGTGATGGTGGACTTCCACGAGCTCTACGGATACTCCCTCACCGTGGTTGATATCGAGCCCTCCTTCACGCTGGGTGAGATTGCCCGCAACCGACAGCAGGTGCTCCGGCAACTGGAAGAGGAGGGGGTGCTGACGCTCAACCGCGAGCTGGAACTGCCGGAGCTGGCCCAGCGCATCGCGGTGATCTCCTCACCCACCGCCGCCGGCTATGGCGACTTCTGCGACCAGTTGGCCCGTAATGCAGGTGGTTTCGCTTTCTATACGAAATTGTTCCCCGCCATCATGCAGGGTGAGCGAAGCGAGAGCTCCATCATCGAAGCACTGGAACAGGTGTTCCGCTACAGCCACCTCTTCGATGCGGTAGCCATCATCCGGGGGGGCGGTGCCACCTCCGATCTGAACTGCTTCGACAGCTACGCGCTGGCTGTCAACGTGGCACAGTTCCCGCTGCCAGTGGTGAGCGGTATCGGCCACGAGCGCGACGTGACGGTGCTCGATCATGTGGCGCACACCCGTGCCAAGACACCCACGGCGGTTGCCGAGTTTTTCATCGGGCACATCACCCGAACGGCCACGGAGCTGACGGACCTGGAGGAGCGGTTGCTCACCCGGACCCGTTCGCTACTACAGGAGGAGGCGTCGCAACTCCGTCTCCTGACAAAGGAGGTGGTTCATCTTTCACTCCTGTTGTTACAAAAGGAGCGTGCAGAGATACAGCAGATTTCCGATGCGATGCGACATCTATTGAAACAGCTGATGCAGAGCCAATTGCATTACGTGGAATCCAGAGAGCAGTATCTCCGGATGGTCTCTCCGGCAAATATTCTAAAACGTGGATATACCCTCACCACCCGTCAGGGACGGATTATCACCTCCCTGCAGGCACTCTTACCCGATGATGTGATCGAGACCCACTTCCGGGACGGTGTCGCCACCTCTGTGGTGAGCGATCTGCGCGGTGAGCCGGAGACGGAAAAGAACGAAAAGAGTTAAAATCAAACAAACCAGATAGAATAACCAATATGGAAAAATTGAGCTATACGGAAGCAAAGAAAGAGCTGACCGCGATCGTCAACGCGATCGAGACGGGTGAGCTCGACGTGGATGCACTGACCGAGAAGGTAAAGCGGGCATCGGAGCTGATTCTCTTTTGTCGGGAGAAGCTGACCCATACCGATCAGGAGTTGCAAAAGATACTGGACGACATCGCATGAGACGGACTGAACAGGAGAGCGTGATCATCGTTGCCGGCGGCAGGGGACTCCGTGCCGGCGGTGAGGTGCCGAAGCAGTTCCGTTTGATTGGCGGTCGTCCGATATTGATGCATACCATCGAGGCGTTTTATCGCTACAACCATGCGATCGCCATCGTGGTGGTGCTGCCGGAGGACTTCATTGATTATTGGCAGCAGCTCTGTCGCACTCATCAATTCACTGTTCCTTTTCGCACCGCAATCGGCGGGGCGACACGGTTCCACTCGGTCCGCAACGGACTGGATCTGATTCCCGCGGAAGGAGTTGTGGCGGTGCACGACGCCGCACGTCCCCTGGTGAGTCCCGGACTTATCGGTCGTTGTTTCGCTACCTGTGCCGCTAAGCAGTGCGGGGTGATCCCGGTGGTGCCCGTGACCGGCAGCGTACGTCTGCTCACAGAAGAGGGTAGCAGCATGATGGACCGGGAGCTGCTGCGGGTGGTGCAGACACCACAGCTTTTTCCTGTTGCGGCACTGAAGAAGGCATACGAAACAGTGTACGATCCCGCCTTCACCGACGATGCCTCGGTAGCGGAGAAGCATGGTCTTCCTATCCTGCTGGAGGAGGGTGAGGAGAGCAACATCAAGATTACCACACCGCTTGACTTTATGATAGCGGAGCAGCTTCTTCTACAGATGCCAAAATGATAGAAGGGCTTCCTATTTTTCAATAAATAGGATAAAATGAGGGTACTTTAGAAAAAAATCATTCCATTTTGTCATCATATCATAGATTTTTATTATTTTTGATGGAAGATTACAAAGTACATTTCTCATGGAAAAAATTGACAAGTTAGACAGACAAATACTGGAGATCATCTCACAAAATGCCCGGATACCGTTTCGTGATGTGGCAGAGCAATGTGGCGTATCACGTGCCGCCATCCACCAGCGTGTGCAGCGGATGATTGAGAACGAGGTGATTACCGGTTCGGGCTACCATGTGAACCCGAAAGTGCTGGGCTACGCTTCCAGTGCCTATATCGGTGTGAAGCTGGAGAAAGGATCGATGTACAAGAATGTGATTCCCGAGTTTGAAAAGATCCCGGAGGTAACCGAGTGTCATTTCACCACGGGTCCCTATACGTTGCTGGTGAAGCTCTTTGCCCGTGACAATGAGCATCTGATGGACCTGCTCAATAACCGCATCCAGGAGATCCCCGGCGTAGTGGCTACCGAGACCATGATCTCGTTGAGCCAGAGCGTTAAGCGAGAGATACCGATCATGAAAGAGGTGACAGTCTGATCCATTTCAGACCAAGGCGCAGGATCCGGCCAGGTTCTTAAAAAAGCAATAAAAAGACGAAAGCAATCACCTTCGTCTTTTTCTGCGTCGGGATGAGGTGACTCGAACACCCGACCTCCACGTCCCGAACGTGGCGCGCTAGCCAACTGTGCTACATCCCGATCTGTTTTGTGGGTGCAAAGGTAAATAATTTTTCTGTATTCCCTCAAATTTGAGATAAAAAACAAAGCCAATGCGTATATCGAATAAAAAAATTTCGGTACATTTGCAGGGTACTTTTGCGGCAATAGCTCAGTTGGTAGAGCACTAGCTTCCCAAGCTGGTGGTCGCGAGTTCGAGTCTCGTTTGCCGCTCACAGAAAATCAGGCACTTATCGGTTCATCCCGGTAGGTGCTTT
>WOYT01000017.1 GCA_011620695.1 Proteiniphilum sp.
CGGCACGTGCCAGAAGACCTTTCATGGGTCCGTCGGTTATTAACAGTCCATAATCCTTTCCGAACGATGGGTCACGGAAGCAGGAGAGTGTTACCACATTCTCTATCCCCTCGGTGCTGCAGAAACGTCCTGCCGCAAACGGCAGGTCGGCCGAAATGCCCAATACCACCGTGTTGGGCATATCGGCGGCTTCCTTGTTAAAACGGCGTACCGATGCAGCACATGTCCCCGTATCGAGACTCGGGAAGATGTTCAGCACCACATATTTGCCTTTGAAATCTGTCAGGCTTACTTCGGTAAGATCACTTTTCACCAGCCTGAAGTCAGGAGCATTGCTTCCCAACTGCGGGAGTTCGCCGATGGTATGTACGGGGTTGCCTTTGAATGTGATATTTGCCATATAATATTGTCAATTTAAAATTATTCTGAATTAAAATTGCTTCGTACCAACTAAACAATAATGCCTTTCAAAAGTTCAGTGCTCCTCAGTTTTTAACGTTCATCTCACCTGCTTTAACTCTTTCCGAAGATAACGGGCGGTGTAGCTCTCGTCGTGATGGATGATCTCTTCAGGTGTCCCGGCAGCCAGGATCATCCCACCTCTCTCACCCCCCTCAGGACCCAGATCAATGATGTGATCGGCACACTTGATGATGTCGAGATTGTGCTCAATGACAATCACCGTGTTGCCCTTCTCCACAAGCTTGTTGAGAACCCCCAGCAGCACGCGGATGTCTTCGAAGTGAAGACCGGTGGTGGGTTCATCCAGCAGGTAAAGGGTGTTTCCCGTGTCGGTGCGCGCCAGCTCGGTGGCCAGCTTTACCCGCTGGCTCTCACCGCCCGAGAGGGTGGTGGATGATTGTCCCAGCTTGATGTATCCCAGTCCCACCTCCTGCAGCACCCTGATCTTGTGCTGGATGGAGGGCACGTTCTCGAAAAAGTCAACCGCCTCGTTGATGCTCATCTCCAGCACGTCCGCGATCGACTTGCCCTTGAAGCGCACCTCAAGCGTCTCACGGTTGTAACGCTTCCCGTGACACACCTCACAGGGGACCATCACGTCAGGCAGGAAGTTCATCTCTATGGTCTTGTAACCATTGCCGCTGCACGCTTCGCAGCGTCCTCCCTTCACGTTAAATGAGAAGCGTCCCGGCTTGTAGGCCCGTATCTTCGCTTCCGGCATCCCTGCGAAGAGGTTCCGTATCTCGGAGAAGACACCGGTATAGGTGGCGGGGTTGGAGCGGGGCGTACGGCCGATGGGCGACTGATCCACGCTCACCACCTTGTCCAGGTGCCCGATCCCTTTGACGGTCCGGTAGGGCAGCGGGTCTCTGAGTGATCGGTAAAATTGCTGACTGAGGATTGGCTGGAGTGTCTCGTTGATCAGGGTCGATTTGCCGCTGCCGGAGACACCGGTCACGCAGATCAGCATCCCCAGCGGAAAGGTGGCGGTCACCTCCTTCAGGTTGTTGCCCGATGCACCTTCTATAACCAGTTGTTTGCCGTTGCCTGCGCGTCGCTTCTCCGGCAATGCTATCTCCAGCCTGCCGTTGAGATAGTTGGAGGTGAGGGTATGCTGCCTGAGCATCTCATCGGGGAGACCCTCGAACACCACCTCACCCCCTCGCTCGCCGGCAAAGGGACCCATGTCAACAATATAGTCAGATGCCAGCATCATTTCCTTGTCATGCTCCACCACTACGACAGAGTTCCCCGAATCGCGTAGCTTCCGCAGCGAATCAATGAGACGGTGATTGTCGCGCTGATGTAGGCCAATACTGGGTTCGTCGAGGATGTAAAGCACATTGACCAGCTGAGAGCCGATCTGAGTAGCCAGCCGGATACGCTGACTCTCCCCACCTGAGAGAGAGGCCGATGTGCGTGAAAGAGAGAGGTATCCCAGTCCCACATCGAGCAGGAACTGCAGGCGGGTGAGGATCTCCTTCCTGATCTCTTCGGCAATCAGCCGCTGTTTCTCTGTAACCGCCGATTCCGATTGAATGATCCACTCATGGAGGGTACGGATATCCATCTCCGCCAGTTCGGCAATGTTCTTGCCGTTGAAGCGAAAGTGAAGCGCCTCCCTGTTGAGGCGTTGTCCCTTGCACTCCGGGCAGACAGAAGTGGTGATGAACTGACCGGCCCACTTCTGTGCGGTGGCCGATGCATCCTCCTCCTGCTGCATCTCGATATAACGAGCGACCCCCTCGTATGAAACCATGTAGTTGGAGTTCCCCAGCGACTCATTCCTGATCTTCAGCCGTTCATTGGTGCCATACATGATCTCATCAATTGCCTCCTTAGGGATCTCCTTTATGGGTGTCTTCAGTGTCACGCCATATTTTTCACAGATGGCTGTGATCTGCCAGAAGAGCAGGTTACTCTTCTCCTTACCCAGAGGGGCTATGCCACCAGCGGCAATACTCAGCTCCGGATTGGGGATGATCTTTTCAATATCGATCTGATCTACGGTGCCGATGCCCTTGCACCGGGGACAGGCACCCTGGGGTGAGTTAAAGGAGAAGTTGTGGGGTGCCGGCTCATTGTATGAGAGGCCGGTGGTGGGGCACATCAGACTACGGCTGTAATGACGCACTTCGTTCTCTTCCACATCCTGAATCAGGATCAATCCCGATCCCTGTTTCATCGCGGTGCGGACACTGGCTTTCAGCTTATCGGCGAACTTGTTCGACACCACCAGCTTGTCGATCAGGATCTCGATGCTGTGGTTCTTGTAGCGATCCACACGCATGCCGGGGAGGATCTCACGGATCTCACCGTCGACCCGCACATGGAGGTATCCTTTCTTGCGGATCTGTTCGAACAGCTCCTTGTAGTGTCCCTTGCGGTTGCGCACTACCGGTGCGAGGATATAGATCTTTTTGCCGATGTATTTTTCCAGAATCAACTCCAGGATCTGTTCATCGGTGTACTTCACCATCTTTTCTCCTGTGAGATAGGAGTAGGCTTCTCCTGCACGGGCATAGAGCAGCCGGAGAAAGTCATACACCTCGGTGGTGGTGCCCACCGTGGAACGGGGGTTTTTGTTGGTGGTCTTCTGCTCGATAGAGATCACAGGACTCAGACCGGTGATCTTGTCCACATCGGGACGCTCCATCTTACCCAGGAAGCCACGGGCGTAGGCAGAGAATGTCTCGATGTAACGACGTTGTCCTTCGGCGAAGATGGTGTCGAAAGCGAGCGATGACTTACCGCTGCCACTCAGCCCGGTAATCACGGTGAGGGCGTTGCGCGGAATGGTGACGTCAATATTTTTTAGATTGTGCACACGGGCACCGTACACCCGTATCAGTTCTGCTTCAGATGCCATAGTTTGTATAAACGATTGATTGCCCCGAAATGTTTACTGGCTCACCCACCATTTGTGATGCACTTTGGGCTTCTCACCCTTGCGATAATAGAGATCCTCTTTTGTGGGGATCAGCAGGATATACTGCTTGCCGCTGGTTACCGTTAGCTTGCTGCTTCGCAGCCAGGAGTTGAAATCCTTTAACTGCGCATAGGTGATACCCTGTTCACGGGCAAAGGCAGCCAGATCGGGGATCGATGTGGTAACGGTGACCTCCTTAAAATTCATTGGCTTGTAGAGTTGTTCCGGTTTGATGATGAAGCCATACTGCTGCGGATTGTCGAAGATGAGCTTGATCGCCAGCATCCGGTAGTAGTAACGGGTGGTCTCCTCCACCAGCCAGAGATCAAGAGCTTCGTCAGCGCCCTGGTTTGTCAGCTCCCTGCTGATGCGTGCCAGTCCCCCGTTATAAGCCATGGCGGCAGCACTCCAGGTCCCAAATCTGCGGTGTGCATCGCGCAGATAACGGGCGGCTGCCAGCGTCGATTTCTCCACATGATAGCGCTCATCCACCTCCGCGGTCACCTCCAGACCATACTGCTTGCCGGTGCTTTGCAGAAATTGCCAGAGTCCGGCCGCTCGTGACGGAGAGAGGGCCCGTGGATCGAGGCTGCTCTCGATCACTGCCAGGTACTTCAGGTCGTCGGGCAGCCCCTGTTGCTTCAGGATGGGTTCAATAACCGGGAAGATACGGTTGGCACGCTTGATGAGCAACAGCGTGGTGGAGTGGAAGTAGGTGAAGCTGTTCAGCTCCCTGTCCAGCCGCTCACGCTTGTCATACCGATCGAAAGTGATCTGTTCACCGGCAAAGGTCATGCTTTCCGGCACCTCCACCGATGCGGTCATGGAGAGCACAAGCGGACGCTGCGCATCATTTTTCTCAAGGTCGTTCCAGGATGTGAGTGCCAGCAGCACAGCGCCGCCAGCCATTGTTGCAATGAAGATAGTAATATATAGAGCTTTTTTTCTGATCATCATTCGCTTTTTTATTACGTAAAACAACAACCACCGGAATGGGAGAGATGTCGCCTCTCCTCTCCGAAAGTCAAACAAATATACGAAAAAATTCCTATGTTTGTATTCCGGTAGGAAGAAAAGAATCTGCTGCCGGCAATCATAGAACCTATATGAAACTGAAGACGCCCAAATCGGTGATCAAATCTCACGACATCAACCAGCTCCGCTTTCGGGACACCCCCTTTGTGAAGCTGATGAATAAACGGATCTATAACATCCTGATGGTCGCCTCCCGCTATGACATGTTCATGCTGGAGGATGACGGTCGCGTGGAGGAGCAAATTTTTAACGAGTATGTCTCCCTCAACCTGCGCTATCCACCCCGCTTCACACAGGTAAGCAGCAACCGTGAGGCACTCTCAGAGCTGAAGCAGAATCACTATGAACTGGTGATCTGTATGCCCAACATGGACAACGGCGATGCCTTTCAGCTGGCGATACAGATTAAAGAGCGCTACCCCAATATGCAGGTGGTGTTACTCACCCCATTCTCCAAGGCGGTGACCCGCTCACTGAGTCGTGAGGACCTGAGTGGCATTGATTATGTCTTCAGCTGGCTTGGCGATACCGATCTGCTGCTGGCCATCATCAAGGTGGTGGAGGACCGGATGAATGTTGAACATGACGTGAAAACGGTGGGGGTTCAGACCATCCTGCTGGTGGAGGACTCGGTACGGTTTTACTCCTCTGAGCTGCCACTGCTCTACAAGTTTGTGCTTTCCGAATCGAAAGAGTTCTCGAAAGAGGCACTCAATGATCACCTGCGGATGCTCCGCATGCGGGGGCGTCCCAAGATTCTGCTGGCACGCAACTATGAGGAGGCGGTTTACTACTACAAGAAATATGGAGACAACATGCTTGGGGTGATCTGCGATATGAGCTTCACCATAGAGGGGGAGAAGGACCAGCTGGCCGGTAAGCGGCTGGGTGAGTGGATCCGCACGAAGGATACCTATATCCCCATTATCTATACCTCTTCCGAATCAGAGAACAGGAAACATATTGAGGGAATCAGCAATGTGTTCATCGATAAAAACTCCAAGACATTTCCCCAGGATCTGCGCCACGCCATCAAAGAGAACCTGGGTTTTGGTGACTTCATTATCATTGACCCCCACACGAAAGAGGAGATCTTCCGCATCCGGAACCTGAAGGAGCTGCAGATGAATATCCGCAACATCCCCGACGATGCACTCTATTACCATCTCTCGCATAACCATTTCTCCCGCTTCTTTTACTCGCGTGCCATGTTCCCTGTGGCGGAGTTGTTGAAGAAGATCGATGTCTCTGAGTATGCCAGCATGCATGACGCGCGCGAGCTGATCTATGCCACCATCGTGCAGTACCGCCGGATGAAGAACACCGGTGTGGTGGCAGTCTTCGAGAAAGACCGGTTCGACCAGTACTCCAACTTCGCCCGTATCGGCGAGGGATCACTCGGCGGTAAGGGGAGAGGTCTCGCTTTCATCGGTTACATGGTGAAGACACACCTGGAGCTGAACAACAATCCCTCGTTCCCTGTCACCACCCCCAAGACGGTGGTGCTCTGCACCGACCTGTTCGATGAGTTCATGGAGGCCAACAACCTCTACCCGGTGGCTCTCTCGGACAGGGAGGATGAGGAGATCCTGAAGCACTTCCTCGCGGCCAAGCTGCCCAAAAGGCTGGTAAGTGACTTCCTGGTCTTCTTCGATGCCATCGACAGCCCCATCGCCATCCGCTCCTCCAGCCTGCTGGAGGACTCCCAGTATCAGCCTTTCGCCGGCATCTACGCCACCTACATGATTCCTTACGTGAATGACAAGTATGAGATGGTGCGACTGCTGAGCAACGCCATCAAGGCGGTCTATGCCTCGGTTTTCTACCGTGACAGCAAGAGCTACATGGCTGCCACGCACAACCTGATCGACCAGGAGAAGATGGCCATCGTACTGCAGGAGGTGGTTGGGTCGCAGTATGGGACCCAGTTCTACCCCGCCATCTCGGGTGTGGCGCGCTCCATTAACTACTATCCCATAGGGGATGAGCGTACCGAGGATGGTATCGTGAACATGGCGTTCGGTCTGGGTAAGTATATTGTGGACGGCAACATGGGATTGCGCTTCTCACCGCTGCATGCATCCCACATCCTGCAGCTCAGCTCTCTCGACCTGGCGCTGCGTGACACGCAGACACAGTATTACGCGCTCGACCTCAACTCGGTGTCGAAAGATTTCACCATCGACGATGGCTTCAACCTGCTCAAACTGCGATTGAAGGAGGCAGAAAAAGAGGGTCCGCTGCGGTACGTGGCCTCGACCTACGACCCGCAGGATCAGATCATCCGTGATGGCTACTATGAGGGGGGGAGGAAGATCATCTCCTTTGCCAACATCCTGCAGCATGACATGTTCCCCTTGAAGGAGATCCTGGACAAGTTGCTCAAGGTGGGACAGAGAGAGATGGGACGACCGGTGGAGATCGAGTTCGCTGTGGATATTCGTGACAACCGTTTCGCCTCTTTCTACGTGTTGCAGATCCGTCCTATTGTTGACAGTCGCGAGGTGGTGCATGAAAACCTGGAGAAGATTGATCCCAGACAGACGATTCTCTATTCCCGGAATGCACTGGGCAACGGTATCACAAGCGATGTCCAGGACCTGATCTATGTGAAGAGCGACGTCTTCAATGCTTCCAACAATCCGCTGATAGCCAGTGAGATTGAACAGATCAACCGCGCGTTTTTAGATGCCGGGAGAAACTACGTGCTGGTGGGTCCCGGTCGCTGGGGATCATCCGATCCCTGGCTCGGCATCCCGGTGAAATGGCCTCATATCTCACAGGCAAGGGTGATCGTTGAGTCAGGTATGGAGAACTACCGTATCGAGCCGAGCCAGGGCACCCACTTCTTCCAGAACCTGACCTCTTTTGGTGTGGGTTATTTCACGGTGAACCCTTTTCTGGAAAACGACGGCTTCTTCGATGAGACCTACCTCAACGCTCTGCCGGCGGTACAGGAGACGCCGTATATAAGGCATGTACGTTTTGAGCGTCCCATCTGCATCAAGATCAACGGCAAAAAGCGGATCGGGGTGGTGATGAAGCCGCAGGAGGAGGGTGAGCCCAGCATCAAGGATGGATAAAGAGATGTCTGCCTTGCAGCCTTCATCGCCTTCGACAGCGATGAAGCTGAGGTCAAACGCACATCTGAGTCGTTTGTATCAAACCTAAACATCGTTCTACTTGTTCATAGATGGAAAGAACGCGTATCTTACCACGCTCAATCACCTAACTCCTAAAAACAGATGAAACGTCCACCTCTTTTCTTTCTCCTATTGCTCAATGTTTGCTGGCTCTCAGCGCAACAAAATATTAAGATGCAGCAGAACGATTATGCCCCACTTTGGGAGGAGGTGGCTGCCCTGGAAAAAAAGTCATTGCCACAGTCGGCCGCAGAAAAGGTAAACAGGATTCTTCACCGGGCGGTAAGCGAACAAAATACGCCACAGGTGATCAAGGCTGTGATTCACCTGGGCAAGTATGACCTGGCGCGTGATGCGGAGAACGACACGGTGGTTTTTTCACGACTGGAGGGGATGCTGAATGAAAGCAGTGATGCGGTGGAGAGAGCCCTTTTGCACTCCATGCTGGGCGAACTCTATCTGCAGTACTACCAGAGAGATCAGTGGCAGATCAGACAACGCACGGAGCTGCGTGGCTACCTCCCCTCCGATATGAAAGAGTGGAGCCGCAATAACTTTTATGACCGGGTGGTGGAGCATCTGGAGGCGTCGCTGGCAGAGAAAGAGCAGCTCCTGAAGGCAACGGTCTCTGCTTACGCAGCAGTCGTGGATGAAGGCAAGGATTCCCGACGGTATTATCCTACGATGTACGACTTCCTGGCGCGACGGGCTATTGAACAGTACCGGCAACTGGAGAGCAATGAGGATCTGAGTCGGACATTGGCCCGCAGAGAGCTTGCACCGGCATCACTCTTTGCCCCGGCGAAAGCGTTCATCCATCTCCCCCTCGATCCGAAAAAGGGGGAATATAACCTGATGGCCTATGAAACCTGGAGAAAGCTGATGGCCTCCCTTTTGGAGAGAGGGCTTCGCCAGTCACTGCTCCTTGCCGAGCTGGATAAACTGGAGTCACTCAACCAGTTGCAGGAGACCTATAGGTTGTACGCCCTGCCATCACTCGAAGCGATGCTGAAAGAGTGGGAGGGCGATCCCTTCAGCGTGGAGATCATCAACCAAATAGCTGAGCTGCGCCAGCAGGAGCTATATCGGGTCTCTGAGCACAGTGATTCACTCCGCAATGAAAAAACGGAAGAGCTCTACAACTTCCTGAAAGGAGCTGTTGACAAATATCCCGACTATAAAAGGATTGCCCTGCTTGAGAAGCGGTTGCAACAACTGACCTCCCCACATTTTTCTTTTTCCGGGAACCATACTTTTCCCAAAGATGGGGTGAAGAAGATAACCGTCACTTTCAAAAATCTTCGTTCCCTTAAAGGGATGCTCTATCGCATCGATTCCCCTGTCGATCTGCAGAAGCACCAGTTAGGCATACTGCAAACCCTCAACAGGAAGCGGACCTTTGTGATGGAGATCCCCGTGAAACTGCCTGATACCCCTCCCTATCTGGAGGGAGAGACTGCAATTGAGCTGAACCTCAGCGAGCCGGGCAGTTATATGCTCACATTTGATTCGCAGCCGGAAACAAACGACAACGATCAGCCGGTATATTTCTTTGCCGTGTCCGACCTGTCGCTGTTCAGCCGTACCGCAGGCAAGGGTCTGCATCACTTTTTCGTGGTTGACCGGGTCACAGGCAGACCGGTGGAGGATGCTGTGGTTGTTCTCTACAACTATTCCGGCAACTGGCGCAACGCCCGCTTGACAGAAGCGTCGAGCGTCACCACCAACCGCGATGGATTGGCTGTTTACAGGAGCAATGATCCGGAAGAGATCCTCTTTTTTCATGCCATCAAAGGCGCTGACAGCGGCTCACTGCTGTCACGGCCAGGGAGCACCCGATATTTCGCCGTCACGGGCAACAGGGAAGAGCGTGAGCAGATCGATATCTTCACTGACCGGTCGCTCTACCGCCCCGGACAGACGGTTTATTACAAGGCGGTGATGACCAGGGAGGCCGATTCAAAAAGGTCACTGGTTCGTGAGCGCAAAATAGAGGTCTCACTGCATGATGCCAATGGAGAGAAGATTGCTTCACAGGTGGGTGTGACCAACGAGTTTGGCTCAATCGCCGGTGAGTTTGTACTCCCACAGGGACTTCTTACCGGCCACTTCTCCCTTCGCACCGAATCGGGCAGCGCCTCTATCCGTGTGGAGGAGTACAAACGTCCCACTTTCGAGGTGACATTTGATCCTGTTGAGGGAAGTTATCGCTTTGGCGAGGAGGTGACCCTCAGAGGTAAGACGCTTGCCTATTCGGGTGTGCCGCTGCAAGGGGCCACCGTCACTTACCGCATCACCCGTCAGCAGAGCTGGTGGCGTTTCCGGGGAGGTGTGCCGGAACCGTTTGCGGAAGGTGTGGAGACCAGTGATGATCAGGGTCGCTTCGAGATTCGCTTTACCCCGGAGAAGAGTGACACAGAGCAGGGCAAACAGACCGCATTCACATTCACCGTTGAGGCTGTTGTGACCGATCTGAACGGTGAGACGCAAACAGGGAGCTATGCTCTTTCTGTGGGTGATGTCTCGATGATGCTCCAGCTGGAACTGGCCGAGCGGTGGGAGAAAGAGAGCTCAGACCCGATCTTTATCAGCGCGAAAAACCTCAATGGCGGCGACGTCAAAGCGGAAGGGAGCTATGTTGTTTATTTGCTTGATGAGCGTGATTCCATCGTGAGAGAGGTGGCCAAAGGTGATTTTGAAACCGGTCCGCAGCCCGGGCTGAAAAAACAGCTGTCCCTTCTTCGTTCCGGAAGATACCGGGTGAAGCTCTTATCAAAGGATGACAGGGGCAATCCGGTAGAGGCGGAGAAAGATCTGATTCTTTTTTCCTTCACCGACAAGCGACCTCCCGTGAAGACGAACGACTGGTTCGTGGTTCGTAGCAGCACCTTTACCCCCCGTAAGCCCGCTGAGATCCTGCTGGGTGTGACCGACAAGATTCATCTGCTCTATGAACTTTGGAAAGAGGAGAAGCTGCTGGAACGGCGCTGGCTGACCCTGGAGAACGAGAACAGACGCTTCAGCTTCCCATACCGGGAGGAGTATGGTGAAGGTGTCACGTTGATGCTCACTTATGTGAAAGATCAACAGTTTTACAGCCACCACACCGATATTCTTCGCGAAGAGGAGAAGGAGGAGCTGCAAGTGAAGCTCGATCTCTTCCGTGACAGGATTCGCCCGGGAAGCGACGAGGAGTGGCGCATCACGGTGACCGATGCAGCAGGGAACCCTGCTGCCGCAGAGCTGCTGGCATCGATGTATGATTTCTCTCTCGACCAGATCTACCCATCCCAGGCCTGGAGCTTTCCGGCGGCATCGTTTTCGCGCTATCGATCCGCCGCACGGCTCACACGTGACAACTCTTTTAGCTCCGTTAATGGCAGAGGTTATATCCCTGTTTCCTGGAAAGAGGTGCCTGAGTTCAGGTTCGACAGGTTCAACTGGCACGGCTTTTCATTTTACAATGATCTCGTCTTGTTCCGGACATCCAGCGCGAAGCAGGAGGATAGTGTCGTGGGGGGTTATGGTTCAGCCCGTAGCCAGATGAAAGTAGCTGAAAGTGAGTTGGCGGAGGAGGCAAAGGAGGAGGTGATGGCAGGTGAAAGCAATGTCGCACCGCCGTCACCTGCCGCTAAAAGTGAATCAGACCTGCAGGTGCGGCGACATTTCAATGAAACCGCTTTCTTCTATCCGCAGCTGCGCACCAACGAGAAAGGTGAGGTTCAGATCGCTTTCTCCGTGCCGGAAAGCAACACCCGCTGGCGTTTCCGTCTGCTGGCTCACGACAGGCAACTGCGCAGTGGCTCTTCCGAGGCTTTCACGGTTTCACAGAAAGAGCTGATGGTAACACCCAACATGCCGCGTTTCTTCAGGGAGGGTGATTCTGCCTCCATCAGCACAAAAATATCCAACCTCTCCGACAGCCTGCTGAATGGCAGGGTGCGGCTGGAGCTCTTTGATCCCCTTACTGAAGAGGTTATCCCGGAGATCACCCTGGTTGATGCTGTGAAACCCTTCACCCTGGCTACCGGTGCTTCAACTGATGCTTCATGGGCCTTTATTGTCCCTTCGGGCATTGAGTTGCTGGGGGTACGCATCGTGGCGGAGACAGACTTGTTCAGCGACGGCGAACAGCATGCTCTGGCAGTATTGCCCAGTAGGATGCTGGTGACCGAGAGCATGCACATGGATCTGAACAGTGGGGAAACGAAACAGTTCACCATGGAGCGACTGCTGGAGCACAGCTCCCCAACGACTGAGGAGTACCGGCTCACCCTCGAGTTTGCCTCATCTCCCGCCTGGTACGCGCTGCAGGCGCTGCCGGTATTGAGCAACCCTGTGCAGGACAATGCAGTGGACTGGTTTGCAGCCTGTTACAGCACCTCGCTGGGTACCCATATCGGGAAGAGCTACCCCCGCGTAACCGCCATGGTGGATGCCTGGCAGAAAGAGGGAGGCACCGGTGAATCGTTGCAGTCACAGCTCAGCAAAAACGAAGAGCTGAAGAACCTCCTGTTGGAGGAGACTCCCTGGGTGCTTGACGCTCGCGATGAATCGGAGCAGCTACAACGGCTCTCGCTGCTGTTCGACCTGAACCGTAGCCGCGACCAACTGAGCCGCTCTGTGCGTCGCCTGCAGGAGCTGCAGACCCACGAAGGGGGTTGGAGCTGGTTTAAAGGGTTCCGTCCCTCAGTTGGGATCACCCATTATATCCTTTACGGGTTCAGTCGCCTGCAGGCGTTAGGCGCTCTTCAACCCGGGGAAGAGATTCTCGCCATGCAGTCGAAAGCAATTGAATTTGCCGATGCGGAGGCAGTGCGTCGCTTCACCGCGCTGAAACGGTACAACAAGGATTGGAAGCAGATCAGGATGATCTCACTGACCGATCTGGAGTATCTCTATGTGCGAACGGCATATGAGGATCGTCCCATGGATGAGGAGGTGAAAGAGATGACCGGCTTCTACCGCTCTGTGGTGCAGAAGCATTGGACCGCCTATGGTCTCTATGAGCGTTCCCTGATCGCCGTGCTGATGCATCGGGGCCGACAGAAAGAGGTTGTGCAATCGATCCTGCGCTCTTTCCGCGAACATGCCACCCAATCGGAAGAGATGGGAATGTACTGGGCAAACAACCGTTCGCGGGTCTTCATGTCACAGTCGGCTATCTCGGTGCATACCTTTATCATGGATGCTTTCCGTCTGGGTGGTGCCTCTGCGGTGGAGACAGACCAGATGAAACGGTGGCTGCTAAAGCAGAAGCAGACACAGCAGTGGGAATCGACACATGCCACCACCGATGCGGTCTATGCACTGCTGAGCGGTGGCAGCGACTGGTTCTTCGCTACCGGTGAGACCACCGTCAAAGTGGGGGATAAGCTGGTTGAACCGACTAACAGAGAGGCGGGAACCGGTTACTTCAAGGAGAGCTGGAACAGAACTGAGATTACGCCCGTGATGGGTGTGGTCACCGTGGAGCACAACGGCAGCGGACCTGCCTGGGGAGCGCTCTACCGGCAATACTTCGAGGAGGTGGACAAGGTGGTTAAAAGTGATGGTTCGCTCGATATCGAAAAGCAGCTGTTCCTGGAGCAGACCGATGCTTCGGGTAGGGTGCTGGTGCCGTTAACCGAAGAACGTTCCTTACAGGTGGGTGACAGGGTGGTGGTGCGTCTCACCCTGCGCAACGATCGCGACCTGGAGTTTGTGCAGCTCAAGGATATGCGTGCCGCCTGCTTCGAACCGGTCACGCAGCTCTCCGGTATGACCTGGCAAAACGGTGTGCCCTGTTACCAGCGCACGAAAGATGCCTCCACCTCATTCTTTTTCGATCAGTTGCCGCGTGGGACCCGCGTGTTTGAGTATGCCCTCTATGTGACGCGGGCTGGCAGCTACTCAGGTGGCATCGCCACCGTGCAATCCCTTTACGCCCCTGCATTCATTTCACACACCGGTGGCATGCGAATTATTGTTAAAGAATAAACAGGAGGTTGGTAAAATTGTTACTTTTGCAGATAGGAGTAATAAAAACCAGCAATAACAATAAATGAAACAGATATGAAACGAACAACCCTTGTACTGTTTTCCATGTTGATCGGCAGCCTGATGGCTTTTGCCCAGCAGAAGCCCGGGATGGCGTTTGAAAAGACGGAGCACAACTTCGGAACCATTAAAGAGGAGATAGGAGCGGTTACCACCCAGTTTGAATTTACCAATACCGGCAATAGCCCGTTGATCATACATCGGGTTTCCGCTTCGTGCGGCTGTACCACACCGAGCTATTCACGTGAGCCGATCCTGCCCGGTAAGAAAGGGATGATTACGGCAAGATACTCCACAACTGCCCGTCCGGGGACATTCAACAAGAGCATTACCGTGTATACCAATGTGCCGGATACCGTTTATGTGTTGAGGATCAAGGGAAATGTGATCCCGAAGAAATAGAGACCCCGCATGATTGCGAAATACAGGCCGAATGAAGTATCTTTGCAGGAGCTTCATTCGGTTTTTTAATTTGAGCAGGAAGATGGAACATCCCGAGAATGACCCCAGATACAACGGCTTGAAGGTGAACAAGGGTATCGCCCAGCCTCCCAGCGTGAACCCCTATCTCAAGAGACGACCCAAACAGACCTTGCGTTCCGTGGAGGAGTATGTGAAAGGGATCCTCTCTGGCGACAGGGTGATTCTCAGCCAGGCAGTCACACTGGTGGAGAGCTCGCTGCCGGAGCATCAGGAGCGGGCTCAGGCCATCATCGAGCAGTGCCTGCCCTACTCGGGCAACTCCATCAGGGTGGGGATCACCGGCGTGCCGGGTTGCGGCAAGAGCACCTCCATCGATTCTTTTGGCATGTACCTGCTGGAGAGGGGGCATAAGCTGGCGGTGCTGGCCATCGACCCTTCCAGTGAGCGCTCCAGGGGGAGCATCCTGGGCGACAAAACACGGATGGAGAAGCTCTCCATGGAGGAGAACGCCTTTATCCGACCCTCCCCCTCCGCGGGATCGCTGGGGGGTGTGGCACGGAAGACGCGCGAGTCCATCGTGCTGTGCGAGGCGGCGGGCTTCAATTACCTCTTCGTGGAGACGGTGGGGGTGGGACAATCGGAGACGGCTGTTCACTCGATGGTCGACTTCTTCCTGCTGATACAGCTGGCCGGCACCGGCGATGAGTTGCAGGGCATCAAGCGGGGCATCATGGAGATGGCCGACGGCATCGTGATCAACAAGGCGGACGGGGACAACATCGACAAGGCGAACATGGCACGACGGCAGCTGCGTAACGCCCTTCATCTCTACCCCCTGCCGGAGTCGGGCTGGTCGCCCGAGGTGCTTACCTACTCTGGCTACTACAAGATCGGCATAGCTGAAGTGTGGGAGATGATTCACCGTTACATCGACTTTGTGAAGCAGAACGGTTACTTCGACCGCAAGCGCAAAGAGCAGGCCAAGTACTGGATGTTCGAAAGCATCAACGAACAGTTGCGCAACGGCTTCTATCGTGACCCGGAGATCGCTCAGTTGTTGGTGCGACTCGAGGAGGAGGTGCTGCAGGATCGCAAGAGCTCATTCACTGCTGCGCGGGAGGCGCTGGAAGCCTACTACCGGAAAAAGCGGTAAAAAAACGAGCGGATGAAAAAAAATGGATCGGGATGAGTGAAGGATTTAATTTTTTTTCCTACATTTGCATCACCAAACCACTATGGCGCACTCTTCTAACGGTTAGGAAAATTGTTTCTCAGGCAATGAATAGCGGTTCGATTCCGCTGTGCGCTACAAATTAATTTAATAAAAACCGTCTAAGCCTCTCATTCAGAGGTTTTTTTTGTGTTCGGTTTTTTTTAGTAATACATTTATTGTGGAAAATCTACTCTTCTTAATTTGTGTGTTTTAACCAGTTTGATGCCTGCCTTGGTTGCTTCAGAGGCTGCCTTCACGATATTCAAGAACTGCATAGAGATGGTATAAGGAATGCGTGGCTTCCTGTTTGCCGGGTAATTTGATAACCGAATTTTCCGATTATTTTGGAT
>WOYT01000101.1 GCA_011620695.1 Proteiniphilum sp.
TCGCTGCCTGTTCTGACAAGCCTGAATGGAGATCGACACCAAACTGCCGTAAAACGTCTTCAATGGGTTGATTGTAGTACTGATCTGATTGCTGTTTGCTCATATCTGTAATCTAATTGCCGGAGTGTGTCTGATTGTTATTCCAGTAAACAATTGAAAGGTACCGAATGTTTCATGTCTTAACACTTCCCGACAATCTCGCACGAACATATGTTGCATAACATAATTGCAACATTTCTCTTTCTCATCCGATTTTTATAAATTGCAGCGCTGTTCACGACAGTTTGACTTTGCAGGTCACACGCCGTTGCAAAGTCATTTTATATGGAATTATCCATAACCGCTTCAAACCGCAACCCTTGCCCTTTCGTCAGCCGGAAAGGTGAGGCAGAGGAGCGTCATCTGTTTTTTAGCCGGAAGAGAACATTATACATTTTATAAAAATTCCAATCATGAAAGTGTACAAAACAAACGAAATTAAGAACATTGCTGTCATTGGCAATGCCGGATCAGGAAAGACCACCCTCGCAGAGGCCATGCTCTTCGAGAGTGGTCTCATAAAACGACGCGGATCCGTGGGGGGGAAGAACAGCGTGAGCGACTATTTCCCGGTGGAGAAAGACTATGGTTACTCTGTCTTCTCCACTGTCTTCTCCTACGAGTGGAAAGATAAGCTGATGAACTTCATCGACTGTCCGGGATCGGATGATTTTGTGGGGGGAGTGATCTCCGCTCTCCATGTAACCGATATGGCACTGATGCTGATCGATGCGGCCAATGGTGTAGAGGTGGGTACGGTGAACCAGTTCCGATATGTGGATGAGCTCAAAAAACCGATGGTGCTTCTTGTCAACAAGATGGACAATGAGAAAGCTGACTATGACAATACACTGGCCGGTTTACGCGAGTTCTACGGCAACAAGGTGGTACCGGTGCAATACCCGATAGGAAGTGGCAGCTCTTTCAACGGCATCGTAGATGTGCTGAAACAGAAACTCTACCAATGGAAGCCGGGAGCCACCGCCCCCGAGGTGCTGGAGATCCCTGACAGCGAGAAAGAACGTGCCGGCGAGTACTACCAGGCACTGCTGGAAGCTGCCGCCGAGAATGATGATGGTCTGATGGAGAAGTACTTCGACCAGGGATCGCTTACCGAAGAGGAGATGCGCGACGGCATCCACAAGGGAATGCTCGACCACACCCTCTTCCCGCTCTTCTGCGCATCGGCAGAGAAAAACATGGGCGTGCACCGCATCATGAACTTCCTCAACATGGTAGCCCCCTCACCCGATGAGGTTCCCGCACCCCGCAACAGTGAGGGTGAGGAGGTGAAACCCGATGCCGACGCTCCTGCGAGCCTCTTCTTCTTCAAGACCACCGTGGAACCGCACATCGGTGAGGTCTCCTACTTCAAGGTGATGTCCGGAATTGTAAAGGAGGGTGATGACCTGAACAACAGCGACCGCTCTTCAAAAGAACGATTGGCACAGTTATACACCGTGGCGGGACAAATCCGCACCAAGGCTGAGGAGCTGCACGCCGGCAGTATCGGAGCCGCCGTGAAGCTAAAGGATGTGCGTACCGGCAACACGCTCAATGCCAAGGGGAACGATAACCGGTTCGATTTCATCAAATATCCGGAACCACGATACCGGAGGGCGATCAGGGCACTGAATGAATCGAACACGGAGAAATTGAGTGAGGCGCTCACCCGCATGAAGGAAGAAGACCCGACCTGGCAGGTGGAGGTCTCCAAGGAGCTGAAACAGACCATCGTCTCGGGACAGGGTGAGTTTCACCTGCGCACCCTCAAGTGGCGCCTGGAGAACAACGACAAGATCGAGATCGAATTCCTGGAGCCGAAGATACCCTACCGCGAGACCATCACCAAGGCTGCACGTGCCGACTACCGACACAAGAAACAGTCGGGCGGCGCCGGTCAGTTCGGTGAGGTGCACCTCATTGTAGAGCCCTACACCGAAGGGATGCCCGTGCAGGAGATCTATCGCTTTAACGGACAGGAATTCAAAATCCAGAACCGTGACACGCAGGTGATTGAGCTCGACTGGGGCGGCAAGCTGGTGTTCGTGAACAGCATTGTGGGTGGCGCCATCGACTCCCGCTTCCTGCCGGCGATTCTGAAAGGGATCATGAGCCGTATGGAACAGGGACCGCTCACCGGATCCTATGCCCGTGATGTGCGGGTAATTGTTTACGACGGCAAGATGCACCCGGTGGACTCCAATGAAATATCTTTTATGCTTGCCGGCAGGAATGCGTTCAGCACTGCATTCAAGAATGCAGGACCGAAGATCCTCGAGCCGGTTTACGATGTAACCGTTTCGGTGCCGGGTGAGTACATGGGTGATGTGATGAGCGACCTGCAGGGACGCCGCGCCATGATCATGGGCATGGAGAGTGAAAAGGGATTTGAGAAGCTGAAAGCGCGTGTGCCGCTCAAAGAGATGAACAGCTACTCTACCTCCCTCAGCTCCCTCACAGGGGGCAGGGCCTCTTTCACCATGAAGTTCGCCAGCTATGAGCTGGTGCCCTCCGATGTACAGGAGAAGCTGCTCAAGACTTACGAAGAGCAGGAGAAAGAAGAATAAAGAATCTCATATTATACAGTTGCGTTTTACATGACCAAGGGCAGCCCACACGGACTGCCCTTCTTATTTGTTCAGGTCTCAACTCTGGTATGATTGCAACTAAAGCGATCGCGGAAAGCTAAAATCTTTTCTCCAGATTTCTTTTCAGCGCCTGCAGGAACTGCTGCGTGGTGAGCCAGCTCTCACGCGGTGCATCGTTGCCGTGCACCAACAGCGCCAGATCCCTGGTCATCTCACCCCCCTCCACGGTCTCGATGCAGACCTGTTCCAGCTTATGGCAGAAGTCAATCAGCGGCTGGTTCTGATCCAGCTTGCCGCGGTGAGCCAGTCCCCGCGTCCAGGCAAAGATGGAGGCGATGGGGTTGGTGCTGGTCTCCTTGCCCTGCTGATGCTGACGGTAATGGCGAGTCACCGTACCATGTGCAGCTTCTGCCTCTACCGTCTTGCCGTCGGGCGTCACCAGCACGGAAGACATCATCCCCAGTGAGCCGAAGCCCTGGGCAACGGTATCCGACTGCACATCGCCGTCGTAGTTCTTGCAGGCCCAGACGAAGCCGCCGTGCCACTTCATCACGGAAGCCA
>WOYT01000147.1:0-3402 GCA_011620695.1 Proteiniphilum sp.
GTAAGCCTGACAACTTATTGGTTATCGCTAACAGCCAATGAACCCTTCGGCAGTTGCATCGTGATGCAGTGCAGCGAGCCATGCTGCCGGATCAGGGGAGAGCAGTCCACACCAATTAGCGCTCTGTCAGGGAAAGCCAGCTGTAGCTGACGTCGTGCTAACCTGTCTTTTTCCGTCCCGTAAAATGGGATCAAGACGGCATCGTTCAGGATCAGGAAGTTGGCATAGGTGGCCGGCAGCCGTTCACCCGCTTCGTATATGGCATCGGCCATGGGGAGGGGTATCAGCCGGTAAGGCTCTCCGGATGCAGTAAGAAAAGCCTGCAGCTCTTCCTCCATCGCTTTGAGTGACTTGTAATGTTCGTCGGTTTCATCCTCACACTTCACATAAGCGATGGTATCCGGACTGCAGAAACGGGCAAGCGTATCGACATGGCTGTCGGTATCATCACCTGCCAGGTAACCGTGGTTGAGCCAAAGCACCCTGGTGACGCCCAACATCTCTTTCAGGCTATATTCTATCTCCTGCTGCGTCATGGGTTGGTTACGGTTAGCGGCCAGCAGGCAGGTCGTGGTGGTGAGGAGGGTACCTTCCCCATCCGACTCGAGGGATCCCCCTTCCAGAATGAAGTTACGCCGGTTGTAGTAAACCGCGGACGGGTGGAAGATCCCTTTCTCAAACAGCTGCCCGGTGATCAGGTTGTCCTTATCGGCGGCAAACTTCAGTCCCCAGCCGTTGAACCCGAAATCGGCAACCACCGGGATGCCGTCATGAAACAGCGTGACAGGACCATGGTCACGTGCCCATGTGTCGTTCGAGGCTATCTCCGCGGTGATCAGGTTCATCCGCTCCTCATCCGTAAAGAAAGAAGCGATATCTGTCCCGGGCGGTACCACTACCAGCAGCTTCTCCCTTTGAAGGATCTCTCTCGAGATGGTGAGGTAACAGCGTGTCACCTCCTCCAGCATGGGAGCCCAGTCGCTGTCGCGATGGGGCCAGGTGATCATCACGCCCTCCTGAGGATGCCATTCAGCCGGAAAAACCACCTTCGTCATCATCACCCCTCCATGTTGCTGCGTACGATGCCGCGGCTCGATGAGCGAACAAAATTAAGAATCAGGTCACGATCATCGGAAGCAGGGAGATCCTGTTCGATGCGCTCCACTGCTTGTGAGATATTATATCCCGAAAGGTAAAGCGTACGGTAGATCTCCTGGATGCCGTTGATCCTCTCGCTGGAGAACCCCCTGCGACGCAGTCCCACGATGTTGAGTCCCACGTATGAAATTGGTTCACGCCCCACCATCACGAAGGGAGGAATATCTTTCGCGATCTTTGAGCCGCCCTGTATCATCACGTGGGCTCCGATCCTGGTGAACTGATGTGCCAGGGAGCCGCCACTCACGATGGCATAGTCGTCGATCTCGATCTCTCCAGCCAGCTGTGTGGCGTTGCCCAGTATCACATGGTCTTTCAGCACACAGTCGTGTGCCACATGACTGTAGGCCATGATCAGACAGTTGCTGCCCACCTTCGTATAGCCCCTGGAGGCCGTTCCCCTGTTCACGGTGGCACACTCACGGATGGTGGTATTGTCACCGATGAAGGCGGTGGTCTCCTCACCCTGGAACTTCAGGTCTTGCGGGATGCCAGCAATGGTGGTATGCGGGAAGATGAAACAGTTCCTGCCGATACGCGCTCCGGAGAGGATGGTGGCCTGAGTCATCACACGTGTGCCGTCGCCAATCTCAGTGTTGGCATCGACATAGGCAAAGGGTTCCACGATCACGTTCTCACCCAGTTTGGCCTCGGGATGCACGAAAGCCATCGATGAAATGCTACTCATAAAGGTATCTTTCTGTTGAATTTATTTATTCTTGATAATCTGAGCGGTGAAGTCGGCCTCGGAAACCACCTTATCACCGATGAAAGCCAGGCCCCGCATGGTGGCGATGCCCCTGCGCATCTCGGAAGTGAGCTCTACCCGGAAGAGGATGGTATCACCCGGCACCACCTTGTGGCGGAACTTCACGTTGTCGATCTTCAGGAAGTAAGTTGAGTATCTCTCCGGCTCGTCGAGCTTGGCCAGCACCAGCAGTCCCCCGGTCTGAGCCATCGCCTCCACCTGTAACACCCCCGGCATCACCGGTTCCTGTGGAAAGTGACCGGTGAAGTATGGTTCGTTGGTGGTGATGTTCTTGACCCCCACGATGTAGGTGTCGGTCATCTGGATCACCTTGTCCACCATCAGGAAGGGATAGCGATGAGGCAGCAGCTCACGGATGCGATTGTTGTCCATCACCGGCTCCGATTTCAGGTCATAAATCGGCGGCTGCACCTCGTTGAGCTTGATATCCTTGCGGATCAAGCGAGCCAGCTGGTTGTTGATTTTGTGTCCCGGCTTGTGGGCGATGAGACGTCCCTTGATTGGTTTACCGATGAGCGACATGTCCCCGATAATGTCGAGCAGCTTGTGGCGTGCCGGCTCATTGGGGAAAAGCAGCTTGCGATGGTTCAGGTAACCCAGCTCATCAGCATTGTGATGCGGTACTCCCAGCTCGTCGGCGATCTCATCCAACTCTTTTTGTGAGAGCTTCTTCTCGTAGATTACGATGGCGTTGTCCAGGTTACCTCCTTTGATTAGTCCTGCCCTCCTCAGCTGTTCAATCTCACGCACGAATACGAACGTTCGGCAGGAGGCAATCTCTTTCTCGAAATCAGTTACCGTATCCATGGATGCCGACTGATTGGGAATATATTGAGAATCGAACTCGATGAAAGAGTTGATGCAGAAGGCGTCATCCGGTAGGAGTGTGAGCTTGGAGCCGGTTTCGGGATCGGTAACCTCCATCTTGTTGCGCACGATATAGAAATCCTTGTCCTTCTCCTGCTCTGCAACACCTGCTTTACGGATCTCCCGGACATACTCGATGGCACTACCGTCGAGGATCGGAAATTCAGAGGCGTTCACATCGATCAGACAGTTGTCGATGCCCAGGGCATAGAGGGCAGCAAAACCATGTTCAATGGTGCTCACCATGACATTCCCCTTACCCAGAACCGTTCCACGTTGCGTGTGAACCACATGTTCAGCCAATGCCTCTATTACCGGTTGATCCTCCAGATCCACCCGTCGAATCTTGTATCCGTGATCCACCGGAGCAGGGTTGAAGGTAACCACAATATTCTGACCGGTATGGAGCCCGATACCCTGCAGGGTGAAGCTGCTTTGCAATGTTCTCTGTTTCACTGTATCTATTTTAATTACACATTATCGAAAATTGTGTGCAAATATACAACCAAAAGCAGGAAATCCTGCTTTTTGCACCTAAATGTTTGCTTTCGGCATTACAGATAGTGGGAACTTATTCGTTCTCCAGTTCGCTCTCCAGTTCGTTTTCC
>WOYT01000147.1:3502-15062 GCA_011620695.1 Proteiniphilum sp.
ATTACAGATAGTGGGAACTTATTCGTTCTCCAGTTCGCTCTCCAGTTCGTTTTCCGAGAGTTTCTTTTTCAGGTCGGCCAACTCTTTCTCCATGGCATTTAGTCGGCGATACATATCAGGAATCTTGGGAAAAATGACACTCGACTTAAAGAAGTCTCTCACCGGGATAGCGGGTGAACCCAACACCTGCGATCCCTCTTTGGTGTTGCTGATGATGCCCGCCTGAGCACCGATCTGGCTATTCTTCCCAATGGTGATGTGTCCGCCGATGCCTACCTGTCCGCCCAGCACGCAGTTCTCTTCGATCTTGGTGGATCCTGCGATGCCAACCTGTGCAGCCATCACCGTATTCTCACCCACTTCACAGTTATGGGCGATCTGAATCAGGTTATCCAGCTTCACGCCCCGATGGATAATAGTCGATCCCATCACGGCACGGTCGATGGTCGTATTGGCGCCGATCTCCACATCATCCTCAATGATCACATTGCCAATCTGCGGAATCTTCCGGTAGATCTCCTCCTCTTTGCTAAATCCGAAACCGTCAGCACCGATCACGGCACCCGCGTGGATGATACAGTTGTCACCAATCACACAATCGTGATAAATCTTCACGCCGGGATAGAGGATGCAGTTGTCGCCCACCTGCACATTGTCACCCACGTAAACCTGTGGATAAATCATGCAGTTGTTACCGATTTGCGTCTGCTCACCAATGAAGGCAAACTCACCCAGATAGATATGCTCCCCCACGGTAGCTGAGGGAGATACAAATGCAACTGTTGCAACTCCCTCTTTCACTGGTTTCTGTTGTTCCACCAACGACATCAGGGAGGCCAGTGCAGCGTATGCATTGGTGACTTTAATCATGGTGGCCCTGACAGGCTTATCGGGCACGAAATCATTGTTCACCAAAACAATATCGGCTGCAGTATCGTAAATATAGGGCGTATATTTGGGATTCCCCAGAAATGTAAGTGTTCCGGGCTTACCTTCTTCTATTTTGGAAAAAGAAGATACGGTCGCGTTCGGATCACCGATTACTTCTCCGCGCAAGAAGTCGGCTATTTGTTTTGCAGTAAAGGTCATCTATTTTATTTATTATATTTTCCCGAGGCTATTCATCTACTCACACAATCAGGTTCAACTTAACTGTTACGATCGGCATGAAAGAGAGACAAGGTGATGACAAACATCCTCTGCATTATCAATTTCAGGTGCAAATTAACAACTTTTTCTTTAACTGTGACGAAATTAAATCATAATATAGTTTAAACGAATGGGATGGAACGTTTGTGCATTTCAAAAAATAGTGTTACTTTTGCAGGCACTTTTACGGGATGTAGCTCAGTCCGGTTTAGAGTACTCGTCTGGGGGGCGAGTGGTCGCTGGTTCGAATCCAGTCATCCCGACAACAGATGCAACAAAAGGGTTAAGATCAGGTCTTGACCTTTTTTTTGTGCTGTAATCAAAACCCCGAAAGGGTAACAGCACCCATGCAGCGGAAAATCGATACACTGCCCGAAGATTCCGCAATAATGAAGAGGAGGGAATCGGCTCCGTGACCACGGAACCGATTCTCTCAATTGTACCCTCACGATTGTTTATCGTTTATATTTCGAAAAATCGGTGTTCATCATGCTGCCCGTTTCCGCCAGGGCATGATGGAAAGCAAAGCAGGCATACAGATCCTGCGGGATATGACCTTTCACACCCAGGTAGAGGTACTCATGCAGCAACGGACGATAATCGGGATGAGCGCATTTCTCAATAATCTCTTCGGCACGTTTCCTCGGTCCTTTGCCTCTGAGGTCGGCCACCCCATATTCCGAGACGATGATCTTCACCGAGTGCTCGTTGTGGTCCTCGTGCGTCACCTTGGGCACGATGCAGCTGATGGCACCGTTCTTGGCCGTGGAGGGGGTGAGGAAGATGGAGAGGTAGGAGTTGCGGGTGAAGTCGCCCGAGCCGCCGATGCCGTTCATCATCCTGGTTCCGTTCACGTGGGTGGAATTGACGTTGCCGAAAATATCCACCTCGATGGCGGTGTTAAGGGCAATGATGCCCATTCGGCGTGCCAGGCCCGGGTTATTGGAGATTTCCGAGGGACGGAGCACCAGCTTGTTCTTAAAAAAGGAGAGGTCGCTGTAGAACTTCTCCAGCACCTCGTTGCTCACCGTAAGCGAGCAGCCGCTGGCGAAAGAGATATTCCCCTTCTGCATCATGTCGATCACTGCATCCTGGATCACCTCGGTGTACACCTCAAAGCGGGGAATATCGAGGTTGCTGCCCATGGAGCTCAGCACCGCGTTGGCGATATTGCCCACACCCGACTGGATGGGCAGGAAGTGGTGAGGGATGCGCCCGGCCCTCATCTCAGCTACGAAGAACTCAGCCACGTTGTTCCCGATGCGGGCAGTCACCTCGTCGACCGGTGCAAAACCGCCACCTTCACCATCCCGCTCGGTCTCCACCACGAAGATCTTCTCCGGATTCACTTTCACATATTCCAGTCCCACCCGGTTCTGCACCTCGTAGATCGGTATCTCGCGCCGTTTGGGAGGATCCTGCAGCTCATAAATATCGTGAATACCGCGTAACTTCGTGGGAACTTTTTTGTTCAGCTCCACGATGACGATATCGGCCAGGCGACAGATGGTGGGGGTGATCCCCACACCGGTGGTGGGGACAATCTCACCACTCTCGGTCACGTCGGCAGCTTCAACCACCGCTACGTTGATCTTGCCAAGGAAACCGTAACGAATCTCCTGTGCCAGCTGGGAGAGATGCAGGTCGAAGAAGTCAAACTCGCCTCTGTTGAGCGCCTCACGCATATCCTTGTTGGTTTGATAAGGTGTGCGGAACTTGATTGCCTTGGCCCTCGCAAGCGAACCGTCAATCGAGTCGCCGGTGGAGGCACCGGTGAAAACACCGATCTTGAAAGGATTGCCTTTCGCATGTTCGGCCTCTGCCCTTTTGGCGATCTCTACCGGTACCACTTTCGGGCAGCCGGCATGAGTAAACCCACTGAAGCCAACGTTGTCGTCATGCCTGATTAGCGACGCGGCCTCTTCAGCGTTCATAAATTTCAATGCCATATCAATAGTTGGTTTTTTATATGTTTTGGTTGGTTATAATCGGGCGTGGTTCAATATTTTCGCTGCATAATCTCGCCATAGATCAAGCCTTTCTTCAGCGCTTCCACTGCACCATCACCGGTCAGTTCCGCCAACAGCGGATGTACGAAGCTAGCCTGATCAAATGCACTCGTTTGTCCCGTGATGGCTTCGCCTTGTGGTGACTCCTGCGCAAACGACTCGTCGGCATCATACACAAAGATTGAGCCTTTCAGAGAGGATTCCTCTTCGAAATTTGTCACCAGATCGAGCGAAGAACGGAATTCGGGACGGGTTGACTTTGGAGCCTGCGGCTCCGGGTCAGGCGGAAGATCACCTGGAAGATGCTGCAGGTAGGGTTCATCCTCCTCCTCATCATCGAAAGTGTGACTGAAATCCTTCTCACTCTTCTGCTGCTGCTGTTGATTTTTCTTCTTCCGTGATTCATTAGAAAAACCCAATATCGCGAAAAAAAGAATAAGGATCAAATAAATGATATCGCCGAATTCCATAATTTGATTAATTTTGCATCCGGACAAAAATAGGCATTTTTTGTGAATATGAGGGTATTTGGGGCACAAATTATCGGGAGCAACTTCACAGTCACTCCCGATCATTTAACCAAAACCTTAACTATGAAAAAAATTGAAAAAATTATTTTTTTCACCGCAAATATAAATTATTGGATGGTTATTTCCAACTTTATATCCGGATAATTACAGTTTTTAACTTTCCCCTTCGGGGATGGATCACAGTGAAAATGAGTGAAATAATGAACAACGACAAGCATAAAGAGAAGAAATTGTATATTGAGACCTACGGATGTCAGATGAATGTTGCCGATACAGAAGTGGTGGCTTCCATCATGGAGATGGATGGTTACAGCCTGACCAACGACGACCGGGATGCCGATGCCATCTTCGTCAACACCTGCTCCATCCGTGAGAATGCAGAACAGAAAGTGATTCAGCGGCTGGACTACTTTCAGTCGCTGAAGCGCAAACGAAAAGATCATCTGATCATCGGCGTGCTGGGATGCATGGCCGAGCGGGCCCAATCAGAGCTGATCGACAAGCATCATGCCGACCTGGTGGTGGGTCCCGATGCCTACCTCGACCTGCCCAACCTGGTGGGAGCTGCTGAACAGGGTGAGAAAGCAATAAACATCGAGCTCTCGAAGACGGAGACCTACAAGGATGTGGTTCCCCTCAAGATGGAGGGGAGCAATATTTCCGGTTATATCTCCATCATGCGTGGTTGCGACAAGTTCTGTACCTACTGCATCGTACCTTTCACGCGGGGCAGGGAGCGCAGCCGCGAGCCGGAGAGCATCCTCAACGAGTTGCAGGTGATGCAGGAGAAAGGATTCAGAGAGGTGATCCTGCTGGGACAGAATGTCAACTCCTATCGCTTCAAAGATGGGGAACGGACCATCGGGTTCGATGAGCTGCTCGCCCTGGTGGCTGAAGCAGCACCTGGGATGAGAATACGCTTCACCACCTCACACCCCTGGGACATGAACGACGCCACCCTGGAGACCATCGCCAGGTATCCCAACCTCTGCAACTACATCCATCTGCCCGTACAGTCGGGGAGCTCTCGCATGATGAAACTGATGAATCGCCGCTACAACCGGGAGTGGTACATGGAACGAATCGCCGCCATCAAACGGATCATCCCCGACTGCGGCCTGTCGACCGACATCATGTGCGGGTTCCACTCCGAGACCGAAGAGGATCACCAGGAGACCCTCTCGCTGATGCGTGAGGTGGCGTTCGACTCAGCTTTCATGTTCAAGTACTCCGAGCGTCCCGGCACCTACGCGGCCAAGAAGCTGGCGGACAACGTGCCGGAGGAGGTGAAAAACCGCAGGCTGCAGGAGATCATCGCCCTGCAACTGGAGTTGTCACGGCAGAGCAACGAACGCGACATGGGCAAGGTGTTCGAGGTGCTGGTAGAAGGTTTCTCCAAGCGATCACGTGAGCAGCTCTTCGGTCGGAATGAGCAGAACAAAGTGGTGATCTTCAACAAACAGCAGCACCGCATCGGAGACTTGGTAAAAGTGCGGGTAACCGGCTTCACACCTGCCACCCTGTTGGGTGAAGCAGTTGCGACGGATTAGTCAATTCCAGATAATCAAGAGATGGAGCAAACAATTTTGCGTGCTGTCTGTTTATTAGTAGAATGATCGCTGATGGGCTGTTCAGTCACAAAACGCTTCACGCTTGGAACAGCCCTTCGGTCGTGAATGAGGAAAACAGAAACTATTAACTATTAAACACAACCAATTATGAATTCAGAATCAAAATTGCTATTGGGATTAGGTATCGGCGTTGCACTGGGTGCTGCCATCGGTTACATCGTGGGGTCAGACCGCAAGGAAGAGTGGCTGGAACAGGCCAACGAGTTTGCAGACAAGGTTAGGGCTAACGTAAAGACAGCCATCTACAAAGGTAAGAGCGAAGTGGAAGATATCAAGGAAGATATCGACGACATTGCCGACATCGCGAAGAAAGAACTGGCCAAACAATAACGGACCCTCATAATCTGCCGAACCAATGGAAGAAAAAAAAGTAAGTACGCTGTTTGAAGAGATGCGCGATGATGTATCCAGATTCATCACCAGCTCACTCGAACTCGGAAAACTGGAGGTGTATGAAAAACTAAGCCTGGGCTCCTCGGCTATCACCTATGGGTTGATAATCGCTGGTGCCGGGCTATTTGCCCTGTTGTTCCTTCTTGTCACGGTAGCTCTCTACCTGGGCGATCTGCTGCAGAACCTATGGGTTGGCTTCGGCATCGTGACCGCATTTACCCTTTTGGTACTGCTGATCTTGCTGCTGGTGGGTAAACCGTTCAAGAAGAAGATGACCAACAAAGTGGCTCGCTTCCTGATGGAAAACGATGAGACTGACAAAAACAAAGAGTAACCTATGAGCACCTATAAACTTACACCGCTGGAAGAGCTGCGATTGGAGAAGAAGAGACAGAGAGAGGAGCGAAGCATCGCCAGTAAACGTCTCTCATACCAGTTGCAGTATCTGAATGACAATTGGGGATCGATGCTGACCAAGGGACTCACCTCATCGGTGAAAACAAAATTTGCAGAGACGATGGATACATTCTCCAGCGGCAGCTCCTCGGCGGTGACACCCTTTGTCACTCGCAGGAGAAATCCCTGGGTCAACCTGGCGATCTCCAACCTGCCGCTACTCGGCTCTGTAGCATGGAAGCTGTCCAAGCCGGCAATCATCACTTTTGCGCTGAAGAAGGGCACCTCGCTGCTGTTCGGCAGAAGAAAAAAGAAGAAAATCAAATAGTGGAACGGTGGACGGTGCTTACGCCGTCCACCTTTGCTATCTTGGCACAGAGCTGATTCACCTCCTCAGCACTATGCACGTGAACGTTGAAGACTCCCTCGAAGATACCATCCTTTGATGACACATTTACACTCTGAATATTGACCACCACATCCTCTGCCAGCTTGGACAGGATATTTGCCAGGATCCCCACACGGTCGATGCCGGTGAAGATGATGGATGCCAGGAAAGAGTACTGGCGGTAATCGCCCCACTCCACCTCGATGATGCGGTCACCATAATTGGCCTTGAGTTTGAGTCCTGTCTGGCAGGAGCGTTTGTGCACCTCCACCTCTTCCTTTTCAGTTACATAACCAAACACATCATCGCCCGGCAACGGGTTGCAACAGGAATAGACGATGAAGTTCTTCCGGAAGTTCTGTTCTGTGAGACGGTAAACTGCTTTTCGGTCGATTTTCGGCTGCCTGATTTCCTGTGAGAGCAACAGATTCTCCTCCTCACCTTCGTTTTCGTTCAGCAACATTTTGCGAGGCTCCTGAGGTGTTTTTTTAATGGCACTCATGGCCTGTTTCATATAGCGAACAAACAGGTTCTCCTGTTTCTCCGGCACCGGTTTCAACTTTGTAAAAAACTCTTTTTGAACCGGTAGAATCACCTCATTGTTCCCAATCATGTAGTAGAGATCCTCTTTGTTCTCCGCTTTGTAGGAATGAAGAATCTTGTTGAAGAGTGTGTTGTCGATAGGTTCGTTGTCAAAAAGTTCCTCCAGCATGTTCTTCCCTTTCTCGATGATGCGACGTCGTTGGCGGCGCAGCGATGCCTCAATCTTGGTACGGGCCTTGGCAGTAGTCACAAAATTGAGCCACTCCGGCTGGGGGTTGACCGACTGGGAGGTGAGGATCTCAACCTGATCCCCACTGCGCAACTTCTGACTGAGAGGCACAAGGGTGTGGTTCACCTTCGCACCCAGGCAGTGATCACCGATACGGGTATGAATGGTATAGGCAAAATCCAACGCTGTGGCACCCTGGGGCAATGTTTTGATCTCTCCTTTGGGTGTAAACACAAATATCTCCGATGAGAAAAGATTCATTTTCACCGTGTCCAGGAAATCGATCGCGTTAGGGTTGGGATTGGCGAGGATCTCCTGAATCGTTTTCAGCCATTTATCGAGTTCATTGTCTTCCTCGATCCTGTTTTCCTTATACTTCCAGTGAGCAGCAAACCCTTTCTCGGCGATATCATCCATGCGACGGCTACGGATCTGTATCTCAATCCATTTGCCATCAGGTCCCATCACGGTAAGGTGAAGCGCCTGATAACCGTTGGCCTTGGGGTGACTCACCCAATCACGGATACGGTCGGGTCGCAGTTTGTAGATGTCGGTGATGGCTGAGTAGATATCCCAGCACTGTTTCTTCTCATCCATGCCGGGATGCACCTCGAAGATGATGCGGACGGCAAACAGGTCATATACCTCATTGAAGCTGATCCCCTTATTCTGCATCTTGTTCCAGATGGAGTAAACCGATTTTACGCGGGCGCGCATCTCATACTCAATACCCATCTTGTCAAGCGCAGCTATCACCGGCACGGCAAAGTTTTCATAAATCTTATTCCGTTCCGGTGCACTCTCTGCGATCTTGGCTGTCAGGTCGGCATATACCTCAGGGTGCTCATACCGGAAACAGAGCTCCTCCAGCTCCGTCTTGATCGCGAAGAGACCCAGGCGATGTGCCAGCGGCGCATAGATATAGAGCGTCTCACCGGTGATCTTGTACTGCTTGGTGGGGCTCATCGAGGAGAGCGTACGCATGTTGTGCAGCCGGTCGGCGATCTTGATCAGGATCACCCGGATATCGTCTGACATGGTGAGCAGCAACTTGCGGAAGTTCTCTGCTTGTGCCGACACATTCTCGCCGAACATGCCCTGCGAAATTTTGGTCAACCCATCCACAATCTGAGCAATCTTATCGCCGAACAAGGCGCGGATGTCATCCACCGTGTAATCGGTATCCTCCACCACGTCGTGTAACAACGATGCCGAGATGGAGGTCGATCCCAGCCCCATCTCTCTGGAAACGATGCGTGCCACCGCCAGCGGGTGCATGATGTAGGGTTCACCCGAACGGCGGCGTGCACCTTTGTGTGCCTCTTTCGCCATATTGAAGGCACGGGTGATGACATCCACCTTCCGTCGATGATTCGAGTTGAGATAATCCTGAAGGAGTCCCTGAAACTCCTCTTCAATCATCTGCTCGTCGGCAATCATTTTTTCTTCGTCACTCATATCCTGTTAGATCCTCTTTTGAAGCAACCGTTTAACGGCAAACGAAATTACAAATAAATCGAGAGAAAACAGCATTTGGAACTATTTTTTACGAAGGTGTGAAGGAATTTGAACAAAAAGTGACTACCTTTGTTTCTTCAAACAACAGGGGTGCCCTAAAAAAACGGGCTGAGATCATACCCATATCACCTGATCCGGATAATGCCGGCGGAGGGAAAGAAAGCAGCTCACAACCAGGTGGCTCTTTCAAAGGTATCCATCTTACACAAATCCCCTTTTTTATTTCACTCACAACCGATGTACAAGCCAATAAGCTCGTTCATCCCAAAAAAAATGGTAAAATGAAAAAGGTATTCTTTTCAATTCTGCTGACACTTTTCTCAGCAACAGTTTTTCAGACCGTGGCGCAGGCAGATGCCGCACCCGGCGACAGTATCAACAACATCCGGCTGGAGGAGGTGATCATCTCCTCCACGCGGGCAGGAACAGAGACACCCGTCTCCTATTCCAATATCTCCTCCGCGGAGATCAAAAAACAGAATGCGGCACGCAACATCCCCACTATTCTACAGACAACTCCCTCGTTGGTCGTCTTCACCCAGGACGGGCTGGACGTGGGCTACTCCTCTTTCAGTATCCGGGGTACCGATGCCACCCGCATCAATGTGACCCTCAACGGCATGCCGCTCAACAACCCGGAGAGCCAGGAGGCCTACTGGGTAGACCTGCCCGACCTCTCCAGCTCACTGCAGAGCATCCAGATTCAGCGCGGCGTGGGTACCTCCACCAACGGATCGGGTGCCTTCGGCGCCAGCATCTCCCTGCAGACTACCGGTGCCCGCTCCGAGGCATATGGCGAAGCATCCACCGCGGTGGGCAGCTATGGCACCTTCCTGTCGAATATTGCCGCCGGCACGGGTATTTTGGCAAACGGGCTGTCGTTCGATGCCCGCTTCTCGCGTGTTTTGGGCGATGGATACGTTCGTAACGGAAGTGTGGATCACCTCAACCTTTATGCAGCATTATCACACCACACCGATCACCAGCTGCTACGGCTCATCTACCTGAAAGGAGTTGAACATACGGGAATCACCTGGGAAGGCGTATCGGAAGAGCAGATGCAGGACGAGGAATATGGTCGCCGGTATAATCCCGCGGGAGAATATACCGATGAAGCCGGCAACCGGCTCTATTACGATAATGAAACGGATAATTATTACTCCGACATTGTACAGTTGACGCTTACCCGGGAGCTGAACCGCTATCTCGTTCTGAACGCGGGTCTCCATTACAATCACGGATATGGTTATTACGAGAATTACAGAGAGGATGACACCTTTGCCGATTTTGGCCTTCCGGCGCAAACACTCGGAGGGGTAACGTACAGCAGCAGTGATATTATACGCCGCGAGCTGATGGAAAATGATTTTTATGTGGCTAACCTCGGGCTCAGCTATACAAGAAACCGGCTGAAACTGACTTTCGGGGGAATGTACAGCCTCTACGACGGAAATCACTTCGGACGGTTGAAGTGGGTGAAATTCAATCAGGATATCGCCGAAAACCATGAGTGGTACCGCAATGTGGGAAGAAAAGCGGAGGTCAACCTGTTCACAAAGGCAGATTACCAGCTGAATGAGAAGCTCTCTCTCTTCGGTGATCTGCAATACCGACGGATCAATTACAGTTTCAGCGGTATGGATGACGACCTGAAGGATCTGACCGGTGACTTCACCTACAATTTCTTCAACCCCAAGGCAGGGGTATCTCTTCACCTCAACGAGCGTAACCGGCTCTATGCCTCGGTAGCGGTGGGACAACGGGAGCCGCTCCGTACCGACCTCAAGGACGGAATCAAAGGGGAAACGCTGAATCCCATCCAACCGGAAAGGATGATCGATTATGAACTGGGATACCGCTATAATGTTGAGAACGGTACGCATCTGGGTGCGAATTTCTATTTCATGGATTACCACAATCAGATGGTACAGACAGGGAAACTCAACAATGTGGGCTACAAGCTGATGGAGAACGTGAAAGAGAGTTACCGCGCAGGACTGGAACTGGAAGCAGCCGTACCCCTGTGGGAAAACAAGATCCGGGTGGATGCCAACGCGACCTTCAGCCGGAACAAGATCCAAAATTACACCGCCTGGTTCGACCAGTATGACAACCAGGATAATTGGAACTGGGTGGGACAGATCTCCAAAGCGTACGGCACCACCGATATTTCGTTCTCCCCAAATGTGATAAGCAGCATGGTGATTACCTGGCAGCCCACACCGGCGCTCTACGTGAACCTGCTGGGAAAATATGTGAGCAGACAGTACATGGACAACACGTCGGATGAGGCCAAATCGATTGATCCCTATTTCGTAAGCAACCTCTCCGGCGGATATACCTTTAAAAAGTCGACAATTGGCACCTTCCATCTGCAGTTGTTTGTAAACAACCTGTTCAACAGGAAGTACGTGGCCAACGGATGGGCAGCCACCGACACCTTTGCCGACGGCAGCTCCCTCAACTGGATCGGGTACTACCCGCAAGCCCCCCGCAATTACATGGCACGGCTCACGCTCTCGTTTTAAACATCCTATGAACAAGGAATTTATTTCTCATTTGCACCTTCTTCTTCGACCCACTGTTGGTTTATTCGCTATTTGATTAGAACTCGCTTCGCTTAAACAACTAATCAAATGACGCTCATTGCACCAAGTGGGTACCCCGAAGAGAAGATGAGATATCGAAATAAATTCCTTGCTACTTAAAAAAATTAAACGTATGCAAACCATCGAAATCATCGGCGCCGTTATCGGACTGCTCTATTTGTATCT
>WOYT01000127.1 GCA_011620695.1 Proteiniphilum sp.
GAACTATGAACATCGAACCATGAACTATCTCAGTTTGAGTACATCCCCCTCCTCAGGCACATATTCGTAACTCTTCTTGTTGATCCGGTAGAGGTTCCGCAACCGGATGCCATATTTTTGAGAGATGCTGTACATCGACTCACCCACCTGAACGGTATGGAACTCATAAGGTTTGTCGGCACGGGCTTTCTTCTTCTGGAAGTAAACGATGTCTCCCTCACTCAGCGGGAAGTCGGCTGGCACCTCATTGAATTTTAAGAGATCCTCCTCCTTGAAACCAAACTCGCGTGCAATACCCGCATAGGTGTCACCGCTGACAGCAATCACGTAAACCAGCCCATGCGTGATGTAAGGCTGATGCTCCCAGATGGCTCGCGAGGCCTCCCTGCGGCGCTGCTCCTCCCGTTCACGACGGCTCACCCCCTTGCGGTACTTCGGATCATCGTAGCGGTAGAGCTCATAATCCTCAATCAGCTTGATCAGTTTATTGGCATAAGCCCTGTCGGTAGCGTAACCCAACTTTTGCAGCCCCCTGGCCCAACCTTTATAGTCGGTGAGCGAGAGTTCAAAAAGTGCCCTGTAACGCACACCTGCAACCAGGAACTCAGAGTGATCAAGATAAGAATCCTCCACGCTCTCATAACTGCGGAAGCAGTCGTTGGGTGTATCATCGGGCGCATAGACCGATGGACCCTTCCAACCACGGTGGCACTTGATACCAAAGTGGTTGTTTGAACGACGAGCCAACTCACTCATACCGGCGCCCGACTCGAGGATGCCCTGTGCAAGGGTGATGGAAGCTGGAATGCGGTAGCGCTCCATATGCTCCACCGCCAGATCGCCATAACGGTCGATATAGGCTTCGTAGGTGCTCACCAACTGTTGCCCGACAAGTGTGGCGGGAACAAATAAAAATGAGAGAATGACAAAGAACGGCAAAATTATTCTATATTTGCGATACAATATCTGCATGATCCTATGAAAGAAATCAATTTATCCACAAAGATAGCTGTTTATCCGTTAGAGGAATGCTCCGACGCGGAAAAAAAGTTGATCGAAGTGGCAAAAGATGCGACAAAGAGAGCCTATGCTCCCTACTCAGGTTTTTCGGTGGGGGCTGCCCTGCTGCTCCAAAACGGGGAGATTGTGAGCGGCAGCAACCAGGAGAATGCCGCCTACCCCTCCGGTTTATGTGCCGAGCGTACGACCGTCTTTTATGCCAACTCCGCTTTTCCGGATGAAAAAGTGATTGCAATCGCTATTGCTGCCCATCACAAGGGAGCCTATACCACCGATGTGATCACCCCCTGTGGTGCCTGTCGGCAGGTATTACTGGAAACAGAAAACCGCTTTCAGTCGCCCATGAAAGTATTGATGTACAGTGAAAAAGGCGTTTACATGGTGAACAGCATCAGAGATCTGCTGCCACTCAGCTTCGGCGATGAGATGCTGAAATGAAAGCATGGACCGCAAAAACGCCCTGCCACTCCTCAGTGAGGGCGATGGCTGTGTGACCATGGGATTAGTGAGGCCGGTTAAAACGATGCTTCGCAGAGTGTCACCAGGTACCACTCATCGTTAATTTTGGAAAAGTAGTAGTCGGCATAGATGCCGTTGTTGATGCCGCGAATCTCCACCACAGCAGTATCGTCCCTGAAGCGAACCACCTGGTAATACTGATCGTATGGACGGGAGAGATAGGTACTGTCGTAGGTGAGGTCGAGCTGTTCCCACTCATATTTACCGATCGACTCCTCCTTGGGTGCCATCCCCTGGTCGCCGGTGTCAGGCACGATCACACTGATGGGAAACTTGATGCGCTGCAACTGAAAATGCTTATCTTTGCTGAATCGCTCAATGAAACGATTGAACTCCTCTTCCTGTGAGAGCTGAACCTCAGCTGCTGCCACTTCGTTCGTATCGGACAGCGCCGCAGATGCCTGCACCTTATCATCTGCCAGGAGGTTGTGATCTCTTTTACCATTTCGGGTACAAGCGATGATCAGGAGGAATACGTAAAGGGCTAAAAGGAAAGAAATTCTACGGTTCATTGCAACAAGAATGGAAATAATTACTCTATACAACCTAAATCTTACACAAAGGTATAAAAAAAGTTGAGAACCAAATAGTAAAGAAACATTTTTTGCAGCATTCCTTTTCAACCCTTTACTTTGACGCGAAAGAGAAATAATCCTTATCTTTGTTTCACAAAAACGACACTGAATGAACATTCAAAGAGAAATAGAGGATCTGTTTACTGCACAAAGAGAGGAGTGGCCACAACTGAACGATGCAATTGTTCGACTGGAACAGGTGAGGGAACGATTGTTCACCTGGGGTGACGACTTCAAAGTGCGTCTTCAGTACAACCCCGCAAGGGTGGTCTCTTCGACCGCAAGCATCACCAGGGAGATGATCAGCAGACGTCCCTGCTTTCTCTGTGAAGCCAACCGTCCCGCTCAGCAGCGGGGAATTCCATTTCTGGAGAAATATATCATTCTTTGCAATCCCTATCCCATCCTGCGAAACCATCTCACCATACCGCTCCATTCACACGTGCCACAACGCATCGGCAAAAAAACGGGTGAGATGTTGATGCTGGCGGAACAGATGCCCGATTATGTGATCTTCTACAACGGTCCCGCCTGCGGTGCCTCCGCTCCCGACCATTTTCATCTGCAGGCAGGGTTGAAGATGCCGGAGCTGCTGCAGGGCGACAATGAGCTGCGGAGCTGCATGATGTTCGAGAGTGAAAGCAGGCAGGAGGTAGAAGGGCTGTTTGAAGAGGTGGTTCATTACCTGCAACTGCGACAGCCTGATGCAGAGGAGCCGATGATGAACCTGATCGCTTTCACCAGTGAAAACCGGTACCACCTGCATCTCTTTCCGCGCAGGGCTCATCGTCCACGGCAATACAACGAGACAGGAACAAAACAGCTGCTGATCAGTCCCGGAGCCCTGGATATGGCAGGATTGCTGATTACAGTGCGGGAAGAGGATTTCAATAAACTGGAACAGCATGATATCGAAGATATCTACGCTCAGGTCTCCATGCCGGTCATATGAACGTTACAACGTTGGTAGGTT
>WOYT01000129.1:0-1924 GCA_011620695.1 Proteiniphilum sp.
CCGTTTCACCGGAGCGGTGTGAAGTCACACTGGTATAACCGTGACGGTGTGCCATCTCGATGGCATTCAGCGTCTCGGTCAGCGTACCGATCTGGTTCACCTTGATCAGGATCGAGTTGGCGCAACCCAGTTTGATACCCTTTTCCAAAAACTCCACGTTGGTCACGAACAGGTCGTCACCAACCAGCTGACATCTGTCACCAATCTTATCGGTGAGCAGCTTCCAGCCATCCCAGTCGCCTTCGTCCATGCCATCTTCAATCGAGTCAATCGGATATTGGGCGATCAGTTCTTCCAGGTAAGCCACCTGCTCTTCCCGGCTCCTTTTCTTACCATTCACACCTTCAAACTTGGAGTAGTCATAAACACCATCCTTGTAGAACTCAGATGCGGCGCAGTCGAGACCAATCATCACATCCTTGCCCGGCTCGTAACCGGCATTCCTGATGGCAGTGAGAATCGATTCGAGTGCCTCTTCGGTACCACCCGACAGGTTGGGAGCAAATCCACCCTCATCACCCACCGCGGTGCTCAATCCCTTGTCATGCAATACCTTCTTCAGTGCGTGAAACACTTCGGAACCCATCCGGAGACCCTCTCTGAAAGAGGTGGCACCCACGGGACGAATCATAAACTCCTGAAAAGCGATGGGAGCGTCTGAGTGTGATCCCCCATTGATGATGTTCATCATGGGAACAGGCAGTACGTAGGTATTGGTACCTCCAATATAACGATAGAGAGGAAGCCCCAGGTAATCGGCAGCTGCTTTTGCTACCGCCAGCGAAACACCCAGCAGAGCGTTGGCACCCAGGTTCGACTTGGTCCTGGTACCATCCAGCTCCAGCATCCTGGCATCGATACTGGTCTGCTCCAGTACGTTCATCCCCATCAATGCAGGGGCGATCACCTCATTGATATTGTGAACGGCTTTCAGCACTCCCTTACCCAGGTAGCGACCCTTGTCGCCGTCACGCAGCTCAAGCGCTTCGTTCTCACCGGTTGAAGCACCGGAAGGAACGGCAGCACGACCAAATGCTCCTGACTCAGTCAATACATCTACTTCCACGGTTGGATTCCCTCTCGAGTCCAACACTTCTCTTCCTGTAATACTTACGATTCTCATGTTGTTGAATTTTTATAGTAATTATCTATGTTGTATGCTAAGCAATTATCTGATAAGATGATACCAGAAACAGTTCTGATGAAAAATCTGCATGCAAAGATACATTTTTTTTGCGAATCAGAGGGCTTGAAACGGGAAAGTTAGGTTAAAGGATAATAACGGAAGAGAAGCGTTCCTCGTCGTGGAGATGGATCAGGCTCCGCCTGCGTTCACCGTGGTAATCAGCACACTCAGGTTGGATGTGAGCAGCTTTACCGAGATGGCCATCAGGATTACGCCAAAGAACTTGCGGAGGATGTAGGCGCCGCTCTCACCCAGAAGTTTCTTCACCAGGTCGAGGTAGCGCAACACCAGGTAAACAATCGCCATATTGAGGAGGACTGCCAGGATGATGTTGATGGCATGGTACTCTGCTCGCATGGAGAGAAGCGTGGTAAAGCTCCCGGGACCGGCGATAAGGGGAAAGACAACCGGGAACAGTGTCGAAGAGTTGTCGGAATTGGTACTGTCGTTCCTGAAGATCTCCACACCAAAAATCATCTCGATGGAGAGGATCAGCAAGACAATAGCCCCAGCCACCGCGAATGCCGATATGTCGAGTTGAAAGAGCTTCAGGATCCACTCACCCACGAAGAGAAACCCGACCAGAATGATCAGCGAATAGAAAGCGGCCTTTCCCGGGTTGATTGACTTGTTCTGGCTCCTCAGATTCAAAAAGATGGGCACGGAACCGGTCACATCAATAATGGCGAACAGAACCAAAAAAGCACTGATTATCTCAACTACGCTAAAAACCAACAT
>WOYT01000129.1:2024-14875 GCA_011620695.1 Proteiniphilum sp.
TCTTCCGGCCTGGCAGTTGCGGTAGCGGGTCCGTAACGGCTGTTCAGGAAAGTGATCACCTCGTTGGTGATGTCATACTTCTTATCGGCATATAACACGGTACTGGTGGTGCGGTTGCTGAAAATAATCTCATAAGGCTTATCCTTGCTGAACTCAATCATCCTTGCTTTGATGGTATCCTCCATCTGGATATTCAGCTTCTCCTGCTCCAGCATAAACTCCTGCGTGAGACGCTCGGCCAGTTGCTGATACTCCTGGTTCATCTGCAAAATCCGTTCCTGTTCCTGCTGCGCTCTTTGCTGGCTCAGGAAAGCATTGTTGCGCAGCTTGCGTTCAAACTCCTGGGCAGCCGAATTGATCTGGCTCTGCCGTTGGTTGAGGGTAGCACGGGTGCTCTCCTCTTTCCGTAACAGAGATTCATTCAGATCTTTCGCGAAGTTGTAGTTCATCAGGAGGGAATCCACATTCACATAGGCTATTGGCAGGGTCACCGACGAGTCGTTCAACAACATGGAGAGATCATTACCGGAGCTGTTACCGGAGGATTTACCGTCAGTGAAGTGCAGGATATAAAGGACAATAAGGGCAACCGCCAGCACACCGCTGACGATGTAAGGAATAGAATTCTTCATTGCAACGGATTTATAAATTTTCAGATCTTAGCAATTTCTCTATTGGACTCTCTCTTTGGCTCATTTCAGCATCCTGCGATGTGGCACAGTGAATACCCCTGTCCTGCATTGCCTGACACTCTCCAATGTGAAGGCTCGGGAAAGTACCCTTGCGGGAGAAGAAAACACGCACCCCCATGAGCAGGATAGCGATGAACAGTATGACAATTCCTATCAGTACAACTTTTATCATGTTATCTGTTTTTTAATGCCGCAAAGATAGTCCAATTAGACCATTAAACAGCACTTTTTCGCCTTAAAGATGCTAAATATTTTGTCCAGTTGCAAATTTTATCCTATTTTTATCCTCTACTTAACCATCAAAAAGAAACGAGATGACAACCATCAAGGAATTACAACCCACAGCCGTTTGGCGTTACTTCCACGACATCACCCAAATACCAAGGCCGTCGAAAAAAGAGGAGAAGATACTGGCTTATCTGCTCAACTTTGCGAAAGAGCATCAGCTGGAGGCGAAGCAGGATCAGGCGGGAAACATCGTGATCACCAAGCCGGCAACGCCGGGAAGAGAAGAGGCACCCACGGTAATCCTGCAATCGCACGTAGATATGGTCTGCGAAAAGAATGCCGGCGTGGAGCATGATTTTGACAACGATCCCATTGAGACCATCATTGAGGGTGACTGGATCAGGGCCAACGGCACCACCCTTGGCGCTGACAATGGTATTGGCGTTGCCGCACAACTGGCGGTACTGGCGGCCGACGATATTGCACACGGTAAAATTGAAGCACTTTTCACGGTCGATGAAGAGACCGGACTCACCGGAGCCAACTCACTCGGCAAAGAGTTCCTCACCGGTCCCATCCTGATCAACCTCGATACGGAAGAGGAGGGGGAGATTTACATTGGCTGTGCCGGCGGAAAAGGTACGCGGGCCTATTTCAAATACAAGGAAAAAGAAACACCAAAGGGCTATTTCTGGTTCCGGACAGAGGTGAAAGGTCTCCGTGGCGGTCATTCCGGCAGTGACATCAACAAGGGTTTTGGCAATGCCAACAAGATCCTGGCCCGTTTTCTCTACTCCCTCACGCGCAAGAAATATGGCATGGTTCTCTCAGAGATTGGCGGCGGCAACCTGCACAATGCCATCCCGCGTGAAGCATACGCGCTGGTGGGGGTGAAAGCGAAGTACAAGGAGGAGATCAGGGTGAAGATCAACGCTTTTCTGGCTGACCTGCGCGAAGAGTATAAAAATAGCGAGCCGAACCTCAATCTGCTGCTTGAGTCGGCACAGATCCCCTCGAAGGTGATCAACCGAAAAACGGCCGAACGGCTGATACTCTCGCTCACAGCCTGTCCACATGGGGTGATCGGTATGAGCAGCGATATTGAGGGGCTGGTGGAGACCTCTACCAATCTGGCATCGGTGAAGATGCTACCCAATCATAGCATCGAGGTAGGTACCAGTCAGCGCAGCTCTGTGGAATCACAGAAACGGTATGTGGTGAGCATGGTCTCATCACTCTTCACACTGGCAGGTGCCAGCGTGACACACAACGAGGGGTACCCGGGATGGAAGCCCAACCCGGAATCGGCGATCCTGAAACTGGCAAAAGAGGAATACCGGAAGCTCTACGGCAAAGAGCCGGAAGTGAAAGCCATTCACGCGGGACTGGAATGCGGGCTCTTCCTGGAGAAGTATCCCACGCTCGACATGATCTCCATCGGACCGGAGATGACCGATGTGCACTCTCCCGACGAGAAGATGCAGATCTCCTCGGTAGGTAAATTCTGGGATTTCCTGGTCAAGATCCTGGAAGCGGTGTAACCTTGCTTTCACTGCTGCGGTGATGAAACGGCTACTCTGCTCATGCTGCATCTGCTGGCTGGCATCTGCCACCCTCCTGTTCCCTCAGGAACCCTTTAGGGTGATGTTCTACAATGTGGAGAATCTTTTTGATACACAAAATGATTCGCTGAAAGAGGATGAGCAGTTTTTACCGGAAGGGTTCATGCACTGGAGACCCTATAAATATTGGGAGAAGCTGCGCAACCTCACCCGGGTGATCACTGCTGTGGGGGAGATGCACTCCCCGGCGTTGATTGGATTGTGCGAGGTGGAAAACGACAGTGTGTTGTTCGACCTCACAAAACGTTCTCCCCTACGGGCACAGGGCTATGAATATCTTGTCACCGACTCACCCGATGAACGGGGCATTGATGTGGCACTTTTATATCAGCCACATCAATTCCGGCTGTTGGAGAGATGCGAATATGAGATCAACTTCCGGCAACGGGACAGAAGGCCTACACGCAACATCCTGCATGTGGCAGGAGAAGTCATCAATGGGAAAATCATTGACCTCTTTATTTGCCACTTCCCCTCGCGCAGTGAGGGACGAGAGGTGTCTGAACCGGCACGCATCGACGCTGCAGCCCTGTTGCGAAGAAAGTGTGACAGCATCTTCAACTCACGTGAAAGCGCTCACATCCTGATCATGGGCGATTTCAACGACAATCCTGAAGAGAAAAGTCTCTCACAGGTGCTTGCTGCAAAAAGATCTGATGGCTCCCCGCAACATGATGAGCTTTACAACCTCTTCTATTCCTTCGACTCTAAGGGAGAAAAAGGCACCTACAAGTATCAGGGAAGATGGGAGATCTTCGATCAGTTCATCGTGAGTGGCAACCTCCTGACGGGGGATGGCGGCATCACTGTAAAAAAAAACAGTGCGGAAATCTTCAGCGCCCCGTTTCTGCTGGAAGAGGATAAGCGCTACTACGGCATGAAGCCTTTCCGCACCAGCCAGGGACCGCGCTATCTGGGTGGGTTCAGTGATCACCTGCCCATCAGGATGGATTTGATCATCCATCTGCAAGAATAGAAAATAGTGAATAGCGATGCTTTTTTGATGCCCGGTTCTGACAAGTTTAAGTGATGATCCACTCCTAAACATTTTTTAGGATAAAAGTATATCTTAAATAACCGGATTCTCTCACAAATAAATTATACATTTGCAAGATGAATCCAACGGATTATATACAACAAACAAATAAATAATCAAGATCTATGAATCCACTGCTAATTAATTTAAACGGATGGGAGATACCCATCATTGTACTGGTGATACTCATCCTTTTCGGGGGGAAAAAAATACCTGAGTTCATGAAAGGACTGGGAAAAGGAATCAACAGCTTCAAGAAGGGGTTGAACGATATTGAGGAAGATATCAAGGCTGACACCACCGACAGCCACTCGACAAACGATATGAAGTAACCATCCGGCCTGTTTCTTTTTAAGAACAGACACTCATTTTTTTATCAGACGTCCTCTTTTTCAGGTATAGCCGCTCTAAATAAGCAGGTTGTACCCGATAAGCTGAACCTATAGCGCAGCGTTTACATGGCAGAGAAAGAAATGTCCTTTTGGGATCATCTGGAGGAGTTCAGGTGGACACTGATTCGCATCATTATCGCAGTAGTCTCTTTCTCTGCAGTAGGTTTTATCCTGATACCCAGGATATTCGACAGCGTGATCCTGGCTGCCCGCTCATCAGACTTCATCACCTACCGTCTCCTTGAAAAAGCAGGCGAGTTTATCCCATTCCTGCCCGACTTTTCTGCAGAATCATTCGAAGTGGAGATCCTCAACATCAGCATGACCACACAGTTCATGACCTACATCTCCACCTCAATGGCTTTTGGTCTGCTCTGCACCATCCCCTACATCCTGTACGAACTGTGGAAGTTTGTCAGCCCCGCACTCTATGAGAATGAGGCCAAAGGGGTGAAGACCGCTTTCGGTTTCGGCGGTTTAATGTTCGTGATGGGTTGCCTGATGGGTTACTTCGTGGTCTTCCCGCTGATATTCCGCTTTCTGATCACCTTTGAGTTGAGCGAATCCATTGAGAACATGATCTCACTCGACTCCTACATGAGCAACTTCTACACCCTTATCCTGATCATGGGGCTGGTCTTTGAGCTGCCCCTCGTCTTCTGGCTGCTCTCGAACCTGGGTCTGGTTTACAGACCTTTCTTCCGCAAATACCGCCGTCATGCGGTAGTGGGCGCCCTCCTGGCAGCGGCGCTGATCACCCCTTCGGGTGATCCTTTCTCACTGTTCGTCGTTTCTGTCCCCATCTACATGCTCTGGGAGATCAGCGCTTTCATGGTGAAGAAAGAGCCACCGGAAGAGGAAGAAGATGAAAATCTACCAGCTCTCTTTGAATAAATCATGCTACCGATTGTCATCATCTGGCGGCGATCACCTCAATCTCCAACAGCGCGTTCTTAGGAAGTGCTTTCACTGCGAAAGCAGAGCGTGAAGGGAAAGAACCCTCGAACTGTGTGGCATAGACCTCGTTCATCTCGCCAAAGAGCGACATATCCTGCAGGAAGACGGTGGTCTTGACAACCTGTTCCATTGTCACCCCGGCAGCTGCCAGCACCGCCCGGATGTTGGCAAATATCTGCCCGGTCTGCTCCCGGACTCCCCCGGGTACCAGCTCACCCGTAGCCGGATCAATTGGCAGCATGCCCGATAAGAACAGCATTCCGTTCATCTCAACCGCCTGGCTGTATGGTCCAATGACCGCCGGTGCATCTGTTGTGGAAATAATTCTCTTTTGCATAATTGTTGATGTTAGCTGTAAGCAATAAGCTGTCTGCTTAAATTCCTGAATCCTGAATCCTGACTCCTTGAACCATTGCTGTCAATGATTCACACCCCGTTGCCTTACTGCCTCGTAGATCAGTACGCCCGCAGCGACAGAGACATTGAGCGACTGGATGGTACCGAACTGCGGGATCTTCACCAGCTCATCGCTCACCCGTAAGTGGTCGGTAGCGACACCGCTATCTTCGGCACCCATCACAATGGCAACTGGTACCGTGAGATCAGACTCAGTATAAAATGCAGCAGCCTTTTCGGTAGCCGCCACCACTTTCACCCCGCTGTTCTTCAGAAAGATGATGGCCTCTTTCAGGCTCTGCTCACGACATACCGGAATGGAATGCAATGCGCCTGCCGAGGTTTTCACCGCATCGGCATTGACCGATACGCTGCCCCGTGCGGGGATCACAATGGCATCGACACCTGCCACCTCGCAGGTGCGGGCAATGGCTCCGAAGTTGCGCACATCGGTGAGCCCGTCGAGCAGCAGGATCAGCGGAATCTTCCCCTGCTCATAGAGCAGCGGAATGATATGTTCCAACTGCTGGTAGGTAACTGCCGAGGTGAAAGCAATCACCCCCTGATGATTCTTGCGGGTGATACGATCGATCCGTTCCAGCGGTACACGTTGCATGGGGATCTCACGCTCCCGCAGGATCTGCTGCAGCTCCATGAAGAGCTCTCCCGAGAGCTCCCGCTTCACCAGCACCTTGTCAATATCTTTTCCAGCTTCAATCGCCTCTATTACGGCACGAATGCCGAAGATCATCTCTTTTTCTTTCATCTGTTCAATCTGTATTGAGCATCACCCTGGCATTCTCCACGGCCTGTTCGGTTACTTCGGCGCCGCTCAGCATGCGGGCGATCTCTCCCACCCGTTCCTCACCGGTCAGCTTCCTGATTCCCGTGACGACGCTGTTGTCACGCTCTTCCTTATATACCACAAAGTGGTTCTCCCCTTTCGAGGCAATCTGCGGCAGATGGGTGATTCCTATCACCTGCATCTCCCGGCTCATCGCTTGCATCACCGCCCCCACACGGTCGGCAACCTCTCCAGAAGTGCCGGTATCAATCTCATCGAAGATGATGGCAGGGAGAGCTGTAGCGCCGGCGATCATCGCCTTAAGCGAGAGCATCAGGCGCGATATCTCACCTCCCGATGCGATTTGCGATACCGGCTGTAGTGCCCTGTTCCTGTTTGCAGAAAAGAGGAACTCCACCTGATCGGCTCCCGTGGCATCGGGTTCTTTACGGGGTGTGATCTTACAGTGAAAACGGGTATGAGGCATCTTCAGAAAGTCCAGCTTGTCTGTAAGTTGCTGCTCTATGGCTGCGGTGGCGGCGTGTCGTTTCTGGCTCAGCACTTGTGCTTTCTCCAGCATCTCTTTCTCTCTCGCGGCAGTCTCCCTCTCTTGTGCTGCCAACTGTTCATCCAGCGAATCGATCTGCTGTAGCTTCATGCCGATCGCATCACGCAAGGCAATGAGCTCCCCCACGCTACTGAGACCATGTTTCTTCTCCAGCTCGTAGAGCATGCCGAGGCGATCCTCCACGATCTGCTGCCGTCCCGGATCGAACTCAACCTGTTCAAACAACCGTGATGCCTCCTCGCGCACATCTTTCAACTCGAGGTATGCCGACTCCACTCTCTGAGCCAATGTGCCCACCTTGGGAAAAACAGCGTGGAGTGACTGCAGGGAATCCCTTACCGTACGAAGCATCTGCTCCACGTTCTGTTCATCCCCCGAGAGAAGGTTCGTGGCCTCAAAGAGCGCCGATTTGATCTCCTCCGAATGGGTCAGTGCCTCCAGCTCCTCCTCCAGCCGCACCTGTTCCTCCTCTTCCAGTGCCGCCTCTGTAAGGGAGGTATATTGAAACCGGAGGTAGTCCTCCTCCTCCCTGTTACGGCGGTACTGTTCGCTCAGCTCACGCAGGGCTTTCACCGCAGCACGATAGGAAGCATAGGCTTCACTGTAGCTCTCCCGTTCTTTACTGGTGTCAGCCAGCAGATCCACCACATTGAGCTGAAAACGGTTATCGTTCAGCGAGAGATTCTGATGCTGGGAATGAATATCGATCAGCTGCTCACCCAGCAGCTTCAGGTCGTTCAGGTAAACAGGTGAGTCGTTGATAAAAGCTCGTGACCTGCCGGTCGACCATATCTCACGCCGCAGGATACACTCATCTCCTTCGTAAACCCACTCATGTTCATCGAAGAGCGGTTTGAGCCGGTAGGCAGAAATATCGAACAGACCCTCGATCACACACCTCGTCTCATCCTGCTTCACATGACGCAAATCGGCTCGCTGCCCCAGGATGAGCGAGAGGGCACCCAGGATGATTGACTTACCTGCTCCCGTCTCGCCGGTGATCACGGTAAACCCCTTATCGAAACAGATCTGCAATGAATCGATCAGTGCATAGTTTTCTATGGATAGTCTCTTTAACATACACAATTATTCTCTCAGCTTCTCAAGCGCATCGTTCCTTGTAGGGTAGATCTCCCTTAGCTGTTGCAACCAGTGTGCTCTCTCAGTCGGCGTACCCTGCCGGAGGATTGACACCAACTCATGCAAACGGGCATCGCCAAAAAGGTTGAGCAGTGGATGACCCACATCTTCACGATGAAGTGAATAAAGCAGCTCCACCGCTTCAGCAGCTGTGGTGAGTTGTGGGTCCGCATGGAAGCGATACCACATCATCCGGTACCGTTCCAGTGAAGCATCGTTGAAGGCGGTCGCGATGGCGGTGCGGCCTCCCGGACGGCGGTTGATCTCCCACCCTCTCCATCTGTTGGACTGTACTGCTGAGGCGATCTGCTCCATCTTCCGGAAATAGGGTGTCCCACCCAGTGGTTCAGCAGCATCCCGATCCAGTGCAATGATCAGACAGGCATAATAGGCTGCCATCGCTGTCAGGTTATCCCTCAGGTGATGCATATCAAAGATCAACGGTTGAAAAGGCGTATAGCTGAACTCGACCTCCCTGTCGCGTAAAAGCAGCAAGGTAGCTTCAGGTCGCTCTGCGTCACCCCTCCTGGTTGACTGCAGGTAAAGTTCACCGCGAAAGGATTCATCAGAAACCCGTTCTGTTACAAGCAGGGTAAAGGAACAGTTAATCTTATCTGCCTGAATGGTGAAGCTGTCGCCCCACTGCTCACCGTTGAGAAGGTGATGCAACGACTCTTCAAGCGAGCGGAACAGTTCCCTGCTGCTTCTCTGCACGGCAGCGCTGTTCACCTGCACCGTCGCACGGAGCTCCTGAGCTGTCAGAGTGAACAGACCCATCATACCACTCCACAGCAGAAAAACAGCTGTTACAATCCTTCTCATTCCATTCAGTCTGATGCTCCGGGAAGATCTCATTCAGTCCGTAAGCTTTCACAAAAATACACATTATTCCGGATAATCACTCTTTTTCCCAGGGAGTGATAAGTGGTGGCGGCAACACCCTGAACTCAGTCCGGCGATTCAGCTGATCGGCTACGGCCTGCTCTGCCGGAAGCAGCTTACTGATATATTCTTCCGTGAGAGATGCTCCCTCACGGAGAAAAGGGTATCGTTCGGCAAGAGTGCCATCGACCCTTTTGGGCTTCGACTCACCGTAACCTATTGGTGTAAGTCGGTCAGCAGCGATACCGGCGGCTGTGAGATAATCGACCACCGAGCGGGCGCGACGAAGCGACAACGCATCATTGTAACGGTCACTCCCCATCCGGTCGGTATGGGCAGAGAGCTCTACCCTGATCTCCGGATGTTCGCGCATGAGCTGCAAGAGGTTGTCAAGCTCCTCTTTCGATTCGTTTCGCAGCTGGGCACGGTCAAAGTCGTAAAAGATATGTTCCAGGATCACCGGCCGATCGTATGGCGTCAACTCAAAATCGACATAGCAGACCGTATCATTGTGGCTCCTGATCGCGGGGAGCGACCGGTTCCGGGTCAGAAACCCTTCCGCCTGTGCCAGGAACTGATATGCCACACCCTCCTCCGCCGTGAAACGATAGAGACCCTCCCGGTCGGTCACCAGGCGCTGCCGCGTACCATCACTGCCCACCAGATCAATGGTCGCCCCCGGGATGAGACGGTCATCCCGGTCCACGACAAACCCTTCTACCGTTATCACAGGCTTTACAAGCTCAAAAGTGTAGATATGATCATACCCCCTTGCATCCCCTCTGTTGCTACTGAAAAAGCCCCTCTCCTTAGCCTGCTCAAAGGTGATCCCAAAATCATCGGCCGAAGAATTCAGCGGAGTTGGCAGATGCTGCAGATGCCACCCTTTCCCTGCAGCACTTTTCACCGCCCGGAAAAGATCGAGACCACCCTTGCCGGGGTGTCCGTCGGAAGAGAAGTAGAGGATGGTGTCGTGGCGCAGGGTGGGAAACATCTCATTCCCGGGTGTGTTGACCGAACCGCCGGCATGCTCTACCCGCATCACCTCCTGCCGCTTATCGAGGTGTGCCAGCCAGATATCCTTGCCGCCCATTCCCCCCGGCATATCAGAAACAAAATAGAGGATGTCGCCTGAACCTGAGACCGCCGGATGTGCAAACAGTGAGAGCGAATCGCCGGCTTTCAGATCGAGTCTGCTTCCTGCCGACCAAATGCCGTTGATTCTCCTCGAGAGATAGATCCCTGGCAGTCCGGGCTGATCCTCCCCTCCTGCTACAACACTGTAAAACATCAAATCACCATCGGCTGTAACCGATGCTATCCCCTCATCAAGATCGCTGTTGAGGGCCGATTCAATTCGTTTTGGCTTCTGCCATTCCCCCCGGCTGTTTCTTTCAGAAAGATACAGATCATGAAATTTTGTCCCGGTCACCGGACTCCTCTCCTCTCCCGGTATCGCCTCCCTGGAGGAGGTGAAATAGAGTCGTTGATCGTCGTGTGCAAGCAGGGGAGAGAAATCACTCCGCGAAGCGTTGAAGAGATCTGCCCGCACAACCAGATAACGGAGCGACTCATTTTCTGTTCCTCTTTTATCACTCATCGCCTCTTCAGCACCCTGCAAACCGGCAACAGCCAACCTGTCATCCGGCACAAGGGTAAGATAGTGCCGATAAGCATCAATTGCTCCCGGGTAATCACCCTCCCTGTGAAGCATCTGTGCCAGGCGGAGAGAGGCATCACTGTCGGGATAACCATCCCGGATAGCGTTCCTGTAGGCTGTTGCAGCATATGCCGACCGGTTCAACAGACGGTAGTTCTCCGCCATCTCATATGCAATCACGCCACGCGTGGCTCTCTCCTCGCGTGGCGTTTGCCGGTAGAGCAGACGATAAGCAGCAATCGCTTCATGATATTCACCCCGCACATAGTGATTCCTGGCATCACTCAATCGCACCCTGTTACAGGAGAGCGCAAGCAACACGACCAGCAGAAGGATATATGAATGAAATCGCTTCAAATAGAAAAAATCCGTTTAGAATCTAAACGGATCAATCTGGTGAATATTGCATATCAGCTCTCATATGCCCGCAACATCCATTCCGGCTTCACCCCGATCACCCCTTTTGCTGATGCTCCGGACGCAACAGATCGTTCACCGTCTTCACCGGATTGAAGGTAGAGATAGGCACCTCCACGAAGAGTGTGTTCCAATCGCTCATTGCCCCGTTCCACAGACCCGGCAGTTCGAGTGCTTTCAACTCTTTCCCGTTTTTAGATTTGTGGGAGATAAAGCCGGTGTTGGGATCCACAAATTTGGTCAGATCGAACTTGTCACCCTGGTAACACTTCACCCCACACACCAGATCCACCGGATTGAAGTGGGACCCATTGCGGAAAGCTTCCATTGCACGGGGATCGTTGCGGTTGATCTGAGAGCTCTCCAGGATCTGCAGCGAGGCAGTTCCATCGGGGTTGACCACGATGAAAGGACCGCCACCCGGCTCACCCTGATTCTTCACCATGCCACACACCCTGAATGGCCGGTTGAGCTTTCGCCTGAGGTAGGCTTTGAGCAGATCATCCGTCTCAAAGGTCTCATTGTGTGTGATGCACAATTCGTTCTCGGTAAAAGCGAGCATCTCATCAAGCTCAGCGGAAGTCACTTTCCCGGAGTCCAGCTTCTCAAGATAGGAGAAAGCACGCTGCTGCATGGTGACCAGTACCCCTGCCAGCAGCTTCTTGTAATGAGCCTCCTCCGCTTTCAGTCTGTCAGGCACCACGTTGTCGATGTTCTTGATGAATATGATATCTGAGTCAATATCATTCAGGTTCTCAATCAGCGCGCCATGTCCTCCGGGACGGAACAGCAGGCTGCCATCCTCATTCCGGAAGGGTTGGTTTTCCATATCCACCGCCAGGGTGTCGGTTGACGGCTTCTGTATGCTGTATGAAACAGCGAAACGGACACCCAGCTTAATCTCATAACTGAGCTTGCGGGCAGCTACCAGCAGTTCAAATAGCTCTCTGTGTTCTTCCGACACAGTAAAATGTACTTCCACCAATCCATCCGCACGACGGGCATAGAGAGCCCCTTCATGCAAGTGCTCTCCGACGGCTGTTCTGTTCCCCTCTGAATAGGAGTGAAACAGCAACAACCCCTTGGGTAGGTTGCCATAATTAAGACCCTCCGGTTGTAAAAGGGCCGCTACCACCTCTTTGTATCTCCCCTCACCACAAAGGGCTGAGGCATTCTTACCATAAAGATCATGGCACACCTCATCCAGAGAAACAGCAAAGGCAAACAGATGGAGGTTGGAGAAGAATTTCTTTTCAAAAGGGGTGGTGGGCAGATCATAATCCGCATCGAGAAAGGCATACAGATCTTTGAACATCCGACTGGCGGCACCCGATGCAGGAACAAACTTGGTGATGCGCTTATCGCCATCCAGATAGGCTTCCCAACGCTTCAGACAGACCTGCTCCTGCTGTTCATCCACTTTCATGATGCCTTTGAAACGGGATGCAGGTGCCACGATCTGTAAAAATGGAAAACCGGTGCTGAAAAATTGCAATTGCCTGCTGAGCTGATCCTGTGTGATCCCTTTTTCTCTGAGTTGTTCGAGGTCCTTTTGTGTAAACATACCTGTTTGCATTTATTGATTAGAGGAATAATCGCATTTCAGACGCCACACGCCTGTTGATCAGGTACCGCAACGTCTGTATCACCAAAGATAGAAAAATCTTCTGATACCGCTGCATCGTTCGCTGAAAAATCGAAGAATGATCCTATCGGGAAAGCGACAGAATGTCAGTCCTTCATCCCTGCGGAATCTTTGGCACAGGATTTGAAAAGAGAAGAGTGTAGCTTAAACCGGTTATCCTCACGGGAAGAGATGGAGCCGGATCTGAAAGAAGAAACAATAAACTTACATTAATTAATAGAACAACAATTATGGGAAAAATAATCGGAATAGACCTGGGAACAACCAATTCATGCGTAGCCGTCATGGAAGGCAACGAACCTGTTGTAATCCCCAATAATGAAGGCAAACGCACTACACCTTCGGTTGTAGCCTTTCTGGACAACGGCGAACGAAAGGTAGGCGATCCGGCCAAGCGACAGGCCATCACCAACCCCCATAACACCGTTTACT